>OMZU01000007.1 GCA_900315605.1 uncultured Eubacteriales bacterium | reverse complement strand
AAGGACGCCGCAAGGCTGTCGCCTTGCAAGGACGACAACGAAGTATTGCGGAAAATAGACCGCAAAGATTGTCTATTTTTTATTTGAGTTTAGTATTAATTAGACAAAACAAGGTATTTGCCCAGTTTTCCGTCACGAAATTATAAATGTCTGTTTTTTTCTTTTGTTCTCTGTAATAAAATGAAAGAAGAAAAGGAGTGACCATGGCATGAAACTCGGAAATGCAGTGGTAAAAAGCCGCGTTGTGATTTTGATAATATCGCTTGCGCTGCTGGTGCCGTCAGTCATAGGAATGTTGACGACGCGCGTCAATTACGATATGCTCAACTACCTTCCCTCCGACTTAGACACGGTCAAGGGTCAGGAGTACATGATTGAGGACTTCGGCAAGGGTGCGTTTTCATTTTTGATTTTTGAGGGTGCTGATGACAAAACAATGAGGGAATCAGCACAGAAAATCAAAAAGATAGACCATGTGGCTACGGTGCTGTGCTACAGCGACATAGCCGGAGCGTCTATCCCAAAGGAGCTGCTCCCGGACAACATCTACGATGTGTTCAACGCGGGCGACGATACCCTGATGGCGGTGTTCTTCGATTCTTCCAGCTCGTCGGACGAAACGATGGAAGCGATAACACAGATCCGTTCGATAGCCGGCGAAAGTTGTCTTGTCTCGGGGATCTCGGCGATGATCACCGACCTGCGCGACCTGTGCGAGCGCGAGGAAACGCTGTATGTTGCAATAGCGGTCGTGCTGGCTGTTGCCGCGATGATGCTGTTCATGGACAATTTTATTATCCCGTTTGTCTTTTTGGCAAGCATCGGAATGACGATTTTATACAATCTCGGCTCAAACTTCTTTTTGGGCGAGATCTCATACATAACCAAAGCACTGTCTGCGGTGCTGCAACTGGCGGTAACAATGGACTACTCCATCTTTTTATGGCACAGCTACCGCGAGCAGCGTGAGCGGTGTGACGATAACAAACGGGCTATGGCGAATGCTGTCAGCGAGACCGTTACCTCTGTTCTGGGCAGTTCTGTTACGACCATAGCAGGCTTTATCGCGCTGTGCTTTATGACCTTTACTCTTGGACGCGACTTAGGTATAGTTATGGCAAAGGGTGTGCTGCTGGGCGTTATCGGCTGCGTAACCATCCTGCCCTCCATGATACTGGCACTCGATAAGCCGCTCAATAAAACCATGCACCGTCCGCTGATCCCCCCAACCAAAAAGCTTGCGGGCGTTCTGGTAAAACTATTCCCTGTTTTTCTTATTTTGTTCGGCGTATTGGCTGTACCTGCTTTCTACGGATATAATCAGACCAATAACGAAGTGTATTATGATATTTCGCGCAGCCTGCCGAGAGACATGGCAAACGTCGTTGCAAACACCAAGCTAAAGGAAGAATTCGGCATGACCAACACCCATATGGTGTTGGTGGACTCGAAGCTTTCGGACAGGGATGTGCGCAGCATGACCGACGAGCTTAAAAATACGGACGGCATAAAGTTTGCCCTTAGCTTAGAGAGCGTCATAGGTCCCATGATACCCGAGGAGATGGTACCGGAATCCGTATCAAAGATTTTTAAAAGCGACCGGTGGGAAATGATAATTCTCAGCTCCGAATACGCCACCGCCACCCCCGAGATGGGCAGTCAGGTGGAGCAGCTGAATCAAATAATCAAGCGTTACGATAAAAACGGACTTTTGGTGGGCGAAGCCGCCTGTACCAACGATCTGGTCAATATAACCTCAGTTGACTTCGCCACGGTCAATGTCATTTCCGTAGCCGCTATTTTCATCATCATTCTTCTGGTGGAAAAGAGCATTTCGCTCCCAATAATCCTTGTAGCGGTGATCGAGCTGGCAATATTCATCAACCTGAGTATTCCGTTCTTTACGGGAAACTCGCTGCCGTTTATCGCTCCGATTTGTATAAGCACCATCCAGTTGGGAGCGACAGTAGATTATGCTATATTGATGACCACCCGGTATAAACGCGAGCGATTTTTGGGACGCGACAAGCGCGAAGCGGTAATTACCGCGCTTTCCGCCTCGATACCTTCGATAGTGGTCAGCGCAATGGGGCTTTTTGCCGCAACGGTAGGCGTCGCCTTTTATTCGGACGTCGATATGATCGGCTCGCTTTGCAGGCTTTTGGCCCGAGGCGCGATCATCAGTATGTTCAGTGTAATTCTATTTTTGCCGGCCATGTTCATGTTGTTTGACAAGGTTATCGGCGTTACGACTCTTGGCTTCAAACCCAAGAGCAAGGAGGTAAGATTATGAAAGTAAAAAGAATTCTGCCAAAGGTGCTTGCCGCGGCAATGAGCCTGATGATACTGTGCAGCGGCGTTGCGACCGCGTCATATGCCGCAGGTGCGGAAAGCACAGGAGCGTCGCCTGTTGCAAAGAGCAGCAGTGACGCAAAGACCTCTGCCCCTGAAACGGCAGCCAAGAGCCACAATAAGAGCTACAATAAGGAAGAGACCGTGTATGTGATCGCAGACGCTCATGGTACGCCGGGCAAGGTCATTGTAAGCGATTGGATCAGCAATAACGGCAATAAAAAGCTCAAAGACAAAAGCAATCTCAAAAATATAGAAGTGGTCAAGGGCGACGGAAGCTTTACCATTGACGAAAACAACGCCTGCGAGTGGGACACGAACGGCGGTGATATATATTACCGAGGAACAGGCACGGCGGAGCTTCCCGTAGGCGTAAATATACAGTATTTGCTGGACGGCAAGACAGTCGAGCCAAAGTCGCTTGCAGGCAAAAGCGGAAAGCTGACGATACGCATCTCCTATTCCAACCGCAAGTACGAAACGGTCAAGATAAACGGCGAAAACGAAAAAATCTATGTTCCCTTTGTAATGATGACCGGCATGATGCTCGATAATGAAAAGTGCAGCAATGTTAAAGTCAGCAACGGCAAGGTCATAAACGACGGCAGCCATACTTATGTTGCAGGCTTTGCACTTCCCGGCGTGCAGGAGAGCCTAAAGCTCAAAAGCAGCGAGCTCAACATTCCATCCTCAGTAGAGATCACTGCGGACGTAAAGAACTTTGAGCTTGCAACAACACTGACGGTCGCAGCAAACGACGTGTTCAGCGATTTGGATGTGAGCAAGCTTGACAGCAAGATGAGCGATATTTCCGAAGAGCTTGACAAGCTGACCGACGCTACAGATAAGCTGCTCGACGGCAGCTCTCAGCTCTACGATGGACTCAGCACTCTGCTTGATAAATCCGGCGAGCTGATCGAAGGCGTGAACGCGCTGAAAGCAGGCGCAGGCAAGCTTAAAAACGGAACGGACACTTTGGCGGACGGTACCGATTCCCTCAGCAGCGGCGCGGCTCAGCTCGACAGCGGAGTGGATTCGCTTCAAAGCGGCGCAAGTTCGCTCCAAAACGGAGCGGGTTCGCTGTACAGCGGAGCAGCTCAGGTGAATAACGGCGCAGACTCGGTTGTTAGCGGCGCAGCTCAGCTTGACAACGGAGTTGCTCAGTTACAGGGCTATATCGCAACGCTGTCCGGCGGTCTTGATAAGATCTCGTCTAACAGCGACAGTCTTAAAAGCGGTGCAAAGCAGGTGTTTGAGACCTTGCTCTCAACTGCGGATACTCAGATAGAAGCGGCAGGACTGACCACCGACAAGCTTACCATAAATAATTACAGCAGCGTGCTTACCGCGCTAATTGCCTCGCTGAGCGACGAAAAAGCTCAGGAGCTGGCGTATCAGACCGCGCTCAGTACCGTTACCGCAACGGTGAACAGCCAGAGCGACATGATTCGTCAGGGCGTGGAAAATGCTGTCAGAAAGCAGGTAACGGAGGGCGTACTAGCTGCAGCCGGACTCAATATGACCGCAGATCAGTACGACGCGGCAGTAGCGGCAGGACAGATCGAAGCCGAGGTTCAGGCGCAGGTGTCCTCAGCAGTCAGCACACAGATGACCGGTATGCAGGGCACTGTAGACCAAAAGACGGAGGAGCAGACAGCTGCACTCATAGAAAGCAACATGAAGTCCGAAGAGGTGGTTGCTCAAATCTCAGAGGGCGAGGCTAAGATAGTAAGCGGCAGAAATGCGTTGGAGTCACTCAAAACCCAGCTTGACAGCTACAACACCTTCTATCAGGGCATACTGCAATATATCGACGGCGTAGATCAGGCGAGCACGGGCGCAAAGGATATTCTCGGAGGTACCGATACTCTGAAAAGCGGAACAAGCTCACTCAAAAACGGTACCGAGAAGTTAAAGGACGGTATCGACTCGCTTTACGGCGGAGCAGGTCAGCTAAAGAGCGGAACGGATACGCTCGGCAGCGGAACAGAAGCCCTAAAGGATGGCTCATCCAAGCTGAAAAGCGGCGCGGTCGCCCTTGGTGAAGGTGCAAAAACCCTTGACAACGGCATGGGAGAACTGCTGAACGGCATCAATACCCTCAGCTCAGGCTCGGGTGCGCTGACAGAAGGCGTTGCTCAGCTTGAAAACGGTTCTATGCAGCTTAACGAAGGCATGAAAGAATTTAAGGAGCAGGGCGTTGATAAGCTTAAACAAGCAGCCGACGGAGATATCAAGTCGCTTATTGAGCGAATCAAGGCGATGTCCAAGGCTTCCAAAAGCTACAGATCCTACAGCGGCATAAGCGAAGACGCCCAAGGCAAAGTGGATTTCATCTTCAAAACCGACGGAATTGAAAAATAGAGCATATGATATTATTATTTATGCTATTATGATTAAGACATAATCCTTTCATAAGCCCATTATGGACAATCGCACTAAAAACAGCAGTGGTCACGCTGCTGTTTTTCTTTTGCCGACTTTATCTCATAAAGCAATTTTGCCGCGATTTTTTCTGTATTGTTCTTATCGCTGAAATCATACGCCGATTTCAGAAGTGAAAACCTTTGGCTTCTTGTATCTCTAAAGTAGTTCCGTGATAAACAATCATTTTTACGCCGCTCCTAAATATTCATCATCTGCATCATATATTCTATACTCATATCGTGCAGATCGTCGTAATCATCCTTGAGCAAATCAAGCACCTTTTCGGATTTAAAAAGCTTATATACTTCGTCTCTTGTTTTATGAGTGTGTGTTTGGCGTAATATTCCACACAAAAAGTAATAAACGATATTTTACTCATCAAACACCCATCCGGGTTCGTTTATGCTATCATTGTCTTTGATGCCACTATATTAAAGTGATTAAATGCAACACTTAATTAACGCTTTGTTTTGTCAAACTCAATGCAGCGTTGATATTATCCGAACCTCACAGATGATTAACGGCGGCGTCAAAAGTTTTGTGTAAAAAATGTTATTTCCGGATGGAAGCATTGTCGGGCATATAAGGTTTGATTTTCAAAAAAACTTTTATTCCCGGATTAAAAGTGCCGGTGGGCACTCTCGCCCGCCTATCTGAACCACACCGATAACAATTACCGTAATCAACGGCGGTGTGTAAAAAAGAGTATTTACAAACGGAGGTATTGTCGGGCATTTGACGTTTGATTTTCAAAAAAACTTTTATTCCCGGATTAAAAGAAAAGGTTACCGCGAGATATTCGCGGTAACCTTTTTGTTAGGTTTGTTGTATAATGCACGTATACGCGCTGCTCTGCTAAGAGCTTATTTCAGGTAAGAACCGGTTGATCCGATCTTGCCGTTGATTCCTGTGAAGCCGGAAGCACAGCATACATAAACTCTCATGTTTGCCTTTCCGATGTTGCCGACTGAAAGTGAACCGTTTGTAACGTTCTGAACGTCGCCTGTAACTGCGTCAACGTATCTGCCGTTGGGCAGTCCGCTGAATGACGCTCCGCCTGAAATTGCAACGCAGGCAAGGCTGTCGGTGCCTCCGCTCTTGTAGCGGCGAACAAACGCCATGTTGCCCGAAGCAGTCTTGTACTGACCCTTTTGCAGAGCCGGAACAGCTCGGCGGATCGCGTTGAGCTGACGAAGATGAACGCAAAGCGGAGAATTAAGTGTTTGCTGAACAGCACCGCTCGCGGTGTATTGGCTGAAATCAGTTGCAGTTACGTTTCCTTCAAGATAATTACCAAAGTAAGCGCGTCCTGTCTGAGCCAAAGGCTTCTTGGGACCTACGTCGATATCCGCGCCCTTCATAAACTCAACCTCTGAGCCGTAGTAAATACAGGGGATTCCGCGGAAGGTGAACATAAGATCCATGTTTTCTGCCCAAGCCTGAGTGCCGGCATTGTAGCGGACAGTCTGGCAGTCGTTGGGGCTGTAGTCGTGCGAGTCAACATAAACAACGTTCCAGGTGGAATCGTTGAAGTACTGATCCTCGCCCAAAGCGGTATTATACGCCTGGTTCGCGTTGTAGAAGTTCCAGTGCATTGTAAAGTCGATTACGCCTGTGCCGTTAGCCTTGCTGTAGTCAGGGGTATGATAGTTCATGCCGCTGAGAAGCGCGTTTGTGCTTGTAGGCATACCCGATCTTGTTGAGTACTGGGTATAGTGATTCTTGGAGTTTTGGAAGTTGGTTGACCAGCCCGAGAAGTTGTTGTTCCAGTTGCTTGTCCAGGGGCTTGCGGTTTCCTTCCAGGTGTAGAAGAACGGAGAGTCGGACTGACCGCCCTCGTTGATGCACTCGCTCCATCTTGCGCAAACCTCGCCGAAGATGTAGAAATTCGGGATATTGGTAAATTTGGGGAAGTACGCGCTGTTGAGCGTCCAGCGGTTGATATGCTTCTCGGTATCAAGACGGAAAGCGTCAACGCCTCTGTCAGCATATCCAAGGTATGTGTCTGTCAAAAACTTTGCAACGTTCGGGTTCTCGGTGTTGAGGTCGCGGCAGTCGCCCTCGATCGAAGCGTACTGCTCAAGAGGCTGACCCCAGCCGCCGCCGGCGGTCTCGCGGTGATAGTTCTCGCTCATGTTGTGAGTGCTGCTGTGGATACTTTGCAGAATGTCAAGACGAGCCTGGAACTGTGCCGAGCCGTTGAGGTTGTCATAGTTTGGATAAGCCTGGTCAAGCTCGCTGCCGGGGATTACCTTCATTGAGCTGGGGTTTCCCAGATCCTGAATGGTATTGTATTCCTTGGTAAACATCGGGCAAAGCGTTGCGTCGCCAAAGTTACCTGTGTGGTTCCATACAACGTCCTGAATGATCTTGATGCCCTTTTCGTGAGCTGCGTCGATCAAATCGTCATAGGTCGCGCCGTCGCTTTCGTAACGGGCGTCTACCGTGGTCATATCCATTGAATGGTAGCCGTGATAATCATAGCCGCCGCCGTTGGTAACAACAGGCGTGAGCCAGATCGCCGAGAAGCCCAGAGCCTTGATGTAGTCGAGCTTGTCGATAAGACCCTTAAAGTCGCCGCGCCATGCCGGGTCGCTGTCGGGGTTGCCGGCGTTGGAGTCGTCCCAGCAATGAACGTTGTTGCCTGTGTCGCCGTCATAAAAACGGGTGGTCATTACAAAGTAGATCGAATCCTCTCTGAGGTCGGACCTCACCCAATCGTCGTCGGGATCGGGCTTTTTGTTTCTCCATCTGCCGTCCATGTACCACCACTCACCGGTATCTCCGACGTTTGCGACTTGTCTGGTAAGTTCAGCAGACTGGACACCGTTGATAATAAAAAGCATGTTGATCTTTGTTACATTATTAAAGGTGTACTTGTAGAAGTTGTCGCCCTCGGCGGTCATCTTGGGACCGGGATAGCTTGTCGTAATATTTTGCGGCAGGCTGTTCCAGTAATAAATATTTGGTGCGCCTGCTTCACTGTAGCAATGCACTGTGATCCCGCCTGCGCCGACTTCGTCGCTGTCGTCCTCGGCAGCACTTGCAGCAACCACGCCGACAGTCATCACAATACACGCTGCCAAAAGCAGAGCAAGTAGTTTTTTGACCTTAAACATGTGTTATCCTCCTGTTTGATTTGTAATAAAATAGCCGATATCTATACATTTATTATTATAGTGAAAATCATATCAATTTTATTTCTTTTTTAGAATTAACAAAATATCTGCCTGCCAAATATTCGTGCATTAATTTATGAATATTCCACAAAAGAATCCAAACCGGCGCAGCCTTTTAAAAAAAAGCAGGTTTTTAAAGAAATTTTTTCCGGTTTTTGCACCCAAACAAGGTTTTTGGCTGTTATAATAGATAGAAACGTTTCAAAACACAGCAAAGGGGATGATCTCAAATGAGTGAACAGCTTGCAGAGAAGCTGAAACAACATGACGAAAAAGCGTTGGGGCAGATCATTGAAAAATACTCGCGGTTTGCCGCAACTGTAATATACAACACCGCAAAGGGCAGCCTTGCCAAGGAAGATATCGAGGAGGTTGTCGCGGATGTGTTTGTGACCCTGTGGAACAACGCCGAAAAGGTGCAGGAGGGCAAGCTGAAGGGTTATATTTGCAGCATTGCCAAAACGCGCACATTAAATAAGCTAAAGGGCTTAAATAACAAGACTGTGCTCAATATTGATGATTACGATCCCGAGGATGATTTTTCAATTGAATTTGAAGCGGAAAAGCAGGATATGCACCGCGAGCTTAGAGAAATCATAACCGAGCTTCCGCACCCGGACAAGGACATTTTGATCAGGCATTATTACTACGATCAAACCGTCGCGGTCATTTCGCAGGAAATGAAAATAAATCTTGAAACCGTGAAATCCAAGCTGCGGAGAACGCGCGATAAAATAAAGGCAAAGCTGATTGAAAGGAGTTATGTGCTGTGAAAACTACATTCAAAACAGTTTTTAACGAGCTCGACGACGAGCTTATGGATATCGACGTTTCCGCACCCGAAGTGGCGGATATCGACGTTGAGAAAATAAAAGGAGAGGTATTTATGCGTATTCACGATACTGATAATATAAACGGCAGCGAAAGTAAAACCGGAAAAAAGAAATTCAGCAAAAAGCTTATCGCTATCCTGATCGCCGCTGCACTGGTTGTCGGAGGAACCGCAGGAGCTTTTGCGACAGGAAGTATCCAGCAGATTTTCGGAAATCACCTGAAAGGAGACACAGAGCTGAATGATTTCGGTCTTTATGACGGCGGCAACGTTGAGGTCAAGACAGACGACGACAATCTCAACGTGAAGCTGCTCGGCGTAATGAGCGACGGAGAAATCGCGTATTCGGCAATTGAGGTGACCCGCAAGGATGAAAGCCCGATCTTAGACGAAGGAATTTATGTAAATACAGAATATGATTCTTTCATAAAAAACAGCTTTGAATATTCACTCAACGGAGAAAAATCCGAGAGCGCGGGTGCAATAGCCGGAAACTATTGTAAGCTTTCGGACGACCGCAAAACTCTCAGTATTTATACCGACTACTTAAGAGCCGCGCAAAGTGAAAATGATTTGAGGGATTTAAGGGTTACCTTCAATAATAAGATCGTTCGAGGTTATACGCTTGATAAGATCCTCGGCAGCTGGGAGCTTCCGGAAACTCTGTCCGACGACGGGCTGACCGACGAAGAAATGGATATCGAAAACTATGAGTTTGAGCTTACGCTCGACAAACTTCAAAAAGAAAACGGACTGGAAGACGACGAATGTATTTTGATTAATCATGAGGGCAAAAGTGTATTTGCCAAGGGCGAGGAAAAAGAACTCGACCTGGATTTTACGATCAGCTTTGATTTCAACAAAAGCGTAAACAACCTTATCGAGCGCGATATAAGCAACAAAACAATGCCGAATGTGGTCAAAGATTACACAAGAAATTCAAAAATCATTATTTCTCCGCTGGGGATCACTCTTGCAGGCGAGTGCGACAACAGCATTGCGGAAAGAATTCGAGACGGAGCGGAAAGATGCTTTGAGTATCCGGAGAACGACGGCAATTCCAAGCTTGTTATGGACGACGGCACGGTTTATTATATCCTTATAAACGAGGGCGGCGAACATTCGGCGGACGATAACGGAGTTTTTCACGAAAAAACCCATCTCCAGTACTCATACAAACCAGCTTTTCCGTTTAATCCGGGAAACAACCGCATTATAATAGATTTGGATAAGGTGCAGACTGTTATCATTAACGGCGACACGATTTATCAGAAGTAACTTTGGGCATATTATCAGAGATTTTTATAAAAACTTTACGCCGTGCAAAAGCTGCACGGCGTAAAGTTTTTAAAGATTATTCAGTTTAATTGTAAAGCCGTTTACCCGAAAGCGTTTAAACATCAATTTAATGTTCCGGAAATCAAGATTTGGTTTTACATTAACCTTTCCTGTTCAAAAAATCCGGATGAAGTTTGCCAAAACGTAATTCCTAAATCAACGCATTTTCGGGCACGAAAGGTTTGATTTCACACTAACCCTTCTGCTCGGCGTAAAAAAGGCATTTTCGGGCACGAAAGGTTTGACTTTACACTAACCTTTCTGCTCGGCGTAAAAGTTAGCCTTTTACTGCGCCGGAAACTACACCTTCTATGATGTACTTTTGGCAGGCAAAATAGAAGATTATGATCGGTACGATACTGAGCACGATCAGCGACATGATCGCGCTGGTGTCGGTGTGACCATAGCTGCCGTTGAGGTACTGCATATGGATCGGGATGGTTCTGTAGGATTTGTCGAGGATCAGGTATGGAAGCAGATAGTCGTTCCAAATCCACATTGTTTCCAGGATCGCAACAGAGATAAAGGTCGGCTTCATGATAGGAAGCACGATCCCGAAGAAGGTCTTTAGCGGACCGGCTCCGTCAACGTCTGCCGCTTCTTCGATCTCTATGGGGATAGACTTTACAAAGCCTGAGAACATGAACACTGCCAGTCCTGCGCCAAAGCCCAGATAAATTATCAGGATACCCCACGGAGTGTTAAGATGAAGGTTATCCGCTGTTTTTGAGAGGGTAAACATTACCATCTGGAACGGAACAACCATCGAGAAAATGCAGAAATAATAGATTATTTTGCACACGATCGTGTTTGAACGCTGCAAATACCATGCGCACATCGAGGTGCAGAAGAGTATCAGCGCAACGCCGCCGATCGTGATGAAAAAGCTGGTGAGAATAGTTTTGTAAAACGGGAAGTTGCCGTAGAACATGCCGGTGTAATAGCTGTTGAGTCCGTTAAAGGTCTCGGCTGTCGGAAAATTAAACAAGCCGTCGCTGATGCCGCCGTTGGTTTTGAATGAGTTCATAATTACGATGAACACAGGCGCAACATAGAACACCGACAGGATCGTGAACAAAATGGTGAGTATCTTCATTCCCACAGTTTGTTTCTTTTTGGGTTTTTGCTCCTTTGCCTTTGTAGCCATTATGCCTGCACCTCTTTTCTTCTTGTCAGGAACAGCTGAGCAAGCGCGATAACCACAACGATCAGGAAGAAGATAACGCCCTCAGCCTGTCCCACACCGCGCGAGTTCGCGTTGGAGTAGAAGGTCTTGTAGATGTTGAGAGCCATCATTTCGGTTTGATATATCATGGTTCCGCTTTCCGACACAACGCCGGGCGCACCGTTGGTGAGCGCGAGGTTCTGGTCGAACAGCTTAAAGGAGTTGGTAAGCGTAAGGAATGTGCAGATAGTGATCGACGGCATCATCATCGGCAGGGTCACGTTTGAGAGCACCTGCTTTTTGTTTGCTCCGTCGATTCTTGCTGCCTCATACAAATCTGCCGGAACGCTTTGGAAGCCTGCAATGTAGATTATCATCATGTACCCTGCCTGCTGCCAGCACATAAGTATGATTAAGCCCCAAAAGCCAAACGTTGCGTTCAGCTCAAGGTTGGTTGAATAATTTTTTAGAATAGCATTGAATATCTGTTGCCAGATATAGCCCAGAATGATACCTCCGATTAGGTTCGGAACAAAGAATACCGTTCTGAAAATGTTCGACCCCCTGATTCCCAGAGTAAGCGCGTATGCAACAAAAAAGGCTATCAGGTTTATCAGTATGACTGACACGACAACGAACATGCAGGTGAACCAGAACGAGCGGACAAAGCCTTCGTTTTGAAATGCTGCAATGTAGTTGTCAAAGCCAACAAACGTTGCGTTTGAGGTTGTTTTGAAGTTGCAAAAGGAAAGGTATATTCCGTGGAAAAACGGGTATACAAATCCTATTATAAACGCCGCAAGGGTCGGGAGTACAAAGATTAGAAAATAAAGCTTTCTTCTTGGTTTTCTAAACATAATGTTACCCTCATTTGGTGCCGCGTGCCGTGTGCCGGTGGGCACCTTTCTCCGCCTTTTGAAGCGTTATTTTTTATAATAAAACGACATCAACGGCGGGGTCTAAAGTATATTTGCCTTTAAGAGTTTAGTGTTTATCGGCTCAAATACTATCAGCCCAAATATCTTTTAATAATATTGTTTTGCCAAAAAACACAAAAGGGGGCGGAATCCGCCCCCTCCATAAACTAACGTTTAAATTACGTTATTATTTTTTAAACGATCAAGCGTTCTTTGCAGCCTCTGTTTTCCAGCCGTCTACAAATGCCTTAACAACAGCATCCCAATCGCCTGTGCCGGCAGCGTACTGTGTAAGAGCTGTGCCTACGCCGTTCTTCCAGTCTTCGCTTGGCATTGTCGGGAAGTTCCAAGATACAGGAGTCTTGCCTGCAGCTGTGAGGTCCTTGTCGATCTTTACGAATGCGTTTGTTGATTCCTTAGCAGCCTGGAATGGGATTACAAAGCCCATCTCGTCTGCCATAGCAGCTGTACCGGCCTCGCTGGTTACACACCAGTTGATGAAGTTGAGTGTAGCAGCCTTGTCGTCGTCAGAAGCATTGTTGTTTACACACCAATAGTTCTCTGTACCTGTACACAGACCCTGGTTAGCCTCGTCGCCTACGCCGATGTAGATCGGGAGCATTCCGAGATCCTCGTCCTTGAGTCCGCCCTCTGTAACTGCGCCGTATTCCCAGCTTCCGTTCTGGAAGAAGATAGCGTCGCCGTTGATGAACTCTGTCTCTGCGTCTGTGCCTGTCTTTGAAGCAAGCTCAGTCTTGTCGCAGGTTGAATCTGTGATATAGAGATCCCAGATGTTCTTGTAGTTGTCAAGATATGTGCCCTTGATAGCGTCTGTTGTGCCGATTCCTTCGTCCTTATACTCAAAGTAGATGGGAAGGTTAGCAAGGTGAGTCTTGAATCTCCAGTCAGAAGAAGCGTCCATACCTGCTGATGTGAACGCACCCTTTACGCCGAGAGCGTCTTTGTTAGCCTGGATCTCGTCAGCAACAGTCTTGAGCTTTTCAAAGCTGTTGATTTCGTCGATTGATTTTACTGTAGCAAAATCGGAATCGCAATATTTCTGAAGAAGAGTCTTGTTGTAGATAATACCGTAGCTCTCGATAACGTATGCGATACCAAGAGTCTTGTCGCCGTCCTTGAGTGCGAAGTCCTGAGATGTGAGCTGCTTTGTGATGTCAGCGTTTGTAAGATCCATGCAGTAATCTTTCCAGTTCTTGAGACCAACAGGGCCGTTTACCTGGAAGAGTGTGGGAGCTTCCTGCTTGTCCATCTCAGCAGTAAGAGTTTCCTCATATGTACCCTCGGCAGCAGTCTTAACTGTTACGGGGATGCCTTTTTCCTCTGTGAACTTCTTGGCAAGATTCTGCCAAGCAGCGTCCTGCTCCGGCTTAAAGTTGAGGTAATAAACCTTGCCGTTTGCAGCGTTGCCCTTTGGAGCTTCTGTCTGAGATGCAGCTGAAGTTGCGTCGCCTGCAGCAGAAGATGTGCCGCCGCCGGACTGACAG
This sequence comes from uncultured Eubacteriales bacterium, assembly GCA_900315605.1. GTDB lineage: Bacteria > Bacillota > Clostridia > Oscillospirales > Acutalibacteraceae > Ruminococcoides. Next base: position 60,532 of record OMZU01000007.1, on the reverse strand, counting down.
CCCGCAAGTGCGGAACCCGCCATCAAAGCGGCGAGTGTGAGAGCAGAAGCTCTCTTAATAACTGTTTTTTTCACTTTAATCACCTTTTCTGAAAATTTTTTCGGTTTCTGCACCGAAACCGCGCGAGGGCATAGTATGCCTTCCAATACTCACTATATCACTAAAATCACAAAATTGCAAGCAAAATTTTAGATATTTTGCTTTTTAATTCTTTATTGAATTAAAGTTTATGCAATATTAACAAAAATTTAATCAGATTTTTTGTGCTATAGGTTCTGTTTTTATGCACTCAGCATAAAATAATGTCAATTTTCTATAAAAAATACAGTTTTGTAATTTAAACATATATCAATAATATATTGAAAAACCGACTCTGTTTGTGTTATGATATTTTATATAGAATGCAAAAGGAATGAATCAAATGAAAAATAAATCTGCCGCGTCACCCTGCGCTTTTGTTGTTTTTTTCAAAAAGCTGCCTCAGCTTTTGCTTGCAGGTCTGCTTTTTTCTGTGCCGATGGCGGCGTGCATAGCGATCTTTGCCGCCGCTGCGTTTTTGTCGGGCTTTAACAATATATTAGTGTGGGGCTTGGGTATGATCCCTGCCACCTTGTTTCTGCCCGGACTTGTTATGGTCATCAGAAAATATGCAGTTGAAAAAGCTTTTGTGCCGGTGGTGAGCACGTTTTTCAGGGCGGTCAAGGACAACCTAAAAGCCTTTCTCGTTCACGGCGTGATAATCTACGCGATTTGCGCGTGCTCGTCCTTTGCGATAATGTACTACTACACAATGGCGCAAAAGGACATTGTATATGGCTACATTATGACATTGTATGTTCTCTTTACGGCTGCGCTGGCGATTATGCTGTTTTATGTTCCGCTTATGTCCGTGACATACGAGCTGAAGCTAAAGGATATCTACAAAAACTCGATGCTGCTGGTTTTCGGCAAAATACTTTGGAATCTACTCACCCTGCTCATGGTGGCTGTTGTGTGCGCAGGCGCATTTTTCGCGCTTGTTTTTGCCAAAGGAGCGTTGTTCCCGTTTGCAGTCGCTCTCGTGGCTTTGCTGTGTCCGCTGATAGTCAACTACATCATAATTTCTATGGTTTCAAAGGGTATGCAGGAAAATGTGGGCAGCTTTGTGGACGTTATATCGGAAGCAGAGCCTGTTGATGAAGAACGCCTTGCAGCCGCTTCGGGCAACACCGACGACGAATACATCTTCATCAACGGCAAAATGGTAAAAAATCCTTCTTTTACGTCGAGTTTTTTAAGCCGAGAAGATAGGCTTGACTAAATGGTAACGTTAGTTTCCCGGTAGAAAACAGTTATTGTTTTTTCGGCTTTTATCAAAAAAACGTTTTTGCAAATATATTTTACGCACCGTCAACAACTTAAGGGAACCGTTGCTGCGTAGGGGCGCACCCATGTGTGCGCCCTCGGTATAGTGCGGTGTTTCATAGGGCGCACACACGGGTGCGCCCCTACGACCTTAACTTTAGAAAAAATACAATCTGATATATTGTAAAAAATAACATACTATAATTAGGAGGAGTTAATATGAAAAGTTACAGAAAAGTGATCGTTTCCGTTATACTTGCCGCTGCGGTGATTACCGGAACCGCCGCGCTTTCGGGCTGCGGCAACGGCGACAAAGACAAAGCGGCGACCACCGTTCCGTCAACAACAAAAGCAGCGGCAACAACCGCAGCAAAAACCACCGCTGCCAACTCGAACGCAGGCAACGCCGAGAGCAGCGACGCTCAGAGTGAAAACAGCCAAGCAGACGGCAACGCGGAGTCGTCCGACAGCAACAACAGTGCAGCAGATAACAACGCCGGCAACAACAGTAATTATATCGACCGCGCAGACGCTGTTGCGGCAGTCAAGGCTCAGGCAGGCTCGGGTGCGGAGATCCTTGATGTTCAGCAGGGATATACTCCCGACGGGATCGAGGCGTGGGTGATCACAGTCGCACCTGTATCCAATTCGGACGAAAACAAAACCGTGACCTATTATTCCGGCTACCAGTTCTGCTATTCTAACGAAAGCTCAATCGAGGTTTCAAAAGCGGAAAGCTCGGCTTCATCATCCGCAGACGACAGTAACTACATCGACCGCGCAGACGCTGTTGCGGCAGTCAAGGCTCAGGCAGGCTCAGGTGCTGAGATCCTTGACGTTCAGCAGGGCTATACTCCCGATGGTATCGAGGCATGGGTTATAACAGTCGCACCTGTATCCAATTCGGACGAAAACAAAACCGTGACCTACTATTCCGGATACCAGTTCTGCTATGCCGAGTAATTATTGACAGCATTATTCAGATAAAATGCAGTTCAGCCCACCCTGAAAGCTCAGAGTGGGCTGATTTTTTACAATAAGTTTATGCAACACCGCACATTTTTATCAGTGTGGAGTGTGGAGTGTGGAGTTTCGGTCGGGCAGATAGAATAAAGATTAAAAAAACTTTGCTCCCGACTGTATTATTATGGTTATAGTTTTCCTTAACAAGTCGTAGGGGCGACCATTGGTCGCCTTTGAACTAACCTTTCGTTTTATATCAATTCGTCTTTTTAAGAACCGTTATTCACCTATACATCATCATTAAACATAAACGTTTGGCGCACAGGCGACCAATGGTCGCCCCTACAAATTGTTGAGGTTAAGTTTTGATTATTATTTTTAAAACATCTGTTTCCCAAAACGTGATTTTCAGATGTCGGCATTTTCGGGCAAACGATGCTTAATTTGAAACCGTTGTTTCTGCTCGGCGTAAAAAATTAAAAATTTTGGGCGGCAAGCTCGAAGTAGCTTTGTGGGTGGGAGCATACAGGGCAGATTTCGGGAGCTTGCTTGCCGATCACGATGTGACCGCAGTTTGAGCACTGCCAAATCATGTCGCTGTCGCGGGAGAACACAAGACCGCCCTCAATGTTTTGCAGCAGCTTTTTGTAGCGTTCTTCGTGGTGCTTTTCGATTTCTGCAACCTGCTCGAACAGTGCAGCGATTTCGTCAAAGCCCTCTTCTCTGGCTTCCTTTGCAAAGGTCGGATACATGTCTGTCCATTCGTAATTCTCACCCGACGCAGCCGCAGTCAGGTTTTCGGGGGTTGAGCCTATGCCGTCGTTGAGCAGCTTAAACCAAATTTTTGCGTGCTCCTTTTCGTTGGCGGCAGTTTCCTCAAAGATTTTGGAAATTTGAACATAGCCGTCCTTCTTTGCTTTTGATGCATAGTAGGTGTATTTGTTGCGCGCCATGGACTCGCCTGCAAAGGCAGCCTCAAGATTTTTTTCGGTTTTTGAGCCTTTTAGATTCATATTTTCCTCCTATATTTTCGGCATATCGCCGTTTTCGATAATATGGTGTGCAAAGTCGCCGGTCGGCAAAGCGTAGGTCGTCGAGAAGATCGTGCAGATAATGCTGTTAGTATGTCCGGTGCGGATCAAATTATTCGCCAAACCGGTCGTGCGATCCTTTTTCGACAATCAAACGCTTGTATTCCGTGGGGGTTTTGCCTGTGTGCTTTTTGAACACCTTTGAAAAATACATCTGATCCGAAAATCCGACCGAATAGGCAACGTCCTTGATCGCAAGGGACTGATCGCTTAGCATGGACTCAGCCTGAGATATTCTGTGTCTGTTGATATAGTCGATCACCGACAAGCCGGTTTCGTCCTTGAACAGCCTGTATAGGTAGGTTCTGTCGATCTTTACGAACTCGGCAAGGTTTTTGACGCTGAAATTCGGATTGGCGTAGTTTTCTTCAATATAGTTCAGCGCGAGGTCAACATAGTCGTTGCTCTTGGATTCTTCCTTTGGAAACAAATCAACGTAATATGACAAAAGCACCATCAGCTTTCCTGCGGCGCGGTACTGGCAGCCGATTGTTTTGTCGCTGCTCTCCGGGATATCAAAAAACCTTTCAAACTCCGGGATTTCGATCGGGCAGGAACAAATGTTGTCTTTTCTGAACGCAGTTTCTCCAAGCATATAGTCCGCGCTAATGCCGCTGAACTCGATCCAGCAGTACGAAAGATTGCCTTCTTTGTTTGCGGAAACCTTGATTTGTGAATACGGATAAAGACATATGGATTCACGCTTGTTTATCACCAGAGGTTTGCCGTTGACTTCGGCACAACACTTGCCGCTGATGACATAAAAGAGATTGTAGGTGTTTCCTGTGCTCAGTGATGTTGTTGAATAGGAACAATTTTTTCTTATGCCAAATGAATGACATATAATTTGCGGTGAAGTTTTTCCAAAAAGAGAACTCATAAGACCTCAATACAACATAAATACATAAAAAACATACAATTATACATAGATTAATATTAAAAATATATATATAATTATTAAAACGCAACAAAAATACAACAAGTGATATTTTGCAGAAAAATACACAAAAAAACAAAAAAGTATAAATAATGCATATTATTAGATTTCGGGCTTCAAAAGCAGAGCAAAGGTCAGAACAAAACAAGATCCCGAAATCGGAATGGGGTTATACATGGATTACAAATACGATGTTGTAAATTACAACAAGAATATTCCTGCAACGATCATGCGTTTAAAAATGACGTCTGATACTCAAAAAACGGAGCTCCAGTGGCATCGTGAACCTGAGATAATATACGTTGTAAATGGCCGCAGCGAATGTTCGCACAACGGCGAAATCAAAATCATAGAGGAACACGACTTTCTCATGCTCAACAGCGAGGACGTTCATCTTGTTCGTCCGGTCAGCGGAACAAGCTGCGAGCTTTTGTGTATTCAGCTTTCGTTTGAATATATGAGAATGTTTTGCAAGTCTATTGACAGTGTTTTCTTTGATTCTGCTGTTGCTCCCGAAATCAAGGATCAAATCATAAAAATCCTCAACAAGCTCAACACCGTTGATGAAAATGAAGATTATAATGCTCTGCTGCAAATCGCTTTTATCAACAAGCTTTATTATCTTTTGCTCAACAATTGCATCTGCTTCAGACGTGCGTCTGCGTCGATCAATATGCCAAAGCGTGATTTTTCTTACGCCAAAACAGCGATCGCATATATCAATGAGAACTACAAGCACGAGATCCCGCTTGACGAAATCTCGGCTGTTGTAAATCTTTCGCCCTCGTATTTTTCAAAATACTTCAAAAGCGTGACCCAGGTGAGCTTTTCGGAATATCTCGCAAATCTTCGCCTCGAAAATGCTATTCAGGATATGCTCAACGATAACGCAACAGTTTCTTCTGCCGCGATCGAAAACGGCTTTGCAAACGTCAAGTCGTTTATAACGCAGTGCAAAAAGGTTTATAACTGCACTCCGGCACAGTACAAAAAGCGTTTGCTCAACAAGCAATAAGAGTATTAAAAGCACCGGGAATTTAATAAACAATTTAATAAACAAAGGTCGGAAACGCACGATGCGCTCCGACCTTTTGGTTTTTATTAATTACCCATGCTGCGAAGCAACACCTTTTTTAGTGTGGAGTTTCGGTCGGGAAGATAGAATTTTAAAAACACCTTTATTCCCGATTGTATCAATATTGCAATAGTTTTATTAAAACAGATATAGGGGCGTGCGCCGTGAATAGTGCGGCGTTGCCTTTATAGATCATCGTCGTAAACAGCACGGCAGCCGCCGATATATTTCGGGCGTGTGCGTGCAGCAAGCAACACAGCGTCGCCGATTTTCTTAACGCTCAGTCTTACGGGAACGGCAACACGCTTGAGCTGCATACCGATCAGCACGCCGCCGATGTCAAGCCCTGCGTCAGCCTTGATTTCTTCAAGAGCAACGGGGTCTTTAAAGGTGCGGTATGCTGTTGTTGCAAACGATCCGCCTGCCTTTGGCTGAGGAACAACGTTTACGATCTCATATCCGGGAACCGCCTCGCGCTCAACTATAACGGCGCGATTAAGATGCTCGCAGCACTGCGCGGCGAGATAAACGCCTTTTTCGCAAAGTGCGTCGTAAATTCCGCGAAAAACCTCTGCGGCAACCTCAAGATTAGAATTTTTGCCGATCGTGCCGCCGGCAACCTCGCTGGAGGAGCAGCCGACAACCATAATATCACCCTGCTTTAGCTTTGCAAGCTCACAAAGCTCGCGCGCGGCGTTGCCTGCAACATCATACAAACTTTGTTCCATGTTTTTATCACCTCTATAAATTATATCATAATGGATAAAAAAAATAAATAGCTTTTTAAAATTTAGCGTTATAAAAATAGATATGGAATTTTATCTAATTTACATAATTATAATTCTAGCAGCAAATTCGCTTTTTTTTCGGGAAAACGGTAAAAAAGCCCTCTCAATACAGAGTGGGCTTTTCGGTTTATTATATTTAGATCAGTCAAGATAGGCTGCGCCGATTATTCCGGCGTCGTTGCCGAGGGACGCCTGACAAATGATTGTCTGATTGTCGTTGTGCTTGGTGTAGCGTTCTTTTTCAACGATCGCGCGAACCGGACCGAGCAGGTTTTCACCCTGGTTTGAAACGCCGCCGCCCACGCAGAGCACGTCGGGCTGGAAGATGTTGATGATGTTTACAATACCTGTTGCAAGATAGCCCACGTATTCGTCAACAACCTCTTTTGCGGCAGGGTCGCCGTCCACCATGGCGGTAAACGCGGTTTTGCCGGTTACTTTGTTTATGTCGCCGTCGCAAAGCTTGAGCATGTAGCTGAAATCGAGCTTTTCGGAAAGTATCTTTTGCTTTGTAAGGTTGATAAGACCGGTTGCGGAAGCATAGGTTTCCCAGCAGCCGCGTCTGCCGCAGGCACATTCCTTGCCGTCTTTGACGATCACCATATGACCCAGCTCCGCGCCGGCAAAGTTAGAGCCGCTGTAGATTTTGCCGTTGATGATTATTCCGCCTCCTACGCCTGTTCCAAGGGTGATCGCAACGGCGTTTTTGGCACCCTTCGCGCTACCTGCAAGATACTCGCCCAAAGCAGCGGCATTGGCGTCGTTTTCGATGATGATTTTTTTGTCGATCCTTTCCTGCATCATCTTCACAACCTCCCAGTTGTGGAAGAAGAGGTTTGCGGAATACTCTATAACTCCGGTTTTTGGATTTACAGCTCCCGGAACGCCGATTCCTATTGAGGATATATCGTCCAGCGTAAGCTTTGCTTTGTCAATAGCCTTTAGCGCGACCTCAGCCATGCTGTCGCAAATTTCGCTTTCGGGGCGCGGCACCTGAGTTTTGCAGGAAGCCTTGGAGATGATTTTGTATTCCTTGTTGACAACGCCGGCAACGATGTTTGTGCCGCCGAGGTCTATTCCCAATCTGTACATATTTTTGCACTCCTTCTTTATGAAATTTGCACGGAGCATTTGTGCGATAGCCCCGCTTTTTTATTTACAAATACTATTATAATATATTTTTCGCCATTTATCAATGCTATTTTCAAAAAAATAAAAACACCGTTTTGTTTTATTACCAATATCCACAAAGAAAAAGCTCAGGGCAAAACTGCTCTGAGCTGAAAATGCGTATTTGGCTTTTGTATTTTTTGATAAAGCTTATTTTCTGTACAGCCTTTCGGTCTCGTAAACCGGTTCGGTGGTAAGGTTGATGCCGAGCTTTTTGAGGGTGCGCGTGTCAGTCTCCGAGAGTATGACCGAAGCGTGCGCGTCGGAATCGCGAAGGCTGGGAAGCTGCTTCATCGCCAGCTTTGCCGTTGGATTGGTCACAGCCGACATTGAAAGCGCGATAAGGATCTCGTCGGTGTGGAGTCTGGGATTTTTGGAGCCAAAGGTCTCGACCTTGAGACGCTGGATGGGCTCGATTACCGCAGCGTCGATTATGTCAACATTTTCGGGAATACCGGCAAGGCTCTTGAGCGCGTTGAGCAGCATTGCAGAGCAAGCTCCCAAAAGCGTGGTGGTTTTGCCTGTGATGATCCTGCCGTCACAAAGCTCGATCGCAGCGGCAGGCGCGCCTGTTTCGGCTGCCTTTTTAAGTGCCGGGGCGATCACGCGGCGGTCGTCTGTGGTAAGCTTGTTTTGCTTCATCAACAGACCTATCTTGTATTCCTCGTCTGCCGAGCCAACGCCCTTGGTGTGGTTTGAAAGTGCGTAATAGTATCGGCGGATTATTTCCTGGTTGGCGGCGGCGCAAACTACTTCGTCGTCGATTATGCAGTTGCCTGCCATGTTTACGCCCATATCTGTGGGGGATTTATAGGGTGATTTGCCCAAAATCAGCTCAAACATTGTGTTGAGCACCGGGAAAATCTCGATATCTCTGTTGTAATTAACGGTTGTTTCGCCGTAAGCCTCAAGGTGGAAGGGATCGATCATATTAACGTCGTTAAGGTCGGCGGTGGCTGCCTCGTAAGCCACGTTTACGGGGTGCTTGAGCGGAAGATTCCAAATCGGGAAGGTCTCAAACTTTGCGTAGCCGGCCTCAACTCCGCGCTTGTGCTCGTGATAAAGCTGAGAAAGGCAAACAGCCATTTTGCCCGAGCCGGGACCGGGAGCGGTGACAACCACAAGCCTGCGCTGGGTCTCAACATAATCGTTTCTGCCGTAGCCCTCGTCGCTTACTATCAGGTCAACGTCGGTGGGGTAGTTGGGGATAGAAAAATGATGATAAACGCGGATGCCGTTTTCGGTAAGGTGCTTTTCAAATTTCACTGCTGTGGGCTGGTCGGAGAACCTAGTCATGACTACTGAGTTTGCATACAAGCCGCGGCTGCGAAAAACGTCAAGCAGTCTGAAAACGTCAAGATCATAGGTGATACCCAAATCACCGCGAACCTTGTTTTTTTCAATGTCGTCGGCGTTGATAACAATAACGATTTCCGCCTCGTCCTTTAGCTGCATGAGCATTTGCAGCTTTGAGTCCGGCTTAAAGCCCGGAAGCACGCGCGATGCGTGATAATCGTCAAAAAGCTTGCCGCCGAATTCAAGATAAAGCTTGCCGCCGAACTTGGCTATTCTGTCGCGGATATGCTGTGATTGGGTTTCAAGATATTTTTGATTGTCAAAGCCTGCTTTCATTTTTTAACCTCCGCTTGCACTTCCATAATAAAACACTTTTTTTATTATATCACGGCATTGTCGAAATTTCAAACATTTTTTGTTTGCAAATTATTTTGTTTTGACTGTCAAATTCTTCGGTTGCAATTTTTGCGGTAATGTGGTAAAATTAGCGTGAAATGGCATATCACCTAACAAAACCGAGAATCGCAGGTGAGATTATGGATTACAAGCTAATTGCGTTGGATATTGACGGTACTCTTACAAATTCCAGAAAAGAGATCACTCCGCGCACAAGATACGCGCTTTTGGAGGCTCAAAGGCGCGGCAAAAAACTGATAATAGCCTCGGGGCGGCACCCAATCGGGATCCGGGATATCGCCGACGACCTTATGCTCAGCCGCTTTGGGGGATATATTATGGCGTTCAACGGCGGCAGGATAATTGACTGCTCGACCTCGCAGACAATCCTCAGCAAGCGTTTTCCTGCTGAGTTTTTGCCCGATATTGTGAACGTGCTGCGCAACAGCAACATCACCGTTATCACCTTTGACGAAAACAAGATCTACGCCAACAACAAGGTCAACGACTATACCTATGTTGAACGCGACGTTATCAAGGCAGAGATGGTTGTTACCGATGATTTTGTTTCGACTGTCAAATTTGACTTTAACAAAATTCTGCTGGCAGGCGAGCCGTATGAGCTTGACGAATACCAGCAGATCCTAAAGGACAGATACGACGGGCTGCTCGACGTTTATAAAAGCGCACCGTATTTTTTGGAGATCATGCCGTTTGGAGTTTCAAAGGGCGCGATGCTCCACATGCTGCTTGACAAGCTGGGAATAAGCCGCGAGGAGCTTGTGGCGTTCGGCGACAACTATAACGACATAACAATGATCGGCTACGCCGGCCTTGGGGTCGCAATGGCAAATGCCGAAACCGAGGTGAAAAAGATTTCCAAATACGTTTGCGAGAGCAACGACGAGGACGGAATCGCGATCACCCTTGAAAAATTTGTATTATAAAAAGAACAAAAATATAACCGCACGGTTGACTGTTAAATCAGTCTGGACCGTGCGGCTTTTTGATTGCAGGCAACACCGTTTTGCCTATAAAAATTTCGGTGTTTCGGGTTTTGTTATCAGTCAGTTCCCAACTGCTTTGCCTTGGGTCGCTGTCTCAATAACGTTTGCGCTCTTGGCTTCGCCCGTTTCTTCAACTGCTTCCGCGGCTTCGTCGGAGGGCGTTGAAGCCGGTGCGTCGCCCGTTGACGTGCTGCCTGATGAAGCGGAAGCTGTATCATCAAGCTTCTTTCCGCCGGAAATCACGTCGCGGTAAAGCACAAAGGTCATGTATGCATAGAGGATCACATAGAAGATGGCGGCGTATTGCAGACTGACTACGGAATAATTTCCGAACAGATAATAACAATAGCCCCTCAGACTGACCAGATTACTGCCGACGGCTACCCAGTAGTATTTGCCGAACGCCATAACATAAACGATAAGCAGGATATCGAGCAGGTATCCGTAACGCTCGTGCATTGACGAAAGGAACATAAGACAGGTGAACGAAGTCCAAATCGCCGTGAGCATAAAGTTGTTTGCGTCGGAAAGGTCGATTTTCTTGTAGATAAACACGCAAAGCGCGATTCCGAGAAGGAGCATTGTCAGAACAATTGACATTGTTTTGAACATATAGTAATTATTTACGTCGGTGCCCTCGCACATAAATGCATAAATGTTGGGGCAGTTCATTTGGATCAGCTTGCCGTAGTCTGTCTGATCCACATAGATCTTGACGATGTCAATAGGGTTTCTGCCCAAAAAGATCGCAGGCAGGCACATAACGATATCTGTCAGAGGAATAATCAAAAAATGGAGGAACGAAACCTTGCGGTTCAATATGTAGTAGAAGATGAAAACCGGAAGGATAAAGAAAAATTGCAGCTTGAACGCAAGCGAAAGACCGAGCATTACAAACGCCAAAATGTTTCTGTCCTTTCGCATAAAGTATATCGCCAGCAAAATGAACGAAACATAGATAGAATCGCACTGAGCCCAAAACGCCGAGTTGAACACAACTGTAATGGAGCTGTAAACGATCGCATAGGTGAGCACAAATCTGAACGGCGATTTTTTTGTGCTTAGCTCGTTTACCAGCATTCCTGCGCTGATTGCCAGTACAATGTCAAAAATTATTGACAAAAGCTTGTAGGCGTGCAGTGCCGAAAGCGGAGTCACGGTCAAAAGGCAAATTATGATCTGATAGGGGATGTTATAGTTGCCGACTTGGTTGGCAAGTCCCTTGATGCCGCCTGCCTGGATGTTGTACCACCAGCCGTTGAGAAAGCTGTTAAAATCGTCGCTTTGAAAATTGATCCCGCAAAAATGAATGATTGTTCCGATAATTGTCGCAATAATAAAAAGTATAACTGTAATGTGTTTTTTTATAAAGTCAAAAAGCTTTATCTCAATTTTTGTCATGCCCTCACCTCAAAAATCACAGAACAAAGCCTATTTTCTTTTTGACCTTGCTAAGAGTCCTCATGCTGATCTTCAGGGCGATCTCGTCAGCCTTGCGGTAGCACTCCTCAAGATAACCCTTGTCCTTGATAAGCTGCTCGTATTTCTCTCTGATCGGGCGCAGCTCTTCAATAACAGCCTCGCCAACGGCAGCCTTAAAGTCGCCGTAGCCCTTGCCGGCAAATTCGTTTTCGATCTGCTCCATGCTCTGTCCTGTGACCGCGCTGTAGATCGCCATAAGGTTATTTACGCCGTCCTTGCCCTCGGCGTAGCGAACGCAGGCGTCGCTGTCGGTAACGGCGCGCTTGAACTTTTTCATAATTACCTCAGGCGTATCGAGCAGGTGAACGCAGCCGTTTACGTTTTCGTCGGACTTGCTCATTTTTTTGGTTGGATCCTGCAAGCTCATGACCCTTGCGCCGTTTTTGGGGATAAAGCCCTCCGGCACCTTGAATACGTTTCCGTAAAGACCGTTAAAGCGTTCCGCGATATCGCGCGTAAGCTCAATATGCTGCTTTTGGTCTGCGCCTACGGGTACCTTGTCCGCCTGATACAGCAGGATGTCGCCTGCCATAAGCACCGGATATGTAAACAGTCCGGCGTTGATATTGTCGGCGTGCTTCGCGCTCTTGTCCTTGAACTGAGTCATTCTTGACAGCTCGCCAAACTGAGTGTAGCAGCTCAAAAGCCATGCAAGCTCGGCGTGGGTGTGAACGTGACTCTGAATAAAGAACAGGCTCTTTTCAACGTCTATGCCACACGCCATAATGGACGCATAGGCGTCAAGAATATTCTTGCGCATAACAGCGGTTTGCTGTCTTACGGTGATTGTATGAAGGTCGGCCAGCGCGTAGATGCAGTTATGCTCGTCCTGCATCTTGACCCAGTTGCGAACCGCACCCAGGTAATTTCCCAGGGTGATCGTTCCGCTGGGCTGGATCGCACTGAATACAACGTCTTTTTTTACTTCATTATTTTCCATATTATCTCTCCTTGCTTTGTCGGGATTATATACATAAAATATTTTACCACTAAAAGCAAATAACTGCAAGTTTTAATTTTGCGAAATTGCCGGTTAATTCACGAACGATCGGCTTGCGTTGAAAATTTTGCGGAAAAGGGAAGAAAAAAACCACGGCACAGAACAAAGCCGTGCCGTAGTTTGAGAATATAATATTTGTAAAAATCAAAAAATCAGATCATTCCGTTTGCCAGCTCGCCGAGGATCTTTATTCCCTTTTCGAGCTGCTCGTCTGTCGGTGTTGAAAAATTGATGCGGAAGCTGTTGCAGGGCAGGCTTTCGTCTGTCAAAAACGCGTTGCCCGGAACGACGCAGACCTTGTTGAGCACTGCGGTTTTGCAGAACTCCGGCATATTTATGCTTTCGGGAAGGTCGCACCAGATAAACAGTCCGCCGTCGATTTTGTGGTATGTGATCGCCGGAGCGCAGTATTTGTCAAGGAGCTTCATGCAGAAATCTGCTTTTTTGGTGTAGATTTCTCTGAGCCTTGCAAGGTGAGCGTTAAAATCATATTTGGTGATGAACTCGTCGCAAACATACTGAGACCAAATGTTTGTGTGAACGTCGTTGCCCTGCTTGCAAACCACCAGCTTTTGGAAAATCGGCTTGGGGCAGATCGTGTAGGCAACTCTCATTCCCGGCGAGATGACCTTTGAGAACGAGCCGGCATAGATAACGGTCGAGCCGTCGTCAAAGCTCTTGATGTTCGGCAAATTCTCTCCGCTGTAGCGCAGGTCGCCGTATGGGTTGTCCTCAATGATAAGCACGCCGTATTTTTGCGCAAGCTCATAAACCTTTTTTCTCTTTTCAAGGCTCATTGTAACTCCCGACGGATTCTGAAAATTCGGGATAGTATAGATGAGCTTTGCGTTCGGGTTGTCTTTAAGAGCCTGCTCAAGCTCGTCGGTGTTCATTCCGTCATGCTCAACGGTAACGCCCACAAGCTTTGCGTTGTAGCTGCGGAAGGTGTTGAGCGAGCCGATAAATGACGGAGCCTCGCAGATCACAACGTCGCCCTCGTTGACAAGAGCCTTTGTGCAAAGGTCCATGATCTGCTGTGCGCCGGTGGTGATCAAAATATCGTCGTTTTCGCAGCCGGTATCGTGCTCTTTTTTCATGTATTCAAGAAGATGAGCTCTGAGCGGAGCATAGCCCTCTGTTACGCTGTATTGCAAAACCGAGATAGGATTCTCGGCGAGTACCTTTGCGGAGATCTCGGCGATCTCCTTTGCCGGAAAAGCGTCCGGAGAAGGGTTGCCTGCCGAAAGCGAAACGACCTCCGGGTCGGCGGCGTATTTAAAAATCTCTCTGATTGCGCTGGGCTTCAAACCGGAAACCCTGTCAGAAAACTTGTATTCCATATTCAGTCATCCTTTTTTATATATTCTGTGTATAGTTATTCTACCACTAAACTCCATCATCTGCAAGTATTTTTTACTCCGAGCAGATAGCTTAGTACTAAATCAGACGTGAGTGCCCGAAAATGAGTTTACTATAGTTTTACTCCGAGCAGATAGCTTAGTGCAAAATCAGACGTGAGTGCCCGAAAATGAGTTTACTATAGTTTTACTCCGAGCAGATAGCTTAGTGCTAAATCAGACGTGAGTGCCCGAAAATGAGTTCGCTTTAGTTTGATGTTGTTTTCCGTTACAAGTGATGTAGGGTCGCACCCATGTGTGCGACCTACCTATAAGCTAACGTTTGTTCCAAGGGCGCACACACGGGTGCGCCCCTACGGAAAAATTATGTCTAACAAATATAAATACAGTCGGGAGCAAACGTATAATATAGATAAATTCTGTCTGCCCGACTGCCGACAGACAGCAAAAATGGCAAAGAAAGAGGTGACCGAACGCCGATCACCTCTTCAAGGACAAATAGAAATTTAAATCTTTCAACTACCTAGGTAAGTTTTAAATCAAAATAACTTGTACTTTGGACTCATCTCCAATTGCTTTGTTGCGTAATAACAATTTAGATGTACATATGGATGTTTATCATTGAACTTTTATAATCGAACTTTAGAATTCAGAAAAAACATTTCAGAAAAAGTTTAACTGCACATTGGACTGTTCTCCGTAAACTGTTATTATATAGAGATATTAAATCGTACAATCAAAACTAAGATTATAAAAAATCTTAAAATCAAGAAAAATCTTATTGATCAAAAATTAAACTTCTCATTGGTCTAACCACCATGTAGTTATTTCAAATATTAACTTGTTATATATGTAAAAAATCCGTTTTCCCAATATCAGATAGCAAATGGTCAACATTCACTCTTTGAGACGATACAATTTGTCGGGCAACATATTTGAGTTGTTGTCGTTTCGAGAAATTGCCGGAAATTTTCGGAACGTAAATACTTGATCGAAAAATAAATCTTAAAAACTGTGTTTCAAAAACACTAAAAACAGATCAGCCGTTCCGACACAAACTAGTTAGCTTCAACCTCTGCCAAATGAATTGGGTTTAAGCTGTTAGGGGGCAAGCTCCTGATAAAGCTCATAATTCTGTAGTTTAAAGGTTTCATAACTTTCATTTTGAAAACCTCCTTGTCTTATCTCTTATCTTTGTCTATATTATACACTTAAATTTTAACATTGTCAATACTTTTATTAAAAATATTTATATTTTTATTTTACGAAATTGTCTTGAACCTGCCCAAAAAAAGTGGTATAATAATATTGTTAGGGCTGTCGCAAACACGTGGCGGTCTTTTTCACTTTATACAAGGAAATTGCTTATTCCCGCCGTTGAACACGGTTATCGTTACCGGAGTTGTTCAAATAGGCGGACAAGAGTGCCCACAGGCACTTGATTTTTTGCAAGCACACTTGTTAAAACGCGCAACTTGTGGTATAATCATTCTGAATAACAGTATAAGCAAGGGTGAGAAAATTGGCTTTTCCGCAAGACAAAATCAGAAATTTCAGCATTATTGCTCATATAGATCACGGCAAGAGCACGCTTGCCGACCGTATTCTTGAACAAACCAATTCTGTTTCAGCCCGCGACATGGAGGCTCAGCTGCTCGACGATATGGAGCTTGAGCGCGAGCGCGGGATCACGATCAAGGCGCGCGCCGTCAGCGTTGTTTATTCTGCCGACGACGGCGAAGAATATCTCTTGAATCTTATCGACACTCCCGGCCACGTCGATTTTAACTACGAGGTTTCACGTTCGCTCGCAGCCTGCGAGGGCGCGATCCTTGTTGTTGACGCGTCTCAGGGAATCGAGGCTCAAACCCTGGCAAACACCTATCTTGCTGTTGACAGCGGACTTGAGATCGTTCCCGTTATCAACAAGATCGATCTTCCCAGTGCCGATCCGCAAAGGGTCATCGGCGAGATCGAGGATATAATCGGTATCCCGGCTGAGGACGCGCCGCAGGTCTCGGCAAAGGCAGGCATCAATATCCATGCCGTGCTCGAAAAAATAATCAGCGACATCCCCGCGCCGACGGGCGACGTGAACGCGCCGCTCAGGGCGTTGATTTTTGACAGCTACTACGACAGCTACAAGGGCGTAATCATATATGTTCGTCTCAAAGAGGGTCAGATCCATCCCGGCGACGAATTCAAGCTTATGGCGACCGGCAGCGTTTTTAATGTTGTTGAATGCGGACTTATGCACGCCACTCAGCCCGAAAAAACCGACGGACTCTATGCCGGCGAGGTTGGCTATATCACCGGCAGCATAAAGACACTTGCCGACGCAAAGGTGGGCGACACCGTTACTCTGACCTCCAACCCTGCAAGCGAGCCGCTTCCCGGTTATCGTGAGGCACAGCCAATGGTGTTCTGCGGTATCTATCCGGTTGACGGCGCAAAATACGGAGATTTGAAGGACGCGCTCGAAAAATTGCAGCTCAACGACGCCGCGCTTTCCTTTGATCCCGAAACCTCGGTCGCTCTGGGCTTTGGCTTTCGCTGCGGCTTTCTCGGACTTTTGCACATGGAGATCATTCAGGAACGCCTGGAGCGTGAATATCAGCTCGATTTGATAACCACCGCGCCCAGCGTTATTTACAGGATCACGCGCACCGACGGCACGGTTGAGATGATCGACAACCCGACAAACTACCCCGACCCGTCTTTGATCCAGCTTGCCGAGGAGCCTGTCACCGACGCGCACATCTACACCCCAAAGGAATATGTGGGCAACATAATGGAGCTTTGTCAGGACAGACGCGGCACTTTTGTTGATATGCAGTATATTGACGCGGACAGGGTGGATTTGCATTATATTCTTCCGCTTGCGGAGATCATCTATGATTTCTTCGACACCCTCAAGTCGCGCACAAGAGGCTATGCTTCGTTTGACTACGAGCTAAAGGAGTATGTTCCCAGCGAGCTTGTCAAGCTCGACATCATGCTCAACGGCGAGGTGGTAGACGCGCTGTCGTTCATCATCCACAAGGAAAAGGCGTACGGCAGAGCCAGAAAAATGGCGGAAAAGCTCAAGGAGAAGATCCCCAGACAGCTCTTTGAGGTGCCTATCCAGGCGTGTATCGGCGGAAAGATCATTGCGCGCGAAACCGTCAAGGCTATGCGCAAGGACGTTCTTGCAAAGTGCTACGGCGGCGATATTACCCGAAAGAAAAAGCTGCTTGAAAAGCAAAAGGAAGGCAAAAAGCGTATGCGCCAGCTTGGAACGGTAGAAGTTCCCCAAGAAGCGTTCATGGCTGTGCTCAAGCTTGATACAGATTAAAAAACCAATTAAAAACAGGACTTGAAGAGAATTACCTTTTCGAGTCCTGTTTGTAGTTTACCTTAAGTGTGTTTTTTGTTCATAAGTGTCCTTAAGTCTTGATATATTTTTGATTTTATTTCTGAAACGGAGGAATAAAAATGATCGCTGATATTGAAATAATGAATCGCGGAATCGCTTGTCTTATTCGTGAACTTGGTATAGTTGAAACCGAAGCGTTTATTTCCTATTTAAAAAACGAAAAGTTTGATTATACAAAATGGAGAAAGGATAAGTTCGACGATATGTCGCTTTCCGAAATAGGTAAGGCGGCAGCAGAATACGAAAGTAAGCACCCTTTTAAAGGTAACGCAAAGGTAATCTAATATATAAAGCAGACAGAACGTATTTTCACGCGCTGTCTGCTTTTTAACATGTATCAGTATTGAAGAACGGGTTTTATGCTGTTTTGTTTGTAGAAAGGTATTCCTCAAGCAGATCCGCGGCGTAGCGGCAAAGCTCGCTGCACGGGCGTTTTTTGTAATACTGCTCGTTGCGCGGCGAGGGGATGGGGTTGTCCTTTCCCATAATGCTCAGCCCCAACAGCTCGCGGCAGATTATCGAGCCGTTGTCCTCCGTAAACTGCTTTGCAAGGCTTTGAACGTCCTTATAAAGCTCAGCCTTGTTGCCGTTGCCCTTTGCCAGACCGAGCACCATGTTGATCCCGCTGAACGTTCCGCAAATCTCGCGCAGTCTGCCCATGCCGCCGCCAAAGGGCGCGGATATCATGAGCGCGGTTTCCTTTTCCATTCCGTAGTCCTCGCAAAACGCCAAAAGCACCGCCTGAGCGCAGTTCAGTCCGCTTTCAAAGTTTTTCTTTGCGATTTCTCCCTTTGTCATATCATCAGTCCTTTTTTTGAAAAAAGGCGGAGTTGTAAAAAACTCCGCCTTGTATAATAATTAATTGTTGCTGTAAATCGATCAGTCGATCACGCGAACACGTACAACGCCTTCAACTGCTGCGATCTTGTCTGCGTCGATCGCGCCTTCAACATCAATGATAGTATAAGCGTATTCGCCGCGGCTCTTGCTGAGCATGTTTTCAACGTTTCCGCTGATCTCGCCGAGGATCTTCTTGATAAGCTCGGGAACATTCTTGTGCATTACGCAGATCCTCTTGTCGCCTGCGGTTCTTGCAAGTGAGATAGCCGGGTAGTTTACGGAATTAACGATATTACCGTTCTCGATATACTCCTTGACCTGCTCGCACGCCATAACAGCGCAGTTGTCCTCTGATTCGGGAGTAGAAGCTCCAAGGTGCGGAAGAACGATAACATTCTCTTCGCCGAGAATAGCGTCGTTGCCAAAGTCGGTAACATATTTTGCAACCTTGCCTGCCTTGATCGCAGCAAGAACAGCCTCGGTGTTTACAAGACCGTCACGGCTGTAGTTGAGGATCCTTACGCTGTCTCTCATCTTCTCGATCATTTCCGCGTCAACCATATCCTTTGTTTCGGGAGTGAGCGGAACGTGGATCGTGAGGTAATCGCAGTTTGTCATTACTTCCTCGTTGTTCTTCATAAGAGCAATGTGAGGATTAAGTCTGAGCGCGTTGGGAACTGACATAAACGGATCAAAGCCGATAACCTTCATGCCCAATGCTACAGCGGCGTTGGCAACCAAAATGCCGATCGCGCCAAGACCGATAACGCCCAGCGTTTTGCCCTTGAGCTCAGGTCCGACAAACTGGCTCTTGCCTTTTTCTACCATCTTGCCTACTGCTTCGCCGTTGCCCTTGAGAGTCTTTGCCCACTCGATACCCTCTACGATCTTACGTGAAGAAAGCAGAAGTCCTGCAACAACAAGCTCCTTAACTGCATTTGCGTTAGCACCCGGAGTGTTGAAAACAACGATTCCCTGCTCGGTACACTTGTCCTTGGGGATGTTGTTTGTGCCTGCGCCGGCTCTTGCGATCGCAAGAAGGTCTGAGCCAAACTCCATATCGTGCATAGCCGCGCTTCTTACAAGAATAGCGTCGGGATTCTGAACGTCGTCGCTAACGGCGTAGTTGTCGCCGAGGCAGCTTGTGCCGACAGCGGCGATTTTATTTAATGTCAATACGTTATACATAGTATCACCCTTTATCTATCTGTTTGATTACTTATTTTCAGCCTCGAACTTCTTCATGAAATCAACCAGAGCCACAACGCCCTCGTATGGCATAGCATTGTAGATAGAAGCTCTCATTCCGCCAACGCTGCGGTGACCCTTGAGGTTTACAAGACCTGCTTCGGTGGATTCCTTAACAAATTTTGCGTCAAGGTCTGCGTCGCCTGTAACGAACGGAACGTTCATCAAAGAACGATCCTCGGGAACAACTGTGCCCTTGAACATCTCTGAGCTGTCAAGGAAGTCATAAAGAAGCTTTGCCTTCTTCTCATTGAGCTCCTTCATCTTCTCAAGACCGCCGATATCGTTCTTGATCCACTCAAGAACAAGCTTTGCAACATAAATAGCATAGCATGGAGGTGTGTTATAAAGTGAATCAGCGTCTGCGTGAGTTTTGTAGTTGAGCATTGTTGGAGTGATATCCATTGCGTTGCCGATAAGATCCTCTCTTACGATTACGATAGTAACGCCTGCGCCCGACATATTCTTCTGTGCGCCGGCAAAGAGCAGACCGAATTTTGAAACGTCAAGCGGCTCCGAAACGATGCAGGAAGAAATATCTGCAACCAGCGGGATGTCGCCTGTATCTGGAAGCTCGTGATAAACTGTTCCGTAAATTGTGTTGTTAAGGCAGATATAAACGTAATCAGCGTCCTCGCGGAACATTGATCTGTCTGTCTTTGGAATATATGAGAAGGTCTTGTCTGCCGAAGAAGCAACAGCAACGGCGTCGCCGTAACGCTGAGCCTCGGCAAGTGCCTTCTTTGCCCACTGACCTGTAACAATATAGTCAGCCTTGTTGTTTTTGTTCATAAGGTTGAGCGCGACCATAGCGAACTGGGTCGAACCGCCGCCCTGAAGGAAAAGCACCTTGTAGTTGTCGGGAATGTTCATAACCTCTCTGAGAAGAGCCTCAGCGTCCTTGATGATCTTATCATAGGTTTTGCTGCGGTGAGACATTTCCATTACGCTCTGACCGCTGCCCTCGTAATCGAGCATCTCAGCGGCTGCTTTTTTGAGGACAGACTCAGGTAACATTGAAGGGCCTGCCGAAAAATTGTAAACTCTTGCCATTATCAAAAAACTCCCTTACTTTAGTTTATCCATTAAGGAACAACTGATTAATTCACGCCTGAGAGCCGGACACGCAACTCGCTTGCATCTTTTCCGTCAGGCTGCCCAAAAAATCTCGGCAAGGCGTCAGCCTTACCTCAATTTATTTGTATATCCTGACGAAAAATCTGACGGCGCGATTTGTGCACCCGAATTAATCAGTGCTTCCTTAAATTATACGCTCATGCGAGTGTAAAGTCAATGATTTAGTTAAAAAATTAACAAATTATTTTAAATTCTTTTTTCTGTCGTAAGTATCGTGCCTGTAAGGTATGAATTCTCGGCTAATGGTTTGATTTATATACCTGCTAATAAAAATATTGTTTAACACAAGGTCACTATATGTTTTACAGGGTATCTTGACAAAGATAAATCAAAATTATCGATTTTTATTTTTTCCCATTCTATCGGGTTAAATTGAAAATGAAACATAGTGTAAGTTAAATATACTTTTTTGATTTGATTGGGAGTCAGTTCAATTCTCTGAGGATCCAAATAATCAGTATCCTTATTGTCGCTATTAAACACAGGGAATAGTTGTGCATCAATACCGTTAGACCATGTGAGTGATTCAGCATAGAATTGAGCTAAAGAGATTTCTTGTGCTTCGTTCGTATTATTTATGACAGAGAGGCAAATAGTCAATACCTTAAACTGATCTCCGGTAATCCGTGTTCCATCCTCGTTTTGAGCAGGATTTGTAAAATTATATTTGGATTCTATTTCATCACCGTTATACAGTTCTGCCTCATCAATACAAATTGATACATTTCCTCCGGTGATGATCTCGCCGATCATATGGCTTTTAATTACCGGATCTGGAAAAATACGGTTGATATAGGAAATACGAATAATAGAACACGACACAATACTGAACATAAACAAAAACAATACAACTAAAATAATAATTCTTTTTTTCTTCATAATAATCTTTCTGTTTTCTTAATTCTTTAGTTTTCCGTTTGAGATCATTATAATTTCATCAGATAAAAATTCCAAATCTTCTTTATCATGACATGAAATAATGATTATTCTGTTTTCACGCATACTCATCAATATTTCTTTAATCAATTTCACGCCGTTTTCATCCAGCGCATTTGTAGGTTCATCTAATAAAACAATATCCGGATCTTCCATGATTGCACACGCAATCCCCAATCTTTGTTTCATACCCAGAGAATATTTTCTATAAGGTTTTTTATCAAAAGGATCCAGCCCCACCTTTTGAATCGCTGTTCTTATTTGTTCATCAGATATTTTATTTTGTATAGACGCCAATATTTTCAGGTTCTTAAAACCGGAATATCGGGAAATAAATGAAGGATTCTCTATCAAAACACCAATATTAGGCGGAAAGGAAATATCTCTCCATAATCGTTTCCCGTCAAATTCGACGAATCCATCTGTCGGTCTTATCAATCCGCAAATTGCTCTCATTAACATAGTTTTGCCGGATCCGTTTCTACCGCTCAAACCATAAATCTTACCGCTATCGAAAGAAATGCTTATATTATCCAAAACCTTACTCCCTTTAAAGGTTTTGGTTAGATTTTCAATTTTAATTTTCATATGTCATCCTTTCTTGATGAAATCCATTTTTGAAAAATACAATGATCCAATAAAATAAGTAAATATGAATAATATAAAATTAATGATAATTGTAATTTCAAAATCAACTTTTCCTGATTCGAATAAAGATAGCCTAAGCAACATTGTCTTATCTCCGATTAAAAGCGGAAAACAATAAAAAGCCGAAATAATATCATAACACACTACAATAAAAAAACTATAAATAGGTTTGATGATAATTGAAAAAAGCATCTGAAAAAAGGATATTGTAATAGTTGTGGATAACGGCAGTATATACATCACAAAAGATGTTTTCTCAAAATCAGAGTTAGGAGAATAAAACAGTTCAAAATATTCATGATTAAAGCTAAACGAATATTCCCCAAAAAATAGTGAAACAAGATTTACACATAAAAAAGCTATGGCATAATATGCTGCGATTGATAAAACAAGCCATATGCATTTTGAAATCCACCAATTGCAACGTTTTCTCAATCGAACTATTTCTTGAATTCCATAGCTGTAAAGATCTTTCGTTGGATAATTTAAAACCAGTAATGCCGGAAGTATCTGAATAATCATCCATTGAAGCGGAATGATAAATGGCAGTTCATTTGAAGGCTCATAAACAGGCATTCCTTGAAAAATATAAAACCATAAATCTGTAGTCGTAAATATCAAAGATTCATTTTCTTGAGATTGAGAGAAGAACAACTCAAATGAAAGGAATAAAAACAAAAACAAAGCTACAACATATTTGTATATATTTGAGACGAACCCTTTTTTTAAATCAACGCCAAGATATGCTTTAAAATTACTTTGCATTTATAAATTCCTTTCGCAAAGAAATGATGGCTCCACCTATGGTCAGCAATATAATAAAAACAAATATAAAGAGAGTATTCATGAGAGAATAGTCAAAAATATTAACGTGATTGTAAGATAGCTTATCATAAAGGCTGTTGCTTTTATACATTTCAATACATGAAAAAACAAACAGGAAAAAGATAGTTATTGTCGGACGATTTGTTATCCAATATACAAGCAATACAACCAGTAAAATAAGTATCGAAAATAATAAACAAGAAAGACATTCATATAAGCATAGATTTATAAAGGGAATTGACAATCCTTGTCCACCATGTATAAACCTAAAGTAACTTCCCCTAACAACGAAATTATTTAAATCGCGACTCAAAAAATAACCTAATAACACAGATGTTCCGATTTCTACAATTGTTACTATAAGCTGCCTAAAAACTAATGAAACCAAATGCTTAATGTATAGCCATAATCTTTTTTTATATCTAATTAAACTGTTTACTCTAAAGTCATTTTGACATTCAAATACCAGTAAAAGAGTGGGAAAAAATACACAATCAGGGAAAAACAAGACTGAATTTCCGGAAAACAGCACATAATCCGCTGCTGAAAATTTTATATTAACCGAAGCGTATGTTTTTGCTATATAGCTATAATAAAAGAGTTTAACTACCAAAGGTATAACAATACACAATGCAATATGAATTTGATGATTTGAATAATAAAGTCTTTTTGGATATAACAACGAACTAAAACGAATCATCTTTAATTCCTCTATAGAAGTATATTGAACATATTATCAATAAAAAAACAGCCATCTCAAAGATTACAGCCGGAAAATTCAAAGCGTTACTCATTTGTACGGGATATATCCATTCGGAAATATTCATTAATGATACAGGAGGAAATGTGGATGAAATAAACGAAATAGAAATATATGTTAAAAATGGAGAAACTAATACTACTGCGCCATAATTAAACAAATATGAAAAAGCTAGTGCACTGCACGCAAATATACCTGATACTACAAATAACAGTACATTATAAAACAGAATATATATATAAGGCTGTAAATAATATAAAGAAGCTGCAAAGTCCTCGCTGAACACCGGAAAAAAGCCGGTTGAACTATCTGGAATCACAGAAGGGACACAAAGAGCCGTTAACCAAAGATTAATTAAAAGAGGAATTAAAACAGAAAATCCCCCCGACAAAAAAACAGCTGCAAATTTTGCAACTAAATAATGTGTTCTTTTGCATTTAGTGTATATTATTTTTGCAAAACCTTTTTTTTGATCCGATAAAAAGCTCGAAGAATACGGAAGTGCTGCCAGTAACGGAAATACCATATAATATGTTCTTGACCAAACGTTTGTAGCAGAGAATCCGATATATGTGTTGAACACAGATTGCGGATATAATCCATTGACAGGTTCCATTCCAATATAAGGCACAGCGCACTCAATGGTTTGCATCACAACGATTATTAACCCTATTAAAACAGAAATAAAAAAATATCTGTTTACAAAGGCTCTGCGTAGCTCAATTTTAAATAAATTCTTCATAATAATCCTATTATCTATTTATCCAAATTATTTTAGAATTTCTCAACTCTGAAAAAACTCCTGGAGTAACTAATTCTGGCGCAATAATTAAATTCGGGTCATCAATTTCAAGATCTTTAAAAAGGAAACCTGTCGTTATTGAAACTGTTTCGTTTGCTTTTAAATCATTAAAGAAATAATCTTTGCGATCAGAGTGCCCTTTGTTCAAAGAATTATATCTTACCTCGTCTGAAATAGTGTCTATACTCTCTGTGCTCCTTGGATAATAAAAAGTTTCGTATTCATCTATAAGGGTGATTTTAAAATCCCAGCAAATGTCTAATAACTCTTTATTTGTTAAATTGGATACAGTCATAGTAACAAACAAATATGAAGAATCATCTAATATATCACCGTCAGAATTAATCTTACATTCATCAAAGTATCTGAAATCTTCCACTTCCACATTTTCGGGCAATTTTTTGGTTTTAATAAATGAAAAATCCTTGAATTCTAATGTTCCGTTAGTAATTACTTCATCTTTATTAACCAAATTATCTTTGTTGATCTTATCTAAATCTGAAAAATAATAATTTGGATCGTTATCAGCAAGATTGTCGCCGGTTTCGAAAGGCAGACTGTTATGATTATTGTCTGTCACCTCAGTTGGGGGATTTACAAAATCTAACGTTTCATATTCATCAATGTTGTTTTTGGGTTGACATCCGCATAAAACAATCACGCAAAAACTAACGAATAATATACACAATTTCTTCAGCATTTCTATATCCTCAATATTAAATAAACTGACACACCTGTTAGTAATCTAACAGATGTGTCAACAACTAACTAAATACTATCCGGACTCCACCATACTGTTGCATAACCACCGCCGTTGTCACCGGTCATAAACATCATTCCGGCATAAGGCAATTTGTTTTCTTTAACGTAATTGATCATATATCTGGAAGTACCGGATGAAAACCAATAAGTAGGTGTCAATTTCCCTGTTTTTGGATTCCTTAAATCTTTTTTTATCGTTCCATTATGAAGGTTTTTCAGTTCTGAACTTATGTTACTCTTATATGATCCGTATACCCATGACTGATATCTTCTTGTTGTTGAAGCGCAATACTGATAAGAAGAAGTATCATCCGTTTTCTTTCTTGCGGAAGTTGTCCACCTAGTACCGTAACCGCTAACGGAACCTACATATTTTGTATCATGATAATTGTTTGCGCTAACGCAGAACGTACCAAGAGTTGAACAACTGAATAACATCAATACTAAACCCGCTGTTATTCGTTTTAAACTACACATCTTTTTCATAGAAATTCTCCTGACTTTTTTGATTTTAAATTGAAAAAACTGCAGTAATTTCTTTTTATATAAACTATGAGCACCCATAGTTTTTTGCTATAATTTCTTATACAAATTCCTAAAATATAAAAATACATATTATTACAGCAATTATTGTAGCTTTTAAGCGATATAGCACCAAATAAGAGCAATGGTTATAGATATATAATAGCACATATACCTGCGGTTGTCAAGAAAAAAATGCATAGAAAGGGCTAAAAAAGTGTATTTTACAATTGAATTGTTTTAAAGGCGTTTTACGTCATCAAAAAATCCGTTACTTTGCCCAAAAATCGTCGGCTCAATCCGCCTTGATTTCGCCGATCGCCGAGAGGATATCCTCCTTCATGCGCAAAGCCTCTGCTCTTGCCGCTTCTGCAAAATCGTCCTCTGTCAGCCCCTGCTTCTTCCATGCGCACATGATACCGCGGCTGGAATTGATTATCGCGCCCAGTCCGTTTTGGTCAAACGCGTTCTTTGCGTCCTGCGCGCCTCCGCCCTGAGCTCCGTAGCCCGGAACGAGGAAAAATGTGTGAGGAGCCTTGGCTCTCATTTCGGCAAGCTGTTCGGGATAGGTCGCGCCTACCACCGCGCCCACAGCCGAATAGCCGTATTTGCCCACAAGCTCGCTGCCCCAGTTTTCGCACATCATGCCCATGCGCTCATAAACGCTCTCACCGGTTTCAAGCTTTTTGTCCTGAAGCTCGCCCGAGCTTGGGTTAGAGGTCTTTACAAGCACAAAAATGCCCTTGTCGCGCTCGGAACAAATCTTTAAAAGCGGATCGATCCCGTCCGAGCCCAAGTATCCGTTCACCGTCAGCGCGTCGGCTCCGAACGCTTCAAGCTCGCTTCCGCCAACCTCGGTCGCGCCCAGGTGAGCGGCTGCATAAGCCTCCATTGTTGTGCCGATGTCGTTGCGCTTGCCGTCGGTGATCACGAACATTCCCTTTGACTTGGCATAGGCGATGGTCTCGCTCAGCGCGCGAACGCCCTGCCAGCCGTACATCTCGTAGTACGCCGCCTGCGGCTTGATCGCCGGGACTATATCGTAAATCTTGTCGATGATCGCCTTGTTGAATTCAAGCAAGGCTGCCGCCGCGCCCTCAAGCGTTGCGCCGTAGGCTTTGAAGCAGCTTTCCTTGATCGAAGCCGGAACATAGTCAAGCTTGGGGTCAAGTCCGGCAACCGTCGGATTTTGCTTTTCAATGATATTTTCAATAAGTCTGTCAAATCCCATAGTGTCCTCCGCAGCCAACGTCAGCTGTTGATAATATCGTACAGCTCGTTGGCAAAATTAAAATAATCTCCGCGCTCTTCCTTTACAAACTGGATCGCCGGTCTTGGGTGAGTATTGAACTGTCCGGTGAGCATGTAGGGGATGTCGTAGCCCCACTTTACGCCCTGAGCCTTTAGCTTTGAGGTGTGCTCCTCAATGATTTTGAGGATCGGATAAACCTTGTATTTCGGGTTTTTGAGGAAGCCGAGCAAAAGCTCCAGCGAGCAGTTGCCTGCGCCTCTGCCCATTCCGTCAACAGTCGCGTCAAGGTAGCTTGCGCCGTAGGTCATTGCCTCGATAGTATTGGCAAAGGCGAGCTGCTGGTTGTTGTGGGCGTGGATACCCACAAGCTTGTTGTATTTCTCGGCGATTTCGCCGTACATGTCGGCAAGCCGTCTTGCTTCCTCAGGATAGATCGAGCCGTAGCTGTCAACAATATAGAACGCCGAAACCGGGGTTTGTCCCAAAATATTGAGAGCTGCCTTGATATCCTCGGTTCTTGCCTTTGAAACCGCCATAATATTGATCGTTGTCTCATAACCCTGCTTTGCGCAGTATTCAATCATCTCGACCGCCGCCGGTATCGTATTGATATAGGTCGCGATCCTCACAAGGTCGATCGGGCTCTCGTTCTTTGGAATAATATCGTTTTCAAAATCGGTTCTGCCAACGTCTGCCATAACCGCGATTTTGGTTTTTGAGGGAGCGTCGCCCACGATCGAACGAATATCCTCGTCCTTGCAGAACTTCCACTTGCCGAATTTATCCTCGCTGAAAAAGTCGCGCGATGCCTTGTAGCCGAACTCCATGTAGTCAACTCCGGCCTTGTTGTTTGCTTTGTAAAGGTCGCTCACAAACTTGTCGTCAAATCTGAAATCGTTGCATAATCCGCCGTCTCGAATGGTTGCGTCAACAACCCGTATGTCGTGTCTGACGGATAAGAGATCGCCCTTTTGTGCCATAATAAACCCACTCCTTTTACGCTTTTTGCGCCGAGCTGATAGGTCGGCGCGTATTCAAAACCTCGGTTGCCCGAAAATGTTTTCATCTGAAAATAACGTTTTGGGAAACGTTTGTTTTTACAATAATTATATAAACATGGTCTTAGCAATTTGTAGGGGCGACCATTGGTCGCCTGTGCGCCAAACGTTTTTCAATTGCATTGCCACTGATTTTTTATTTTTTAAAGACTATATCCATATTTATCCAATCGGGAACATACGTATTTTAAAAGGAAAACGTTTCTTCCCGACCGAAATTATTCATTTGACAGTTTTTCAGTCTTCAGTTTTCAGTCGAAAAACCGCCTTTCCTCCCAGCAACGTCATCTTCACCCTGCCGGTCAGATTCGTACCCTTAAACGGCGTGTTCCTGCTTTTGCCGTGCAGCTTTTCAGGATCGACCGTCCATTGCTCGTCCGGATTGATCAGCGCGATATCCGCGTTTGCTCCGACCCTAAGCGTTCCTGCGTCTATGCCCAAGATCCTCGCCGGGTTCACGCTCATTTTTTCAACAAGCGTTTCAAGCGGCATGATCCCTGCCTTTACCAAAAAGGTGTTCGCCGCCGCGAACGAGGTTTCCATTCCGATCGAACCGTTCGGCGCGGCTTCAAAGTCCGCCTTTTCGCTAGGCGCGTGCGGAGCATGGTCGGTGGCGATCGCGTCAAGCGTGCCGTCAACAAGCCCGTTTATGATCTCGTTTACGTCCGCCTCTGTTCTCAGCGGAGGATTCATTCTGTAGTCCGCGTCGCGCTTCAAAAGCTCCTTTTCTGTCAAAGAAAAGTAATGCGGTGCGGTCTCAGCCGTGACCCTTACGCCGCGGCGTTTTGCGTCTCTTATCAAGGCTACGCTCGTTTTTGTGCTGACGTGGCAAATGTGTATCGGAACGTCAAGTGCGGCCGCAAGCGCGATCTCGCGCGCTGTTCCGCAGTCCTCAGCCGCAGCCGGTATTCCCTTGATCCCAAGCTGCTCCGAGATCTCGCCCTCGTTCATCTTTCCGCCGTCTGCAAGGTACAAGTCCTCGCAGTGAGCAACTACGCTCATGCCCAGCTTTGGCGCGTTTTTCATCGCCTCGCTCAAAAATTTAGTATTCTCAACCGGTCTGCCGTCGTCGCTCAAAGCGATGGCTCCGGCGTTTTTTAATTCATTAAGGTCGGTCGGTTCAAGGCTTTTCAGCCCCTTTGTTATGCTTGCCGCAACATAGACCCTCGCAGATGCGTCCTTCGCCTTGCCGAGAATATATTCAACGACCTCTGCGCAGTCGGTTGTGGGATTGGTGTTCGGCATTGCAAGCAGGCTTGTAACTCCTCCTGCGGCAGCAGCGTTGCAGCCGCTGAGTATGTCCTCCTTGTGGGTTTGTCCGGGGTCGCGAAGGTGAACATGCATATCCACAAAGCCCGGAACCGCACACAGCCCCTCGGCGTTGATGATTTCGCCGTCGGTGCTCAGACCTTCGCCGATTTCGGCGATTTTGCCGTCGCGAACAAGAATGTCAAGCTGCGAGTTCAGCCCGTCTGCCGGCGAAATAACCTTGGCATTTTTTATAAGTATTTCCATTTATATCATCTTACCCCCTGTTGTCGGGTCGTCTTTGCTGAGGTCTCCTTTGCTGAGCAGGTCGTCTGCGCTGCGAAGAGGATCTCTGCTGCGAAGGTCTCCTATGCTGAGTCGGTCGCCTTTGCTGGGTCGGTCTTGAGCCTCGGCTGTGGACCTGAACCAGCTTTCCGTTCTGCATATCCTGTTCCTGCTGACGCTGGCGCGCTGCTCTTGCGCGTGCGCGAGCGCGGCGTTCTTCCTCAGCCTTTTTACGCTTTTTGGCTGCTCTTTTGCGCTTTATGCTTCTTGAGAGATTGGTAACAAAATATCCGCAGTGAACGCCAAAGGATTTCAGAGCCGCGCCGAATTTTTTCATTGCTCCGGCAACGGTTTCGCCTGCGCCGGGTCCGGATTTTTCGACCTCGCTAGCTTTCTTTTCAACCTCGTTTATAACGTCGTAATCCTCAGCGTCGCGAATATCCTCGCTGCTGATAACGCCCATCGTCTTTTTGGGAGCTTCCTCAAAGAAGTCGTAGCCGTCCGAGAACTTGTGCTTTGCCTCGTCTCTGACCAGCACCTCGTCGTTGTTAAAGTCCTCGTATTCGTCCGATTCCTCAATATCCTGCTCGTCGGATTTTTTGGCTTCGGCAGTTTTTCTATCCGAGGATCTGCTGTAGATCTGAACGTCGTCATCCTCGCCGGAGGCTTCGCTGATTTTTTCAAATTTCCTTGTTGCAGCGTCCTCAAGAGTTTTTTCTTCGTTCTTTTCCTCGTTATTTTCTTCGGCTTTTTCTTCGGTCTCGGCAGCAGCCTCGCGCTTTTCCTGTTCAACAGATTCAAAAAATTCCGAGATCTGATCGTCCTTGCTCAGCTCGGCGGCTGTAACAAACGGCTCTTCCTTTTTGGGCTCCCCGGGCTTTTCCTCGGCTTCCTCCTGCTTTTCCGGCTCAATGCCCAAAAGCTCGTTTATCTCTTCGTCTGAATACCTCTTGACATCGGAGCGATAGTTTTCAAGGTCGTATTTTTTGCTCAAATCCTCCGCTTGTTCAGGCTGCGCTGTTTCCTCCTGCACAGGCTGCGGCTTTTCGGAAGAGGAGCTTATATCGGTATATTCGTCAAATTCCGCACCGTCTGAATATGAGCGCATATTGCCTCTGCGTGTCGTATATTTGTCTGCAAGCTCCTCAATAAGCTTGTCGTTCTTGTTCTTCTTTCTCTTGTGAGAGGCGTGCCTTGCCACCGCAATAATAAATATGATAACAAGCACCGCGATGATCGCGCAGCCGATAAGTATGTAGGGCAAAAGGCTGTTAAAGGAGCCAAACTGCTTAAAATCCGTTGCGCTGACGATCAGCGAAAAGGTGTTGTAATCCGCCTGAGTAACGTCGCCGCCGTTGCGCTGGAGGGTGATATTAACGCTTTTGCCGTCATAAACTGTGTTTGCCTGATAAGCCTTGATGGTCTTTCCGCTCTCGTTTACGTTTATATCAAAATAGAGCCATACGATTTTATCGCCGTCCTCAACGGTGCATTTTGTATACTCGTCCTGACTGAGAAAATTCGCCTGAACCTCGCCGAGCTTTTCCTTGCTGAGAAGATTATAGTTGCTGATCCCCTTGCTTTCGTCGGTCTGAGTCATAGTGACCGTGATCGTGGTTTCGGAGTTTTCGTCCATGCCCTGAAGGTAAATATTGCCCTTCTCAAAATTCTCCATGGTCTGCTTATAGTCGATTCCGAACAAAGAAAAATACTTGTCGGTTTCCGAGCAGTCGCGTGTGACCGCAGTTATGCCGTCGGGCATGGTGATCGTCATGTCGTCAATTTCGGGAATGGTGTAGGTGATGGCCACCGCGCCGACGGAAAAGGCACAGATCGCCGCTAAAGCAAAGCACATCATAGCCACCGTGATTTTTTTGAATATTTTTAAACCCATTTTGATTCCTCCAAGGCGACCCCGGAGCCGCCCAAATATATATTATAACAACAAAAATTCAACAAGTCGTTTGTTTTCATTTGCATACATATTTTATTATACATAATTTCGGCAGGAAAAACAAGGGTTTCTTCTTAAAAATATTTCAAAAATGTAATAATTTCAAGGCTGATGTTTTGTCGAATTTGCGAACAAAATGTATTTGGCACAAAAAATCCACGCGGAGACCGGCGGAATATTGTCGGCAGATAAACATATAATATATTGAAACAGAAAGCATGAAAATCATAAAAAACAGATTAAAAATACAATTGCTGCGCAAAAAAGAAAAAAACGCTTGACAAAGTCATGCAAAGATGTTATTATATATAGGCTATAAAAAGAGCAGCAAAAATATCGCGGGATAGAGCAGTTCGGTAGCTCGTCGGGCTCATAACCCGAAGGTCGTTGGTTCAAATCCGGCTCCCGCAACCAAACAAGACGGTTTTTCGAAACCGTCTTTTCTTTTTCCAATTTTTCCGAAAATGCCTGAAAACGGCTTATCTATGCGGTTTTCGAGCAGCGTTAAAATCAAGTTGGGAAAAGTTGAGTCAGAATAAATACAGTTAAATCGCAGTCAAAATCGCAGTCAAATCGCAGTCACAAATAAAACCTGAGCCGCCGAAATCGTTTCCGACAATTATTTTTCGGAGGTTAAAGCTATGACAAACACAAACATCACTTACACACAGCAGGGAGATTATCTTCTTCCCGACTTAACGCTGCCAGAGCAGCCGAAGGTTACTATTGGCATTTGGGGCAAGCGGCATCTGCGGTATCTAGAAAAGTATCATCCTATAAGATATACTAATCTTCTAACGAGCTGCAAGCTTACAGAATACCTTGCCGAGATAGATGAGCAAGCGGAGAATATGTTTGATCGGTTGGTAAAGCAGCTTTCAGAACGTGAGGGCGTGACAGAGCAGCTTAAAGCAGAAAACCAAATGCTGTGGGTAAAAAAGATGAATTCTATCCGCAACAGCGCCGAGGATATCGTTAATCACGAGTTGATTTACAGCTAAAACAAAGCCGCCGGGTTGAGTAAACTTGGCGGCTAATTATATTTAAAACTTTAGAAACCGATGTAATAATGACCACATAATATTTTTATTTATCTTATTTGTAAATCAATTACTGCAATATTTTTTCAAAAAAGGACTTGACTTTTAAGTTTTTTTGCAGTATCATATTTACAACAAAGAAAAGCGACTTAGATTTGATAGGAATCTAAGTCGCCGATGAGCATCTTGATGATACTCTTTAGTGGTATTATGAGTATGGCATATTTTTTGCTTTTTGTCAAGATGACATCTTATTTGTTAGAATGACAGAAAGGAGACGAGTAATGGTATATATAGATGCTGTTCATTATGAGCAAGACGCGTATGGCAACGAATATATAGCAAGGATGAAGTGGACAAATTACCTTACGACTCAGGCGACTTCCGAATGTACAAAGAGCGAGATGATAGACTTTATCAACAAGAATCCGGATTGCACAAAAACCAAGTATTATCGTTACGGTAGCTGGAGTGTAGGTGAAGATGTTCGTGTTGTTGACAATCGTTATCTTCGAACCGATGCCAACAATATAAAGTCTGATAATCTCGGTTCTCTTCCGAGATATTAATGCTGGATGACGCAGAATCCTATCTAACTGCGTCATCAACTAAATAGGAGCAAGAATATGGAACATAGAAAACTTAGAGTACTGGCGACAATTAAGTTTTGCTCAATCACTCCTTCCAGATCTAAATTGCAAGAAGATTCAACCAGCTGGCTTGTATGCGCTAACTTTTTGGCAAATAACGAAGTGGAAAATACTCCTACTGTAAATAATGTTATCCCCGATGAAGAATGGCGGTTGCATCAGAATGATATTGTTATTAAGCGAATTACCCCTTCTTATGTGAATTACATAGATTATAACCCGAAAAAAACATATTGCGGAAACAACCTGATAATCGTCACTCCAAATGAAGCAATAGACGCCAAGTATTTAGCTATGATTCTAAATAATAAGATTGGTGAGTTGTCTCAGGAAAGTTCTGTTGGGGCAGTGATGAAATCGGTTAGCCGAAAAGATATTGAGGCTTTGGAAATACCATTACCGGATATTGGGAAACAGCGATTGATTGGTGAATTATGGTATAAAGGGATTGAACTGAAGAAAAAAAGAACTCGGCTTGCCGAGCTTGAATACATCCGAACCAACTATCTTATTCAAAGAACTATTATTAACTAATTCGGAGGAAGAACAAATGGCAAAAACGACATTTGATGATATCAAACGAGCATTATGGGATGGAGCAAATACATTTCGTGATAATATTGACGCATCTAATTACAAAGACTATGTTCTTTCTATGTTCTTTGTAAAGTATTTGAGTGACACATTTGATGAAAGTGTAAAAAAGCTTGAGAAAGATTACAGCGGAATTCGTCTTGAAAGGCAAATAAAAAACCTTCCGTTTTTCTTGGAAAAAGAATTCACTTTTGATTATCTATTAGACAACCAGTTTGCGCCGGATCTTGGCACCAAGATAAGTGAAGCACTTACCGGAATCGAAAGCTCAAACGCTATCCTCAGTGGCATATTCAGAGGAATAGATTTTAACAGTGAAAGCAATCTCGGAAAAAAGGAACAGAAAAACCCGATCCTGCGTAATCTGTTGAATGATTTTGCCGATTTGGACTTGCATCCGAGCAATATAGAAGTAAATGAACATCAAGTACCGGCGGATATTGTTGGTGATGCTTATGAGTATATGATAGGCGAGTTTGCGACATTGGCAGGGAAAAAGGCAGGAAGCTTTTTCACACCTCAAAAGGTTTCAGAAATAATGGCACAAATTGTCAGTCCGGTTGAGAATGATAGAGTGTATGATCCGACGTGCGGATCAGGTTCTCTGCTCATTCGTGCAGCGAGAAAAGGCGGATTTGACAAAGTCCAGATGTATGGTCAGGAAGTGAACAGCTCAGCGATCTCGATGGCAAGAATGAATATGTTTATACACGGTATTCAGGCGACGGCAACTTGATGAAATTTGATTGTATCGTTGCAAATATGCCGTTCAGCAAAGCTAAATGGGCAGAAGGATTTAATCCCGGTGGAGAGGTATCTGCCGACGAAGAAAACGAAAAAACTAAAAAAGGAAAGAAAAAAGAATTTAAAATGGAAGCCGGACTTGACCGTTGGCACCGTTTTGATATAGGTGTTCCTCCGGCAAGTAAAGGTGACTGGGCGTTCTTGCTGCATATGATTGCCAGCATGAGCGGTAATGGTCGTGTTGCCGCTGTAGCTCCTCACGGAGTGCTTTTCCGCGGCACAAGCGAAGGTCGAATCCGTCAGACAGTTATTGATAAGAATTTGATTGACGCAGTAATCGGCTTGCCTGAGAATCTTTTCTATGGTACACAAATTCCTGCGTGCGTTATTGTTTTCCGTAGAGGTCGCAGTAATACAGATGTACTATTTATTGACGCATCTAAAGAATATAAAAAGGAAAAGGCTAAAAATTTACTGCGTGATGAAGATGTTGAAAGAATCGTTGACACCTATCGAGCTTACCGCAACGGTCAAAACGCCGAAAATGATAAGTACAGTCACGTTGCTTCCTTGGATGAAATCAAAGATAACGGATATAACTTGAATATTCCGCGTTATGTTGATACTTTTGAGGAAGAAGAAATCATTGACATTGATGCTGTCAATGCAGAGATTGCTGATCTTAAACAACAGATCGCAGCTGTCGAAGCGGAGATGGACAAGTACCTTAAAGAATTAGGATTAGAATAGAGGAAAATATATGGGCGATTTAGATTTAAGCGCGTTTGATAATTCGGTTTTTGCAAACTACTCTACATTAATGGCAAATCAAGTTGTAGAAGAACAAAACAGAATACAAGAAGAGTTGGCGGCAATCGGTGAATACAATGCAAAAAAAGACGAAGCTCTGTTTCAAACCGCAGAAGCCAGCATGAAGCAAAAAGAGTTGCATGAACAGCAACTTGCTGAAGTCAAAGAACAAAATATTCAGTTAAAGGAAAATTACCGTTTACTAAATGAATTATATGAATCCGCAAAAGAAGATGCTAAAAACAGTAAGAAGGAAGCAAAAGCTAACAAGATATTTGGTTGGGTATCATTTGCGGTAGGCGCACTGATTGGAATTGCAGGCATAGTATTGGGTATTATTTTTTAGGGGAAGAATATGAAACCAGAAATAAAACAGCGCATCGAACAGTTGAACAACGGAAAGATACCGAAGGGTTATAAGAAAACGGATTTCGGTGTTTTTCCGAGCGATTGGGAAACGGACAAAACACTTGGAGATTTGTTCGATTTTTACGGAGGGCTCAGTAAGTCGCGTGATGAACTTGGCGAAGAAGGCTATGCTTACCTTCATTACGGGGATTTACATAGAGGTACATTTAATACAGTTTCCATCGACCATTATGAACAACTGCCGAAATGTGATATTTCCTTAACCGGAAAAGAAAAGTGTCTTATGAAAAATGGTGACGTTGCTTTTTTAGATGCCTCGGAGGATTTAGAGGGAACTTCTCGTGCAGTGCTGATTGATAACCCTGAAAACAAGCCGTTTATTGCCGGATTGCATATCATTTACGGAAAAGCTAAAAACAACAGCCTTGATAAATGGTTCAAACAATATATTACATCTTCTGAAAGCGTAAAAAAACAGTTTCAACGTTTAGCGGTAGGCTTTAAAGTGTATGGAGTTAACCGTGATACGATTCCACGTATAAAAGTTGCTTTTCCGTCATCAAAAAAAGAACAATCTCGAATCGCTGAGATATTGATGAAATGGGACAAAGCGATTGAGCTATATGATAAACAGATTGACGCATTAACCCGTTATAAGGCGGTTTGTCTCAGAAAAATGTTCCCCGCAAAAGGGCAAAATGTACCCGAATGGCGCTTTCAGGTTTTTACTGACGCTTGGGAACAGCGTGAGTTAGGAGAGTGTATGGAAACTGTCACTGATTATGTGGCGGCAGGTTCATTTGCTGATATTGCAGACCATGTTCAATATAAAAATTCTCCCGACTATGCGCAGTTGATTAGAACAGTAGATTTGAAACATGAATTTAGAAATAACGACTATGTTTATGTAGATAAAGATGCATTTGACTACCTCTGGCGAGTAAACCTAAATGAAGAATGTATTGTCTTGCCTAACATTGGAGCAAACATCGGAGAAGTCTACTATATAGAGCCTTTATCGCTTCCGTATAAATTCAATGTACTGGGGCCAAACGCTATTTTAATAAAGACAAAAGATAGTACAAAATTCATGTTCACTCTCTTACAAGCTGATGATTTTCAAAACAAATTATATGTCTCAATAGCATCGAGTGGACAACCTAAATTCAATAAAACAGAATTGAAATCAATTAAGATACTGATGCCCCGACCAGATGAACAAGAACAAATCGGAGCGTATTTCTCAAAGCTCGACCACCTTATCGCCCTTCATAAGCGTAAAAAAGAGACAATAATAAACCAAAGGAAAACATTACAACAGTACCTATTAAATGGAATAGTGAGGGTAAGATAATGGCAAAACTTTCAGAAGTAAAGAGCATAGAGTCTATGATTGCTTTTTTAAAGGAAAAAGGGAAAAATCACGATTATTATTATCACTACACTACGTGGGACTCACTGACAAAAATCATCCAGAACAAAACATTTTTGCTAACACGTGGTAATTCGCTAAGTATCAACGATCAGCATGAAGCTCATATGAAAGGATCTTGGGAAGAGTGGAACAAAATATATATTGGCAGTTTTGCTTTTGGATCTTCTGAAAATATGGCGATGTGGGGGTTATATGGGCTTCCTTGGAGAGATGCTGTAAGAATATCAATTTCAAAAGAGAATATGAATCGTTGGATAAACAGTATTAATCGGATAAAACTGTTTGAAAATGGCGAAACGATTGACTATCAAGGTGGTTTTGAGGCTTCTCTAAATGATATTATATATGTTGGAGGAAAAAGAGGATCAAATGATTTACAGTTAACACATTACGGTAAATACATCACTGTCAGTGATACATACCCGCTGTATGGAATAGATACATCCCCAAAAATGACAGGATATATCAAAAACAATGCGTGGCAATATGAGAACGAAGTAAGATTGCGCATTCGTTTAAGTAATGATACCGGTTATGATAAAATCAGTGTAGCTGTTATTGATGATATAATTAATTCTATGATTGTAACTACAGGACCTTATTTCAAATGGAAAAATGATGAATTATACTATAAACTTAACAGCGAAAATCGAATCGTGGAAAGCGGATTTAAAAATCTTGTAAACTATAGAGAGTTGTGTGCTTTGTGCCAGCATAAGACATTCCAAAAAGCGAAATGAATTATCCAGCGGAACAGAAATCCCTGTTTCTGCTTGAATATTGGAGGAGTTAAATGGATAATAATCAGATCATAATGTACCAAACCGAAGACGGTTTGACGAAAATAGAAGTTACAATTGAAAACGAAACGGTTTGGTTAAATCAGTTACAGATGGCGGAACTTTTTCAAAGAGATAAATCCACAATATCCAGACATATAAAGAATATCTTTGAAGAAAGAGAACTGGACAAGGATTCAGTT
The DNA here is from genome assembly GCA_900315605.1 of uncultured Eubacteriales bacterium. Taxonomy (GTDB): domain Bacteria; phylum Bacillota; class Clostridia; order Oscillospirales; family Acutalibacteraceae; genus Ruminococcoides. The sequence continues at coordinate 22,309 of OMZU01000007.1, read as the reverse complement.
GTTGCAAAAATTGCAACAACTGCCTCTGATGGAAAAATATACGATGTAGAGTATTACAGTTTGGATGTTATCATTTCAGTCGGTTATCGTGTAAAATCCCTGCGTGGTACGCAATTCCGAATCTGGGCAAACCGTGTTTTGAAAGAATACCTTATCAAAGGGTTTGCCATGAATGATGAATTGTTGAAATCATCCGGCGGCGGCGACTACTTCAAAGAACTCTTAGAAAGGATCCGCGATATTCGTTCCAGTGAGAGAGTTTTTTACAGGCAGATCCTTGATATCTATGCAACAAGCATTGATTATGATAAAAACGCCGAGACCAGCATTTTGTTTTTTAAGACAGTTCAAAATAAAATGCACTTTGCCGTAAGCGGACATACTGCTCCTGAAATCGTTTATTTACGAGCAGACAGTACTAAGCCGTTTATGGGGATGACAAACTTTAAAGGAAAACGACCGCAAAAATCAGAAATCGCAACAGCTAAAAACTATCTGAGTGAGCAGGAGCTCAAGGAGCTGAACGCAATTACATCTGCTTACTTAGATTTTGCGGAACTCCAGGCTTTGCGTCGCAAAACGATGACGATGCAGGATTGGATTGCAAAGTTAGATGATTTTCTGCATATGAGCGATAGTGAAATTCTGCAAAACGCAGGAACTATTTCTCACGAAATGGCGTTGGAAAAGGCGCAAATCGAATATAAAAAATACAGAAATCAAAGCAAAGATGAACTTTCACAAGTTGAAGTTGACTTTTTGGATTCTGTGAAGAAAACGCAAAAACTCATTGAATCAAAGAAAGATAATAAGTGAGGAAACACAATGCCGAACCATTTGATTTTTAACGAACGTCCCGAATGTCAAGACAGAGTAATATCGTTCTTGCAAAAAATGGGATACACATATGTTTCACGAAGTGAAGCGGAGCAAAAACGAGGCAGCTTGTCCAAAGTGATTTTCACGGACGAGCTTATTCGTTTTTTAAACAAACAAACTTATAGATATAAGAGTTTTGAGCTCAACTTTTCGGGAGAGTCTATTCAACGTGCAGTCAACGCGCTTGACGCTTCGCTTCTGCAAGGACTCGCTATGGCAAGCAAAGAGATTTATAATCTTTTAACTCTCGGTATCAGTGTTGAAGAAAATGTTGTGATTGATCAGGATGTCCCGGTTCGGCAATCTTTTGATTTGTCATACATAGATTTTGAATATCCGGCAAATAACATTTGGCAGGTTACGGAAGAATTCAGCGTAGAACGTACAAACGGTCAGTATGCACGTCCTGATGTTGTGATTATGGTTAACGGCATTCCTCTGGCGGTAATTGAATGTAAAAAATCAAGCGTTGATGTCAGGGAAGGTGTTTTGCAAAATGTCCGAAACATGAGCCCCGACTATATCCCCCACTTGTTCAAATATTCGCAAATGGTTCTTGCTATGAACCCAAACAAAGTTGTTTACGGAACTTGCGGAACAAGCTCCGATTATTTTGTTGAGTGGCGTGAGGACGATATACAGTGGCAAGAAGAGATATGTAAAAGATGTTCACCGGATGGTAATATCATTGAACAAGATCGTGCGATTGCTTCTTTGTTGGACAAAAAAAGATTTTTGACAATCGTACACGATTATATACTATACGACAGTAATATTAAGAAGATTTGTCGTCATCAGCAGTTTTTTGCGGTCGAAAACGCCATCAAGCGAATCAACGGTGAAGACGGCAAAAAATCAACCGGCGGTGTAATCTGGCATACTCAAGGCAGCGGAAAATCACTGACTATGGTTATGTTAGTTAAGAAGATACAGTATTTAAAGGCGAGCGAGCATCCACGTTTTGTTATTGTAACCGACCGAGTAAATCTTGATAAACAAATCAGAGATAATTTTGCCAATTCTCAAATGGCCCCGGTGCGCGCTGCAACCGGAAAGGGCTTGAAAAGCATATTAAAAGATAAAAGCAATATAGTTGTTACAACCTTGATTAATAAATTTGAAACGGTATGCAAAAACCACTATCTTGAAGTGGATAGCGATAAGTTTTATGTTTTGATAGACGAGGCACATCGTTCTCAATATAGTTCTATGTATAATTATATGCGTGAAGTGTTGCCAAACGCAACATTCATTGCTTTTACAGGCACACCTTTGGTTTCAAAGGCAAAGCGCAATACATATAAAAAGTTTGGTGATCCAATCCATAGTTACACAATGAAGCGCTCAATGGAAGATAAAATCACCGTTCCGCTTGTTTATGAGGGAAGAAAAGTTAAGTTAAGCGCACCTTCTGATACAATAAACGCATATTTTGACAGCTTGACCGAGCATTTACCTGATGAAACAAAAGCCGACCTTAAAACAAAATACAGTAAGTGGACGAAACTTGCAGAAGTAAGCAGCAGGACTCACGTAGTAGCATTTGATATCTATGATCATTTTATTAACTATTGTTTGCCGAAAGGTTTAAAAGCAATGGTGGTTTGTTCCTCGAGAGCTTCCGCAGTTGATGTGTTTAATATACTTTCCTCCATTCCGGGCAAAAAAGTAGAGCCTCGCGTCGTTATTACGTTTGGAGATAAACGGGAAGGTGACGGAGATGATACAACTACCACGGCTATAAAAAAAATCAAAGATTATCACGACAAAATGGTTAAGCCGTTATTTGGCGATAATGACGAGAAATACAATGATTCTGTTTGTGATGATTTCAAAAATCCGGATGGAGATATTAATATGCTTATTGTTAAGGATATGCTTCTGACTGGTTTTGACGCTCCTGTTGCAGGTGTATTATACGTTGATAAGACTTTGCAAGAGCATAATTTATTGCAAGCAATAGCTCGTGTGAATCGTGTATACAAAGGAAAAGACTTCGGATTAATTGTTGATTATTGGGGTATCTTCAAAAAGCTAAGAGCTGCGGTGGATTTATATGATGATGTAGAATCTTCAATGAATGTTTTTGATCAGGCTGATATAGAAGATGCTATTCTTGGACCGGTTGACGAAAAAAACAAGTTAGAGGAAGCTCATAAAGAGTTGTTAGCTTTATTTCCCGGATTTGACGATAGCACCACAGCAGATGCTTGGCAACTAAGCCTTGCAGACGATGAAAAGAGAAACGAATTTTACGATAAGCTTAAAACGTATGCAAATCTATTAAATCTTGCGTTGACAAATCGTGATATTTTTACTGAAATCGGTTTTGATAAACTTGAAGAATATAGAAGAGATTATCGCTTCTTTGACAAGTTACGCCAAAGTGTAATTGAGCGGTTTGATAATGAAATCGATTTATCAAAATATGAATCGGGAATAAAAAATCTACTTGATACTTTTGTGGGCGCTACTGACGTTCATCAAATCATTAAGCCTGTTTCCATTACTGATGAAAAGGCTATGAAAAAATTGATGAAATCAAATGACCCGAAAAACGTTAAAGCTGATAAAATCAAAACAAGAATCGAATCGGAACTCAAACAGGTACGATATGACGATCCGCTTCTATTTGAAGAATTTTCAACAAAAATAAAGAAAACACTCGCTGAGTATGATGAAACAAGAGATGCTGACAAGTACTTCACTGCTATGGAGAAAATGGCAGATGATTTTAGAAATGGCAGACTATCGAAGGAATATCCTGCGTCTATCGCAAATGATAGTGACACAAAAGCGTTTTATGGCGCAGTAATAACTGTTCTTCGTTCAAAAACAAATCTAAACTTATCTGACGATGTTGAAAACACCATAGCAGAGCACTCAAGAGAAATAACACAGGCTGTTTCTACTCACGCAAAGCGAGATTGGAAACATAATGAAGTTGTTCATAAACAAATCCATCGTGTGCTGGACGATTGCTTGTTTGCGTTATTCGACGAAATTGGTTATGTGATCGATGATTCAAATATCGATACACTCGATTTGATTATCGATGAAATAATGAAAGTAGCGGTTGCAAGATTTTGATGAATGAATTTGATTTGTATTTAGGTCCTATTAACGGAACCGTTAAAGTTAACATTCTAAGAAAAAGAATAAAAAATGTGCATCTTAAGGTGTTTCGTTCCTTAGCGGTTGTTCTCTCTGTCCCTGAACTTGTTCCGGATGAATGGATACAGTCCTTCCTGTTGGAGCGAGTAAAATGGATTGACGACCAAATAACAAAATATAAAAAGACCAGCGGTTACAATAACCTTCTTGATATAAAAAACGGTTCCTCAATTCAATATCTTGGAAAGGATATGAGAATTTATAAAGAACCATCATTATCAAACTATGTTGAAGTTGACGAAAAAAGAATACATCTCTTTGTCATTGATCAATATGACGAAGAACTTATTCAAAAAGTATTCAATAAATGGTGGAGGCAAACCGCTAGAGAAGTATATCAGAGTGAAGTGGATAGTTATTATGATAAAGTTATTCGAAAATACAATGTAGATAAACCTTCCATTACAATTAAGAAAATGAAGACTCTATGGGGCAGTTGCTCTCCCCAGAAATGCAAAATAACTTTGAACGAATACTTATTGAAAGCTAATATCCGATGCATTCAATATGTTGTTCTTCACGAGTTGACGCATTTATTATATCCAAATCACAGTTCTGATTTTTATACTTTTTTGACAATACATATGCCTGATTGGGAAGAACGCAAAAAGCAATTAGATACTGAAGTGGTTCAATGCTTATAAATTTATCCACATATTAAACGCATAGCTATCAATATACAATAATCTTGCTTAAGTACATTTTTCAAAAGTGGATAGATATAATAGAAGAAGTTGAAAAGAAGTTTAATTCTACATCACTCTAAGCGGAATAATAACCAATGCCGCTCAAATAAAAACTATTTCACAGAATTAAATGGCATTGTATTATGAAAACTACAATTAAAAAAGGCGTGTGGGCTTTTTGTGCTCACACGCCTTAATGCTATTCTATTATTTTTTCCGTTTCCGATTTGGAAAGTACGCTTCCATCCATTCGATGTATTCCTCCGGTGTGATTTTGCCGTCGTTGCATTCATCTCGCTTGGTTATCGCCTGATAGCGCCACTTGTTAAATTCGCTCTCTTTCAGTTGATGAACCCGCACACGGGCAGCATAGCGCTTGTAGTATTTGTTGTAGATCGGAACCGCCTTATTGTCGGCGATTTTTGCCTTGTAGTTCTCCAAAGCGGCAAGTTGCTGACAGGTTCGGGTTTCTCCCTCCGCTATGCGGTCGCAGTAGTTCGTGTCGTAATTGCCCTTCATAATAAAGTATTTTCCGCAACGCTTGCACTTTCGGAAGCGGACGTTTTGCTCCAGCATTTTTGTCAGCTCCAACTCCAGCATATCTTTAATGGAACAGCAAACATATCTTGCGCTGATAAACATATGGTGCTGTAAAGTGAATAGTAGAGTGTCGGTATTGATACCGTATCTGTCTGCAAATTCCTTTTGCTCGTCGGTAGGCGTGAAATCCAAATTCTTTAAGGCGTTAATGATCTCTTTGCCGGTCGCACCATAGGGCATTTTGTCTCCGTCCATAATATTGCGAGAGATTTTGAATTCTTCTTTTCTTTCAAAGAATGTGGGCATATCGTGATTGTGTCTGTAGAGATGAAGCCGCTCGCTTGGATATAAAATTCCAAGAACGTCGGGATAAAAATCCTCGTCATAGCAAAACTCGATCAGCTCTAAAAACTCCTTTTGCAGCGCAAGCAGATAATTTCCGTAGCGGGCTATGCTTTTACTTGTTTCGGTACTGCTTTTAATGAGCGGTGGAAAAATCGCCGAATAGAGCGAAGCATAAGCGATGCTATTGATTAACGGAAAAGTAGTACCGAAATCATTATATGTTCTCAGCGTCCACTCTTCGTCGGTCAGTTGATCAGGGTTCTTTTCTGTTTCATCTTCTGGCTTGCTATGGTATCCTTCTTCCTCTCCGATACGCTCCAAGAGGCTGAATACCGTATATAGCTTTTTAACCGGAGTCAAAAAATCAGCATAAATAAAATCAAGGATACCATCGCCGTAATTGAGCGTTACATTTGAGCCGCTCATAATATTGATCATAGCGTTTTTTAGTTTGCCTGTATCATCAGCGAAAGGGCCTGCTAAACCTGACGCTCGAAAGTTGTATTTGCTCTTAAATTTTCCAAAATATTCCTGGCATTCTTCTAAATTATCTTTTTCATATTCTGTTTCTTCCTCGGCAGACTCATACGATTTGTATGAACAGCCGAGTTTTTTTGCGCGTTCTCTTTCGTCAGCTTCAATAAGCTCGTCTATATAATCGTCACGCTCCCAAGAGTCAACGACAATGTTGATGGTCTTCTTTTCGGGATAGAACCTTACCTTGTTATTGTAAAAGTCAAGACGTACATTCTTTGAGTTGGAGCGCAATATGCGGTATTTATCGTATTCGGAGAGCTCCTTGCTCGGTTTGTTTACAGCCATATCGTCACCAGCTTTTTAGATATTTTTATATTGTCCGATTAATGTGCGTATCATATTTACATATCGACATTCCCCAAAAACAAAAATCTCTTGATTTTGGGGAATAGATGGTTTATAATGTGGATATAATAATGAATGATGGAGTTAATTATATGAAACTGATAAATCGTGTAATCTATATGAATGAAATCAAAGAGTTAGCCGGTACACCGGACATAAAAGTTATTACCGGTGTGCGCAGGTGCGGTAAATCCAAGCTGATGGATGCCTTTGCAGAGTATCTAAAAACATCTGACGAAAGTGCTAATATAATACACATCAACTTTAACCTTACGGAGTTTGAGGATTTATTGGAGTACCACGCGTTGGAATCATATGTTGAAAGAAACTATGATCCATCCTCAGAAAATTACTTGCTGGTCGATGAGATACAGATGTGTCCATCCTTTGAGAAAGCGATCAACAGCCTTCACGCAAAGGAAAAATACGATATCTATGTAACAGGTTCGAACGCCTTCTTGCAGAGCAGCGATCTTGCAACGTTGTTTGTCGGCAGGACTTATGAACTTCAGCTGTTCCCGTTCTCTTTTAAGGAATACTTGGCTTATTTTCCAAATGAAAACATCTATGCCGCTCTTTCGCAGTATATCACCGAGGGTGGTATGGCAGGCTCGTATCTGTATAAGAACACAACACAGAAGTATAGATACATTAATAACGAAGTCCTGAATGCACTGATCGTGCGTGACATCATCAATAAAAACCGCCTGCAAAACGAACCGCTGTTGCACGCGCTGATAGACTATTTGATGGACAATATCGGTAACCTTACATCTGTAAGAACCATCACAAACACTCTGTCCTCCAACAATACAAAAGCTGACCATAAGACGATAGGTAAATATATTGACTTGCTGTGTAAAGCGTTTGCGTTTTATAAGATACGTCGATATGATATCAAAGGCAAAAAGTATTTGCGCTCTGAGGACAAGTATTATCTATGTGACCAGAGCTTTCGTTTTGCTCGTCTCGGAACAAAGAATATGGACTACGGGCGAGTATTGGAAAATATCGTCGCCATAGAACTTCTGCGCAGGGGATATGAGGTTTATGTCGGTGTGCTGTATAAGAAAGAGATAGATTTTGTGGCAATGAAGCAGGGCGAAAAGATGTATATACAGGTCGCTAACGATATATCCGACAAAGAAACCTTTAAGCGAGAGGTTTCCCCGCTGTTGCAGATTCGTGACGCATACCCTAAGCGGCTAATTGCTCGGACTTATCAGCCGCGCTATCAGCACGAGGGAATAGAAGTCATAGACGCGGCAGAATGGCTGAATCAATAAATCCCCAAAATTAAAATATTATTAGTTTTGGGGAATCTCGTGTTTGGCAATTAAGAATAACAGAGAACACCGGACAAAACCATAAAAGCTTTTTTCGTTCTCAATATCTTACTCGGTAGACTCATACTTCTTGTATGGTCTGCCGAGTTTTTGCGTGCTCTCTTTCGTCACCTGCTTTTTTTAGAAAATATAAATCTCTTAAAAATTAGATAATAAACATCACTCTAATATATATCATACAAAACTATTGAACTTTTGTCAAGCTGTCGCTATAATGTGTTTGGATAATTCAAACATCTGTTTTGCAATTATCTAACAACAACTGAATGACCTTCTCAGAGATATCTCTCCCGGTGAATTAGGCGACGATATGAGCGTACCAAGGGCGAGAAAAAACGACACAGCGCCGAAAAGGGTTGCCTGTCAGAGTCTGCTGAGGTGAAAGGCAAAACACAAAATAATAATCAGGAGGAAAAAGAATGAAGAAATTTAACAACACAATTATTATCGGTATAGATCACGGCTACGGAAATATGAAAACGGCAAATTGCTGTTTTCCGACAGGCTTGATTGCCTATGATAGCGAGCCATTATTCACTAAGGAGCTGCTTGTGTTTAACGGCAGATATTACCTGATCGGTGAAGAACACAAGGAGTATATATCAGACAAGTCCTTGGACGAGGATTTTTATGTGCTTACGCTTGCCGCCATCACAAAAGAACTGAGCACGGAAAGTATTACCGAAGCTAACATCTATATTGCCGCAGGCTTGCCCTTGACTTGGACAAGCGGTCAAAAAGCTGATTTTTCTGCGTATCTTATGCGAAACAAGGAAGTCAGCTTTACATTCCATAAGCAGGAATACCACCTTCACATTGAAGGCGTGAGCATTTATCCGCAGGGTTATGCTGCTATCGCTCCCTACGCTTCCAAGCTGACGGGAGTAAACGTCATCGCAGACATCGGCAACGGTACAATGAACGTATTGTATATGATCAACGGCAAGCCGCAGTCCGGCAAGATGTTTACCGAAAAATTCGGGACTTATCAATGCACACTCGCCGTCCGTGAAGCTTTTATGCAGCAAACCCAGCGTGAGCTGAACGACCATATCATTGAGGAAGTGCTGCAAACGGGCAAGGCTGATATACCAAAATCTGACCTCGCTATTGTAAAAGCCGTCGCTGCGGAATATGTCAACGAAATATTCCGCAGACTCAGAGAACACGGTTATGATGAAAACACAATGCGGCTTTGGGTAACCGGTGGCGGCGGTTGTCTGATCAAGAATTTCGGCAAGGTCAATTCAAAGAGGATCACCTTTGAAGAAGATATTTGCGCCGCTGCCAAAGGCTATGAATATCTTGCCAATGTACAGCTTTCGGCAGGGATCGGATTATGAAGCCGTACACGCTGACGATTCGATTCAGGGAAACCGATGAATACGAAGCCGAGGTCGGCGCTTTTATGAGGGATTTGAGTAAGCACACAGATAAATCAAAAAACAAATTTGTAATAGACCTAATCGCCGAATATATGAAGCGTTCCGAGCAGGAACGCCGGGAGAACAACTTTATTGAAAGGCTGCGCAAGATGATTCGTGAAGAATTAGAAGCCTCTGCTATTAATATTCCCGATTCCGTTCAACAAGCTGAAATAACTTCTTTCATTTCAGAGATGAACGAGGACGAAGAAGCCGCTAACGCCGCAAGCGTGCTCGACGATTTAGAGCTGTTTTGCTGACAGCAAATCGCCTAAATTATGCTGTCACCGCTGTTTTCAATCAAAATGTGACAGCATTTTTGACAGCACGTCATTTGTTGATGATTCAAGGTGCTTGGGCAACTGAAATACCCTAATGCACTATCTTATTGAGCAGACCGTCTGTACCCCCATAAAGGGCGGACGGTAGGCTCGTCAGGGGATTTGTTCCCCTGAAACCCTATTTTGAGAAGGAAGGTATATATATGACAGATACAAAAAAGCCAAACCGCAAACGCAAAATAGCGAAAAGGATTTGGCTGAACGAGATGGAAGAACGTGAGCTGAAAAGAAAAGCAAAAAAGGCAGGCGTTTCTCAAGCAGGACTTGTCCGATCGCTCATACGGGGATATGAGCCGAAGGAAAAGCCCGGCAAGGAATTATTTGAAGCGCTCCGCCAACTTTCTGCTATTGGCAACAACATTCATCAGCTTGCAGCAAAAGCAAATGCGCTTGGCTTTATCGACGCGCCTATGCTGCATAAAGAGGTCAAGGAATGGAGAGTGTTCCGAGCGGATATCGTTCGCCGCTTCATTTCGCCGGACGGAGGGTAAATATGGCAGTCAGTAAATTATGGTCTATAAACGAAGGCGGTTTGAGCAGGGTGCTTCAATACGCAGCCAATCCGAAAAAGACAAACAACAAACTCTACGTCAATGGTATCAACTGCGAACCGGAAACAGCCTATGAGGAGTTTACCGCAGTCAAGCGCTCCTACGCTAAGGCAGGCGGTATTGAAGCCTATCACGGTTATCTCAGCTTTAAAGAGCAGGACATCACACCGGAGCTGTCGCTGAAAATCGGCACCGAATTTGCACAGGAGGTATGGGGCAAACGGTTTCAGGTATTGGTTACCGTTCACACCGACACCGAACATCCTCACTGCCATTTTGTGATCAACTCCGTCTCCTTTGTTGACGGAAAAAGGCTTTGGGGAGAAGAAAAAGCGTGGTTCAAATTCAAACAAACGGCGGACAGGTTATGCGAGAAATACGGCTTGTATTATAACCCGAAGCCCGTCAGAGGAAGAAGCTCATCCTTTCGCTACAATCGTGAAAAGAAGGGCGAACCGACAAGATACTTACTCGCCCGTGAAGCGATGGAAAAAGCGTTGTCGCAATGCACCAACACGGCAGATTTACGATATACGCTCGCTAAGCTCGGTTATGAGCTTACTATGAACGACAGGCGGAAGTATTGGACGATCACGCCGAAGGGCTGCAAAAAGCCGATACGTCTTGTAAAGCTCCGTGCTGATTACACGCCCGAAGAAATCCGCCGAAGATTGGTGAACAACCGCTACGATCGACCGCCGCGCATTGATTTTAGGCAGTACCGACCGAAGCAATACAATTTGCCTACTTGCGGCGATAGGATATTACAGAGGACAAGCGGAATATATCGAATATATTTATATTATGCTTTCAGGCTTGGCGTGATACACAGCTACCGCCGCCCGGATCCTGCAAAGCTGCATTGGATATTCAAGGAAGAGCTTGCCTACCTTGATCGGTTAAGCGAGGAAGTCAGGATGATGGGTAGGGAGAAGATTTCTACCGACGTTGAGTTGTATGCGTATAAGCAAAAGCTTGAAGATAAAATTCAGACGCTTACCGAAGAAAGGGTTGATTTACGAAAACACTCACGCCGTAAAATCAGCGCCGATGAGCGAAGTGAAACAAAAGATAAAATATCACATATTACAATCAATTTGAGAAAGCTCCGTCACGAGCTGAAACTGTGCAAGCATATCGCAGAGCGGTCTAAGGTAATGGAGCAAGGCTTGGAAACCGTCATTAATGATGAGCATAAGTCAAGGGCGAAAAACAAGAGCAGAGGATATGAAAGGTAAACCTAACAGGAAAGGAGATGGATTTTGATGAACGATAAAGCGTTCCTAAAGCTGCCGAGAGTATTGATCACAGAGCCGTTGCGGAGCAAGCTGTCTGATTCGGCGATCGTGCTGTATTCGTATTTGCTCAGCCTGTATGAGTTGTCGGTCAGAAACGGAGAGAGATTTCGGGACAAAAACGGAAGGTATTATGTAATGTGTCCCATCAGCACCGTTATGCGGCTGCTAAACTGCTGCAACAATAAAGCGGAAAGCGTGTATATGCAGCTTGAAAATCAAAATCTTATCTCCCGCAAACGGCAGGGGCTCGGCAAGGCGAATTTGATATATGTGAATCCTATTGTGGAAAGTTCCGCAGCCTGTGCGAAAAACGCACTCGACCTATGCGAAAATATAGATTCTGCAAATGCAAAAATCACATTTGCTGAAATGGGAAAAACGCACACTATCAAGAATGATTATTATCAAAAAGACTTGAATAATATCTATCCATCTATCAGCTACGGGGATGCGATAGAGGATATTCGCAATCAAATTGAATATGATGTTTTGGCGGAACGCGGCTACGGAAGCGAGTTGGATGAAATCGTCAGTCTGCTTGCCGATACGGTGACATCCACCGCCGAAACCGTCAGGATAAATCAAATCAACATACCGACAGAAAAGGTTCGGTGGCGGCTCAAGCAACTGACAGCCGAACATATTGAATATGTTATCAGCTCACTTGAAAAGAACACAACCGAAATAAAAAATATGAGAGCCTATCTGCTGACGGCTCTCTACAACTCTATTGATACTTTGGATACTGCCGCCTTGTACGGCGCTTGAAGGGAGGGTATACGCAATGGAAGAAATCAAATTTATGAATACAAAGCAAGTAGCACAGGCGCTGGGTTGCAGTATGCCTACGGCACGTCAGATTATGATGCGTGCGGATTTTCCGCTTATCCGGGTAGGCAAAAACTACAAGGTCAGCGAGCAGGCTTTCGTTGAGTGGAGTAAAAAAAGAAGAGTTTAGCAGCGTGACGCTGCACCCAATCCCGCCTATTATTACGTTGTATTTCACGGCAAATCTAATAAACGGCGGGGCTAAAAGTTGATGTTTGATTCTGCAAAAGCCTATTGACTCCGGATCGGATTTGAGATATGATATTTACATCGGAAACGATTCGGCGTCTTTAGGTTCCGAAAGGACGGATATTATGAACACTAAAGGCAAGAAGCCGAAAAGAAAAGTAAAAATGGATTACGGTGACGGCTCTATTTACTTTGTAAAAAGCCGAAACTGTTACGCCGGACAGGTTTATCTTGAAATCGACGGCGAAAAAATACGCAAGAGCGTTTACGGTAAGACCGAGCGAATTGTAAAGGACAAAATTCGTGAGCTTCAAATTCAGGCTAAAGCCGGTGCGTTTAAGAAAGTTGATAAAACGACCTTTTATGAACTAGCTGAAAAAATGATCGAGGAGCAAATTGATCTGAACGAGATCAGACAATCCACCTACAAGCGCAAGCTGGAAACATTGAAAATGCTCGATCCTTTGTCCGATAAACAACTTCGCAAAATCACGGAGGATGACGTTGTCGCATACTTTAAGGATAACCTCGATTATGCGCAGTCAACGCTCAACAAGCTGTATCAGTTGCTTGGAGCTGTTTTCAAAAAGGCTATCAAAAAAGGGACCATCGACAAAAGTCCGCTTGAGGATTTGCGTGTCCCTAAATCCCGCAAGAAAACGGACAAGGTCAGAGCGCTATCGGTAGAGGAGCAGGCTCGGCTGCTTGATGTGCTGAATAACAATGACATCAATTACTCAGAGATAATGCTGGTTTCTATGTTCACCGGAATGCGCGGCGGAGAAATCTGTGCGTTAAATATCGAGGACATTGATTTTCAAAACAGCTGTATCATCGTGAACAAGACCACATCACGCGGCGGCGACAATGCGGTCATCGTCAACGAAACGAAAACAGAAGCCGGTATGCGCAGGATTTTGATCAACAACGAGCTGGCAGCTTTTTTGAAGGCATGTATCGGCGAGAGAACAGGCGGCACATTGTTTGTTCCCAGCAACAACAAGCCGGTCACTACACAGCAGGTCAACTATTATTTTTGGAACACCTTGAAGCAATACGATATTCAAGACAAATCGCTGCAAGGAAAGCTGACCTTCCACTCACTCCGCCATACCTTTGCCACGCGCTGCATTGAAAGCGGCGTACCGCCGAAGGTCTTGCAGAAAATGCTCGGACACAAGGACATCTCTGTTACGATGAACGTATATTGTGATGTTTTTGAAAAATTTGAAGCCGCTCACCTGAACGCTGTTGACGAGTATATGAAACTGAATAATATCGGATTGGGAAAATCCGAAACAAAAACCGTAAAGGTTGCATAAACAGGGCAAATCGCATTCAAAATCGCAGTCAAGCCGCTGCAAGCCACTGTTTAAGCCATTTAAAATGACTCCCGCAACCATCCGAAAACAGCTTAAACAGTGGGTTTAGGCTGTTTTTGTTTTTGCCAGAAAATCTCCGAATCAACGTTTTTTTCCTCAATTTTCCCTCCGAAGTTCAGATTATTGAGTTTTTTACCCTTATAATACCCTTTAATCAACGTATGAAAATAGCCTGAGTAGTTTTGAATTACTCAGGCTAAACTTGTATTATGATTTGCTCATAGCAGACGGCAATTCAGCAAGGAAACGTTGTATTTCTGTCACATCTGAAATTGTGATATAACCGTCACCATTTGTATCAGAAGCAATATCTTCATTTTCGCTGAAATCTATCTCGTACTCTGCAAGATAGAGTTGTATGTTTGTTGCGTCGGTTATATCAACCTTGTTATCACTGTTGGAGTCACCGAGCTTGTTGATTGTTCCAAGCGAGATAAAGGTAAATCCGTTCTCTTTGGCGTAGGTTTCGGCAGGAGAGTTTGTGTAGCCGCGGATAACCACATTATCAAGAGGTGTATTACTGTTTCCTCCATGACCCATACCACCGACAAAACCATAACCGATAGAATGAATCCACTTTATATTTTTCAAATGTTTAGAAAAAGTGAAATTTGTCAGATTGTTACAATACCAAAAGATACTGTCAAAGTTAATTATACTATCGGGAAATGATATACTTTTTAGATTATAGTTTTGATTGAACGCAGTTGATGAAATTGTAGTAACTGTATCAGGAACAACGAATGATGTTGCTTCTCTTCCCGATGTATATTTTAATAAAGTAGTTTTATCCTTATTATACATTACTCCGTCAATATCACAAAACTCTGAGTTATCTTTATCTACATAAATGTTCTTTAAATTTAGACACCAAGAAAAGCTTTGCCATAGCATTTTATCGGCACTTGCAGGGATATAAACATCTTCAAGGTATTTAAGATTGCGTTGCGGTAATTGGATTATCTTTGTGTTGTTTGGAAAATAGAAGGATTTACTTTTATTGTTTTGAGGATAGATTTTTACTGAGTCTTGAAAGTTTTGTAAGCCTTTTTCCAATAATATACCATTTTGACTAAAGTATTTCTGATTCCCTTCTTCGACATAAATGTTTTCCAAACTACCAGTTCCAGAAGATGAAGAACCTATCAGTTGAATTTCATTACAATTTTTGTTTATAGTAATATTCTTGATTGTTTTAGTAGGATTTAGAGTCCAAACAATGCTTGTAACCGAATTCGGTATTATAAAATCTGTCAAAGGTAGTGCGCATGGCAAATACAACAGTTTTGTTCCCTGTTTATTGTACAATACGCCATCGATACTACAAAACGTTTGATGAGTCTTGCATACATTGATGTTCTCTAAGTTTATGCAGTTAATATTACCCAGCGCTGTAATAGACGAAGGAATATATAGCGATTTTAAATAATCACTTGATATCTTGCAGGTCGTAACAATTCCTTCTGGGATAGTCAATTCTGTTGTTTCGTTCTTTGGCGGATAGCAGAGCATTTCGTTCGTATCTTTTGAAAACAATATTCCGTTGATACTGTAGAAATGTGGATTGTCAGGACTTACATTGATGTTTTTAAGAAGTTTTTCGTTTATATTTCCTATCTGTGTTACAGAGGCAGGAATATTTATTTCTGCAAGAGTATGGTTTTCAATATCAGGGAACGCAGTAATTCCATCTGGAACTGTCAATGTGGTTGATTTGTTTGCTCTTGGATAAACCAAAAGCTCTCCACTGTCTTTTGAAAACAAAATACCGTTATCATCAACGTAATGCTCGTTTTCATCGTTGACAAATACGTTTTCCAGATTTGAGCATTGGTCAACAAAATTGTCTCCTAATTCTGAAACTCCTTTTCCCAAGGCGATTGTTTTTAGATTGTCACAAAACCAAAATGCTCTTTCACCTATTACGGTTACACGGTCGGGAATAGAAATCTCCACCAAACTGCGGCACTCTTGAAATGTGCTTTGTTCTATTTTTGAAACACTGTCAGACATAGATAATTCTTCTAAATTGTAACAATCCGCAAATGCATATTCTCCTATTGTGATAACACTTTTTGGAATTATTATCTTTGTTAAACTGTTACAATTATAGAAAGAAAACGCTTCTATTGTTTGAAGGTTTTCAGGCAGATTTATTTCACTCAAGCTTTTGCAGTTATAAAATGTACGGCTCAACGTTTCCAAACTGTTTGGGAGAACAACGCTTTTTAAACTGGTGCAATCCGTAAAGCATTCTGGCAATTCTTTTATACCCTCTGATATAATCACATCGGTTAAATTTATACAGCTTGAAAACAATCCATATCCCAGTTCTGCATTTTGGGGAATATTTGCCGCTTTTAAGCTTTCACAACCTAGAAAAGAAACACTACCCAATTTTGTTACACTGTTAGGTAAATGCACCTTTTTCAATGATTTACATCCTGCGAAAACAGATGAATCGATTTCTTGAAGACTATCGTTGAAGTTAACATTTTCAAGTTGACTGCACTTCCCAAAAGCAGAATCTTGTAACACTTTGCAATTTGATGATAATGACAAGTTTTTCAAAAAATTATTACCAGCAAAAGACTGACTGCCTATTTTTTCAACGCATTCGGGAACGATGAAATCTTCATTGGTTTTTGCCTTTGGATAACTGAGTAGTTCGGTTTTATTTTTGTTATATAATACACCGTTTTCAGAAGTATAATAAGCGTTTTTTGAATCAACGCTTATGTTTTCCAGTGAATCACAACCATAAAAAGCATTGCTGTCGTCGTTGTTTGTGTTGTTTAGGCGCGAAATGCTTTTGGGGAGTGTAATGCTTTTTAATTTTATTGCTGAATGGAAAGCAGCATGGGCAATTCCGTATGTACCGTCGATTACAACTAGATTGGTGTTTTTGTTTTTTGCAGGATAATAACTAAGATAGATTGGATTGAAAAAACCATCTCCACAATAGAGAACACCATCTATTGAAAAAAAGCTTTTATTGTTTTCTGAAGAAAAAATATTTTCAAGATTATCGCAATGGAAAAAAGCGTCAATACTGATATATGTAAGGTAATCAGGTAAATAAATATTTTTTATATTGCATTCATAAGAAGATAATCCTATAATTCGCTTGACAGGAAAACCGTTTAAATAGTTTGGGATAACTAAATCCGTTTCATCTCCATTATACTCTGTAATCTGAACTGTACCGTCGTCTAACACAGTATAATAAAACCCGTCGCAATAACCCTCTGTTGTCTGCTCCTGCGCTTCATCAGGTGTAGCTGATACAGAAGCCGAAACATCAGCGGCAGAAACCGCAAACATAGTTGTTGATAGTATAATCGCTGACAGAATAACACAAAATAGTTTTTTCATACTACACACCCTTTCAGTGCAATATCAAGTAAATTAATCCTATTACTTAAAGTTTATCATCAATAAAGCCAACGGTCAATATAAAATGATACATTGCGGCTAACTATTTTTACTACACAGGAATTTTTGCAAAATTTGACGGCATCGTTTTAGGAAAATCATAATCAAACAAAAACAAACACCTCGCATTTGCCGGTTATGTTGTCATAATCAGCAGACGCGAGGTGTTTTGCTTTGAATTTAGCCTTGGGGTACGCAACTATACGCACGGAAAAATGAGCGGTTGACCGTGGGAATAACGGGCAACCGCTCAATTTTACTGAATTATTATTTTGAAAATTTTGAAAAAATATTATTTCTTGTAGCTTGTGTGCCAGATCTCTTTTGCGTATTCGAGGATCGCGCGGTCAGAGGAGAACTTGCCGGCATTTGCTACGTTGAGGAGACACTTCTTGCCGAACGCCTTGCGGTCTGCATAATCAGCGTTAGCCTGAATCTTTGCCTCAACATAGAGCGGCAGATCATAAATAATGAAGTAATGGTCTGCATCGTGCCATGCTGTTCCCTTGATGAGTGCGTCGTGAAGCTCCTTGAAGCTGCCCTCGCCCTGAGCGCCGCCATCGTTAAATGTGCCGTCGATAAGAGTATCTACGACCTTCTTGATCTCGGGGTTCTCGTTGTAGAGCTTTTCGGGATCATAGCCTTCTTCCTTGAGCTTTTCGATATCCTCAACTCTTGCGCCGAAGATGTACTCGTTTTCAACGCCTGCGCACTCTGCGATCTCGATGTTTGCGCCGTCCCAGGTTCCGAGGGTTACGGCACCGTTGAGCATGAACTTCATGTTGCCGGTACCCGATGCCTCAAGACCTGCTGTTGAGGTCTGCTCTGAGATATCAGCTGCAACAACGATCTTTTCAGCATAAGAAACGTTGTAGTTAGAGATAAAGTAAACCTGGAGAAGATCCTTTGTGTCGGGATCGTTGTTTACAAGGTTTGCGATCTCGTTGATGTATTTGATGATAGCCTTTGCTCTTGCATAGCCCGGAGCCGCCTTTGCGCCAAAGATAAAGGTTGTGGGAGTCCAGTTCTTGAGCTTGCCTTCCTTGATGCGGAAGTAGATGGTCATGATCGAGAAAGCGTTGAGAAGCTGTCTCTTGTACTCGTGCAGACGCTTTACCTGAACGTCAAAGATAGAATCGGGGTTGATGTCGTAGCCGTCCATCTTCTTGATGTACTCGGCGAGCTGAGCCTTTTTCTTAGCCTTGATCTTGTTGAACTTGTTGATAGTTCTTGCGTCGAGGCAGTCGTTGAGAACAGAAAGCTTTGAAAGGTCAACGAGCCAGTCGTCAGAGCCGACCTTGTCGGTGATAAGCTCGGAAAGCTCAGGGTTGCAGAGTCCGAGCCAGCGACGCTGGGTGATACCGTTGGTCTTGTTGAGGAAACGCTCAGGATATACCTGATACCATTCCTTGAGAACGTCTCTCTTGAGGATCTCGGTATGGAGCTGCGCAACGCCGTTTACGTATGTTCCGGCATAGGTCGCGAGGCGAGCCATATGTACAACGTTGCCGTCGATGATCCTCATCTTCGACTTCATTTCCTCGCTTACGCCCTTTGCGGTAAGCTCTTCCTGACACTTGTTGGCGATCAGGCAGATAAGGTCGTAGATTTCGGGGATGACCTGGGTCATCAGGTCAGCCGGCCATTTTTCAAGAGCCTCGCCCAAAACGGTGTGGTTCGTATAAGCGCAGGTCTTGCGTGCGATTTCAAACGCCTCGTCAAAATTCATTCCTTCAAGCATAAGAAGTCTGACAAGCTCGGGAACACATGATACCGGATGGGTATCATTAAGCTGAATTGCGTTTTCAGCTGCAAAGAAGCTGAAATCACTGCCGTGCTTTGCCTTATAGCGGCGAACAATATCCTGAAGAGAAGCCGAGCAGAAGAAATACTGCTGCTTCAAGCGAAGTACTTTGCCCTCATATTTGTTGTCGTTAGGATAAAGAACCTTAGTAATGTTTTCTGCGTCGTTCTTCTCCTTAACAGCCTTGTCATATTCTGTATTATTGAAAGCCGTAAAGTCAAAATCTTCAAGAGCCTCTGCCTGCCACAGACGAAGGGTGTTGATGTTCTTGGTCTTGCAGCCGATAACAGCCATGTCGTAGGGGATTGCCCTTACGGTCTGATCCTTGAACGAAACGGTAACAGCCTCGTCCTCCTTGCGCAGACACCAGGGATCTTCAAATCTCTGCCAGTTGTCGGCGGTCTCTACCTGATAGCCGTCCTTGATAAGCTGCTTGAAGAGTCCGTATTTGTAGCGGATACCGTAGCCGTCGAGCGGAACCTCCTGGGTAGCCGCGGAATCAAGATAGCAAGCCGCAAGTCTTCCCAAGCCGCCGTTGCCCAGAGCCGCGTCGTCGATCTCCTCAAACACGTTGATGTCAATGCCCTTTTTCTTGAGGAGCTTTGTGACATCTTCGAGAATTCCGAGGCAGTAGAGGTTGTTGTACATCATTCTGCCCATGAGGAACTCAGCCGAGAAATAGTAAGCTCTGCGCTTGCTGTTGTGTTTTGCCTTGCTCTTTGCCCAGTCGGGAGCGATCTCTCCCATAACCGCCTTGCCCAGGCTGAGGTGCAGCTCTGATGGAGTTAGCTCCTCAACGGACTTGCAGTACATAGACTGAGCTGTGAGTTCAAGTTTTTCCATAATGTTTCCCATTGGTTAGTCCTCCAATCGTCCGCTCTCAGCAGACATTGTTTTTAATTTAGCGGCGAGCTCCTTTGTAAGAGCCTTGCCGGATATGCGCCAAGTCCAGTTTTTGCCGAAGGTCGAGGGAGTGTTCATCCTGGCTTCCTTGCCAAGTCCCAAAATATCCTGTATCGGCACGATAGCCATGTTCGCCTTGCTGAAATAAGCAGTGCGGATCAAGCCCCAGTTGAACGGCTCGTCGTCGGGCATCTTGCAATATTCTCTTGCGTATTTGATGTCCTCGGGCTTTGCTGTTTCAAGCCAGCCCATAACGGTGTCGTTATCGTGGGTTCCTGTATATACAACGCAGTTTTCGGTGTAATTATGCGGAAGATAATCATTTTCTTCTCCGCTGTCAAATGCAAATTCAAGCACCTTCATGCCCGGATAGCCCGTCTGCTCCATAAGCTCGGTAACGTCGGGGGTGAGCGTGCCCAGATCCTCGGCAACGATCTCGATGTCGCCCAGCTCTTCCTCCATCATTTGGAAGAATTTGATCCTCGGACCCTCTATCCATTCGCCGTTGATTGCGTTTTCTGCCGGGAAGGGGATAGAATAGTAGCTTGCGAACGCGCGGAAATGGTCGATCCTGGTGATGTCATAAAGCTTTGACGCCGCTCTGATCCTGTCAAACCACCATTCGTAGTCCGTCTGCTCAAGATAATCCCAGTCGTAAAGCGGATTGCCCCAAAGCTGACCGGTCTCAGAGAAATAATCCGGCGGACAACCGGCAACAGCAATCGGGTCGCCGTCGTCGTAAAGCTGGAAGATCTCCGGATTAGCCCAGGTGTCCGCGCTGTCCATTGCAACATAAATCGGCATATCGCCCAAAATCTTGATGCCAAGACCGTTTACATATGCGCGAAAGCTTTCCCACTGCTCAAAGAACTTGAACTGCAAAAACTTCCAAAAATCTATTTCATCCTTAAACTTGCGCTCGTAGCGTCTGACCGCTTTTTCCTCGCGCATTTTGATATCCTCAGGCCATTCCAGCCAAGAAACCATGTCAAAGTTGTTTTTGAGTGCCATAAACAGCGAGTAATTTTTCAGCCACTTGCTGTTTCTGCGCTTGAACGAACGGAAGGCTTTTTGATCGGGCAGAGCCTTGTAGTTTTCATATGCGATCCTGAGTGCCTTGTAGCGGCAGTTATAAACCTTCTCGTAATCTACTTCTTCGGGATTGTCGCCCCAGTCAAAGCTTTTGAGCTCCTTTTTTGTTATCAAACCCTCGTCGCAAAGTGTATCAAGGTCAATTAAATACGGATTGCCGGCATAGGTTGAAAACGACTGATATGGCGAATCACCGTAGCTTGTGGGACCAACGGGAAGAATCTGCCAAATTTTTTGACCTGACTTTTTGAGAAAATCGGCAAATTTGCGTGCTTCTTTTCCGATAGTTCCGATACCGTAGGGGGACGGAAGCGATGTGATCGAGAGTAAAACACCTGCGCTTCTGGCCATAATAATCAACTCCAATCTTACGGATTTTTTTCAGTCTATGAGGCTTGCGTCAGTTTTTTTATTCAGATAATTGCATGACTCCGCCGACGAACATGTTGTTATCGGCACAGCTTAAAACAGGCAGGCGAGAGTGTCCGCCGGCTCTTTTTTATAAAATTGACGCCAAAAGCCCTATAGTAGCATTTTTATTCTACCATATTCAAGCGCGATTTTCAAGTGTTTTTTGTTGAAAATGCTCTTTTTACGTCGGGAAGATAGAGCGGATTTATCGGGGACGTCGGATGCCAGAGGGAAACACAAGGCTACGTATGGCTTTTGGGATTTGTTGTTATATTATAGGTCTCATAAGGTTAAGGTAATACCGCATGATTCAGGTGCGCGGATGCACAGCAAGATTTTTCGGCAGAGTGTCCAAAAATCAGGTTGCCTTAAGGTTTCAGAGCCGCACCCGCGTGTGCGACCTAGAAGCTGTTCCTCTCCTAGTTTTTTAAATAAAGAAAAAGCGACCTGCGGTCGCTTTGTAACGTCAGCTTTGCTTGTGCTTGTATAAATCCGATGCGCAAAATGCTTAGCCTTGCTTTGGAAATCTTTTCGGTGAAAACTTGACTTTTTTGCACTTTTGCGCTATAATGAAACTACAAGGAAACCGTTTAGACGGTTAGCCTACTAGATTTAACGAATAATCGTCCGAGCTCGCAGACTGTCGGGCGATTATTTTTTTATGTATTTAATAACTTCAGCAAGAGATATTAATACGATAACTCAACTTTCCCACATGAAAAATCAGAAAATCACTAGAAAAAGAGCGGGAAAATAATAAAAAAATACAGACAACATAGCCCCAAAATGTTATAATAGT
>OMZU01000068.1 GCA_900315605.1 uncultured Eubacteriales bacterium | reverse complement strand
GAAGACGGCAACGAGCTTAAGGAGAACGAGGTCGGCGAGATCGTAGTCGTGCCGCAAAAGCAGCAGTACGGTATATTTATGGGCTATTGCGGTGATGAAAAGCTGTACGAAAGCGTGTGGAGAAACGGCGTTTATCACACAGGCGACACCGCGTATAAGGACGAAGACGGATTCTATTGGTATGTCGGAAGAATAGACGATTTGATCAAAACAAGAGGCTTCCGCGTCGGACCGTTTGAAATCGAAAATGTATTGATGAAACACCCTGCTGTTTTGGAATGCGCGGTCACGGGTATTCCCGACGCTTCAAGAGGACAGGCTATCAAAGCAACGGTAAAGCTTGCCGACGGTTTTGAAAAGAGCAAACAGCTTGAAAAAGAAATCAAGCGTTTTGTCAACAAAAAGGTTTCTTCCTACAAGCATATCCAGGTGCTTGAATTTGCCGACGAAATGCCGAAAACCATAAGCGGCAAAATCAAGCGCACCGATATAAGAAGTATTGACAGAACTAAGATTTGTTAAGGAGCCGTTATGAGCTGGGAATACAACAGAAGAGTAAAATATTATGAAACCGATCGAATGGGCGTAGTGCACCATTCTAACTATCTGCGTCTGCTTGAGGACGCCCGAATGGATTGGCTGGGAGATAATCTCATCTCTTACAGCGAGCTTGAAAAATCGGGAGTCATAATCCCCTGCGTTTCCGCATCGGGAGACTTTCTGAATTATCTGCGTTATGACGATCCGTTCAAGGTGGTTATGCGGTTGACCGGCTTTAAGGGCGTTAAGATGAGCTTTGCTTATGAGATCATCAACACCGATACAAACGAGCTCTGTTACAAGGGCGTCAGTTCTCATTTTTTTGCAAAGGACGGAAGCTATAAGCCGTATTTATCGTTTAGAAAAGATTTTCCGGAATTATATCAAAAAATGAACGAATTAGTGGAAGCCTAGGCTTGCAAAACAATATTACAGAGCCACGTTTTATTGTATTGATAACCGCATTATAATTCCAAAACCGAATAATAACCAAGTCGCCAAGTCGGAACCCTCCTGCTTGGCGGCGTTTTCTATTACCATCAAGCTTGCAAAGTAATATAATTACCCTACCTAACTGGTTTTGCTTCTCAAAGGGCGCATAAACACTGCGTTTTGAAGCTCAAAAGCGTGACACTTTTTCGATGTGTTATATAATAATCTTGTATCGTGGCAACAAAATGGCAACAGAATTTTTGATAGCCTGTATTTTATTTACAATACAAATAATAGAAATACTCCGTGCTAAAATACTTAAACAAATACTGTTAAGATTATTTTGCAGGGAGCGAGTGGGAATAAGGCAAAACCGAGAGAGAACCGCATAAACAGTGGCTTTTTGAGTGGTTAGCGTTAAGAATGATAGCAAAATGATAGCACCCTCAAAAGCGCCTTTATTCTAAGGTTTATTCCGGTTTGCAGGTACAATTATATAATAAAAGTTTAGGCATTACTGACTTGTTGCAGTCGGTAATGCCTTTTTTGCGTTTATTGATTATTTAGTTTGTCCTCAAATGCTTCCAACATAGCGTTATTCAGGTCATCTGACGGCAGTTTTACATATTCGCTGTCAGTGTCATATTTAGGATAGTTATAGCGCCACTCGTCATACTCTTCCTTGGTTATCTCTCCGGCTTTTAGTTTGGCGTTTTGCTCTGCCCACGCCTTTACCGCCCGAAGAACAGAAGCGTTTGAAAAACTCAGCTTGGTTTCTCCATCCTTTTCTTCGGCTTGTAAACCGTACATATCCTCAAGTGCGAATAAGGTATGCATTAACCCAAGCTCTGAGTCAATTTCGGGAACATCCAACGCAAGAGGTGAAACCTCTAACGCTTTTGCAAGCTCCTTTGTAATATCTGCTTTCGGCGTTCTTGTACCCGATTCATACTGAGCAATTCTAATGTCAGCGGTTTTTTCGGGAAATCCTATAAGCTGACCGAGATACTTTTGTGTGAAATTCTTTAGATTGCGTATGTATTTGATTCTTTCGCCAATAGCCATTTCAAATCACCTCAAATAATATGATACACATAGTATAGCATATATGTTTAGTATTTGTCAACAAAAATTAAACAAAAAAGTTTTATTTTTTCTAACTCAATCCGCTTGACTTAACCATATATGTTTAGTATAATAGAAATAGACTAAGCAATATAGTTTAGTCGCTTGTCGCATATCACAGTAAAGGTATGTCCGCCCGGGCGAATCGGTTGGCGGTCAGAAAGTATTCCGACACGAAATAAATTGAAATTTACTATGAAAGGGGGTTTGTCTATGTCAGGAACTATGTTTATGCGAGTGAGTGAAGTTGCGGAGGAATTGGGCGTATCCGAATCTTACGCATACAAACTCATTCAAAAGCTAAATAAAGAGCTAAAGGCGACCGGATGCCTTACACTTCCGGGAAGAATTGACCGTAAATTCTTTCACGATCATATTTATGCGACCAGAACTAATAATGAAAAGGAGTGATGTATAAATGGGCGCATTCAAAGAAAAGAATAACGGAAAATGGTATGTTCAGTTCCGCTATACAGATTGGCAGGGTAAACGCCAACAAAAGCTTAAGCGTGGCTTTTCCACAAGGCACGAAGCATTGAAATGGGAACGGGAATTCTTATTTCAGAAGCAAGCCGATGTTACAATGTCCTTTGCCAGCTTCTATGAGCTATATAAAAAGGATATAAAGCCTCGGCTTAAAGAAAACACTTGGCAGACAAAGGAAAACATCATCGAGGGTAAAATTATTCCTTATTTCAAGGATAGAAAGCTCTGTGACATATCCGCAACGGACGTGATTGAATGGCAAAACGAGATAAGGACACTCAAAAATAAGCACGGGAAGCTATATTCCAAGACGTATCTCCGTACTGTTCACAATCAGCTCAGCGCTATGTTCAATCGCGCTGTGCGATACTACGGCTTGCGTACCAATCCTGCGTCAATCGCCGGGAATATGGGCGCAAAGGAGAGCAAGGAGATGAAGTTTTGGACGCTTGAAGAATATAAAAGCTTCTCGGAAGCGATGATGGACAAGACTGTTTCATACTATGCGTTTGAGATGCTGTATTGGACGGGTATCCGATTGGGTGAGTTGTTAGCTCTCACACCGGCGGATTTTGATTTCAAAGCTCAAACGGTCACCATCAACAAATCATTTCAGCATTTGGCAGGCAAGGACATTATTACGTCGCCGAAAACCAAAAAGAGCAATCGCACGATAAATATGCCTGATTTCCTTTGTGAAGAAATGCAGGACTATTTATCAATGTTTTACAGCCGTGGCGAAGACGATCGTATATTCCCGATTTCAAAAAGCTATCTTCATCACGAGATGGACAGAGGAGCGAAGCAAGCCGGGGTTAAGCGTATCAGAATACACGACCTCAGACATTCACACGTTTCTTTGTTGATTGAAATGGGCTTTTCAGCTTTAGCCATTGCCGATAGGTTGGGACACGAAAGCATAGATGTTACTTATCGTTATGCACATCTGTTTCCGTCCAAGCAAAAGGATATGGCAGATAGGCTTAATGATCTCGGAAAGGCAGGTTAAAATATGTCAGCGAAAAATTTAGACCGCCACAACCGCTGGCGCAGTAAGACAGTGGCGTTCAGAGTATCGCCGGAAGAATGGGAGCATTTTGAAAAAATCGTCGCTCTGTCAGGCTTAACCAAGCAAGATTATCTTATAAAGCGTACCTTGCAGCGTGATATTATCGTGCAGGGTAATCCAAGAGTGTATAAGGCTCTCAAAAATCAAATGCAAGATATTTACGGGGAGCTGCGGCGTATCAGCAATGGCGGAACGGTTTCAGATGAAATACTCGATACGCTCAACCTGATTGCCGTTACCCTCGGCGGAATGAAGGGGGAATAAAAATGAGTTGTGAAAATGAAATGACCGCTCACAACACACCTGTTGGCGCAGGTGATGAGCAGTCATCAACAAAATATCTTGATACAAGTATAGCAGATGATTTGTCTGATTTCAATAGTTTGGAGTTAAATTGTTTTGACGAAAATTATCTGCACACCGTTTCTATGACTGAGTTGTACGACACTGTATATGAAAACAGACCGCCGATCATTGACGGTCTGCTGTACAGCGGACTGTATCTGTTTGTCGGCTCGCCGAAAATCGGCAAGAGCTTTTTGATGGCGCAGCTTGCTTATCATATCAGCACCGGAACGCCGATTTGGAATTACAATGTCAACAAAGGTACGGTGCTTTACCTTGCCCTCGAAGATGATTACAGTCGCTTGCAAAAGCGGTTGTATCAGATGTTTGGTACTGACAGTGCCGACAATCTGTACTTATCCGTTTCGGCAAGTCAGTTGAATGACGGCTTGGACAAGCAGTTGGAGAGTTTTATAACGAAGCACGCCGACACCAAGCTCATAATCATTGACACCTTGCAAAAGGTGCGTGAGGTAAGTTCTGATTACAGCTACTCGAATGATTATGAGATTATCAGCAGACTGAAAAGGTTTGCCGACAATAACAGAATCGGTATGATACTTGTTCATCATACACGCAAGCAAAAATCTGATGACAGCTTTGATATGATTTCAGGAACTAACGGCTTGCTCGGCGCTGCCGACGGAGCGTTTGTTCTGCAAAAAGAAAAGCGGACTGCAAACGCAGCTACGCTTGAAATATCCGGCAGAGACCAACAGGATCAGAAGCTATACCTTAACCGCAATCCCGATAATCTGATATGGGAGCTCGAGAGGACGGAAACCGAATTATGGAAAGAGCCGCCGGAGCCGTTGCTCCAAGTTATCTCTCAAAAGTTTTCTGAGAGCAGTCCTGCTTGGCAAGGCTCACCGACAGAGCTGGTCAGTTGGCTCGGCGTAAATATGAAACCAAACGCTTTGTCGCTAAAGCTGAATATCAATGCCGCAAGGCTATTCAATGAATATGGTATCCGTTATTCTAACAGGCATACTCACAGCGGCAGGGTAATCACACTTTATCTTGAACAGCAAGCGGAGGTTTCATCGGCGTGACGATGTGCGACGACCGTGACGGTCTTTTAGAGATAGCGATGTGTCAAAAACATCGTCACCATCGTCACGGATCGTCACGCACTAAAGTTTAGGCGGGGTGCAGGGAGCCCTTTTCAAAGGGCTGCCCTTGGTCTCGCCTGTCGACTCGGTCGGTGCTTCTGCCTGCTAAAGCAGGCAGAGGTCGCCACCGGCGACCCGCACCCTCGGAGAGCGCAAAACCTGCTCGCAGGTTGCATTTTTGATAGCCCTGCTGTCAAAAGTGCTTTTGCTTTACTCTTGGCAAGAGTAACAGAACCTGAGCAACAACTCAGTAAAAAGATAGCTGAATACAAATACAGATTTGAGGTAGATAAATGAAGAGAACGATTAGCGCAATGGTGGGTAAAGGCTCTGTCACGCACAACAGCCGCAGCTTCACAGCGGAGAACGTGGACAGCGAGCGTACCCATTTGAATATAGATTACTGTAACGAGCCGATCAAGAAAGTGTATCACGAGATGTTTGATGAAGCTCTGAAACAGTACAACGATAAACAGAAACGCAAGGACAGAAAGATAGCCGATTATTACAAGCATATCGAGTCCGGAAAACAGGAAAAGCTGTTCCACGAAATCATCTTCCAAATCGGCAACAAGGACGATATGTCAGCGACAGGAGAGCACGCCGAGCTTGCGAGGGCAATCCTCGACGAATACTATCAGGGCTTCCAAGAACGCAATCCCTACCTGCGAGTGTTCTCCGCTCACCTTCATATGGATGAAGCAACACCGCATATTCATATCGACTTTGTACCGTTCACCACCGGCAGCAAGCGAGGTTTGGAAACAAGAGTTTCGCTGAAACAGGCTATGCTCAATATGGGCTTCAAAGGCGAGGGAAAGAGCGACAACGAGCTGAATCGTTGGATACTTTCCGAAAAGAAAGTCCTCGCTCAGATTATGGAGCGGTACGGCATTGAATGGGAGCAGAAGGGCACTCACGAGCAACACCTGTCTGTCCTTGATTACAAAAAGCAGGAGCGAGCCAAAGAGGTCGCCGAGCTTGACAGGGAGATTGAAGAAAAGCAGTTGGAGGTCAAAGGTCTGAAAGCGACGGCAGAAAAAATCAAGGAAGTAACGGATTCACTCGACAGCATAGAACATCAGCTTGACAATAATCCCGAGCTTCAACTCCCGGAACCGCAGGGCTTGATGTCGGCAAAGAGCTACAAGAAAAAGTTTGTAGATCCTTTAATCCGGCGACTGAAAAATCTTGTTCGATCTGCGGTAGCAAAAAGCTATTTGGGTTGGGAAAACTATCGCCGAATCAACAATCTGAACGGAAGATTGTACAGCGAAAACAAAAATCTAAAATCTGAAAACTCTCGGCTCAGAGAGGTCAACAGTATGCTACGAGAACAAAATAAAGCCTACCGCCTGTTGGAAAAGATTTTCGGAAAGCAAAAGCTCAATGAGATAATCGAGCAGGCGAGAGGTTTCAAAAAGTCAAAACAGCGTGACGCACGCTAAATATATTAAGAAAGGTTGATGAACAATGGAAAAGAGAATTTACGACAAACAGACAGGTATTCACTATGAGCTGCAAGGCGATTACTATCTGCCGTGTTTGGAACTGCCCGAACAGCCGAAGGTAGAAATCGGGATATGGGGCAAGCGGCATTTACGCTACATCAAACAGCACCACAAAATCCGCTATACCACTCTGCTCACAAGCTGCAAGCTTACCGCCTACCTCGCCGACATCGACGAGCAGGCAGAGGAGATGTTCTTTCGGTTGGTAAAACAACTTGCCGAAAAAGAAGGCATAACCGAACAGCTCAAAGCGGATAATCAAATGCTATGGTTGCAAGAATGAATAATATCCGTAACCGTGCAGAGGAGATTGTATATACAGAGTTGATTTACACCTGAAACTATCGGTGCTTAAAACGCCCGTAAAGGGCATTCTTCGCAAAAACGGGGGTTAAGGTATTCTTACCTTAGTTCCCACTTTTCTTGTTTTAAAAACCGCATAAATACGGGCTTTTTGAGAGTAACTTTGTCGACTATAATTAAGGTTTTATTATATTAAAACTTTCTGAATATCACGTCAATCTAATTCTGAAATAATTCTGTAATAGAAATTACAAAGAAGATATGTTATCATATAGTAGGGTGATAACATGGAAGTATTTGAAAGATT
>OMZU01000081.1 GCA_900315605.1 uncultured Eubacteriales bacterium | reverse complement strand
TTTTTCGTCAGCTTGCTCAAATAATCAGTTCGCATACTGACGTATGGGGGCTGATTTTTGGGCAAGCTGACGGAATAATATCCAAGCAAGGCGTGCGCCTTGAATTGTGCGGTGTTGCCTTAAAACAAAATATGTCTGTACGAAGCTCCGCACTGTGGCTGACCTTATCGCTTTTGGGAAAGGTTTTGTCCCATTCCTGTATGAGCTTTAGTTCTGCTGTTTTCATCATTTTTGTTTTCTCCTTTATTCATGCGGGATCGTCAGGGGCTCTCTTGATTTTCTGCGATCGAGAAGGTCGCGCTGACAGTGCCTTCGCCGAGCATGTCTTTCAGCGAGGCGTCGGCGTCGCGGATTTTTGCCACCTTGGTAAATTCCCATGTGTTTTGATCGTAGTAGATGGTCAGTTTGTTGCCTTGATAAAGAATAACGTCTCCTGCCGAGGTGGTTATGCTTTCGTCATTCGTCGGCAAAGAAAACGGCAAATCTCCGACCTTTTCAAAGCCTCCGTAATCCTCCATCAGCATCGTCAGGCTTTGGCTCAACAGCTGATCCTTTAAGGCTTCCGCCGATGTGTTGTCCTCAAAATCGGCATAAAGAACGTTGCCGTTTATGTCGATCCTGAGAAGCTGCTCCGCTTCTTTTTTCACTTCGGTCACAGCCGCTTCGGTTGTCTCGGCTTCTGTCGGGGCTTGGGTAACGGCTTGCGTTGTTTTTTCTTCCGTCTGAGTTGTTGCCTCGGTTGTTTGAGCCTTTGTTGTTGAAGCAGAGATCGCCTCCGCTGTGGATGCGGGAACGGTGCTGCCGCTTTGGTCAGCGGTTCGTGCGCCGCAGCCTGCCGCAGTTAATATCAGCAAAAGCATGAGACTGCATAAAAATTTTTTCATAAGCTCTCCTTATATGATCCTTGCGTCAGCGAAAAATCTTTGAGAGGTAATTATAAAAGCACTGCCGCCAAAAGATATAGTCGTGCTCGTAGCCCTCGGCAAGATCGGTTTGATTTTTCACGCCCATTTGATCGAGGACGTCGCGGTAATAAAGCGTGCAGTCGATATTCCAGGGATCCTTGCTGCCGACTGTCATATACAGATAGTACGGCGTATTGCTTTCGTTCGGCTTTGGGAACTCCTCAAAAACAGGTGTGTTCCAAAAGGTGCCCTTGTAATATTCCGTCGGTATAACGCCTGTGTCGGGAGCAAAGCCGGCGATATAGCCGAATTTGTCAAGCCACTTAAAGCCTGTGCAAAGCGACTTTGCGCCGCCCTCAGACATTCCTGCGACCGCGGTGTTTTCTCTTCCGGTCTTGACCGAATAGGTCTTTTCAATAAACGGCATCAGGTCAACGGCAACGTCGTCTATCGCCTTGTCGTAGCTAAAGCGGAGCTGTTCCTCGCTGAAGCTTTCCTTTTCCGACTGCTTGTCGGTGTACATGTCAACGTTGACAATTATAATCGGAACGGTCAGCCCGTCGTTAAGCATGTTTCCGTACAGCAGGGTCAGGTAGGAATCGTCGTCTATCTGGTCGCTGTGGCTGCCGCCAAAGCCGTGAAAAACATACATAACAGGGTATTTTTCGGCTTCATCATAGCCTGGAGGCAGCAGGATATTGCATTGCTTGTCGTCCTCTGCCGTGGTTGAATAATAGCTCACATCTTTTTCAACGGTCCCGTAGTCAACGCCGTCGCGCTTTT
This sequence comes from uncultured Eubacteriales bacterium, assembly GCA_900315605.1. Taxonomy (GTDB): domain Bacteria; phylum Bacillota; class Clostridia; order Oscillospirales; family Acutalibacteraceae; genus Ruminococcoides. Next base: position 2,586 of record OMZU01000081.1, on the reverse strand, counting down.
CAAACATTTCGTCGCCTATATCATAGCGGCTTTCAATGGCGTAGGGGTCAAACGCGGACGAATCAGTGCTTTCTGCGGACGAATCAGTGCTTTTCGCGGCTGTCAGCTCGGTGGCAGCTTCTGACTGTGAGCCTGTCTGATTTTCGGCTTCATTCTGTTGGCTTTGACAGCCGCACATGGCAGCCGCAAGCGTGAGTGCGATAATAGCTGATAATATTTTTTTCATATCTTTTACACCCGGTTATTTTCCGTCGTGAAAGCTCGTAAAGCATTTGTGCTCCGATTCGGGGCTTCCGTATTTTTCTTTTCCGTCGTTTATGGCTTTTATCATAAAGCTCATGCTGCGCGCGAGATTGCGCATTGTCTGCAAGCCCTCCAAGTCCTTTGCAACGTCCTCCGCCGAAAAGCCGTGGACCTGATTCCAATAGGTTGACGAGGCGACCGGCATACTGCTGATCGTAAAATATTTGTTGAGCACATCAAAAGAGGCGGTGTTGCCTCCTCTGCGGCAAGACACAACTGCCGCGCCCACCTTCATGTGCTTTGAAAATGGAGTGCTGTAAAACAATCTGTCCAAAAATGAGAGTATGGTGCCGTTTGGAGAGCCGTAATAAACAGGGCTGCCGATCACCAAGCCGTCGGCGGCTTCTAGCTTTGGAGCCGTTTCGTTTACAAGGTCATCAAAAACGCAGCGACCCAGGCTTTTGCATCTTCCGCAGGCAATGCAGCCCCTGATCGCCTTGCTGCCGACTTGGATCATCTCTGTCTGTATTCCTTCTTTTTCAAAAGCCTTCACCATTTCGTCCAGTGCTGCCGCCGTGCAGCCCTTGGTGTGGGGACTTCCGTTCAGTAATAAAACCTTTGCCAATTTGACTCCTCCGTTTCGATTTGTTTTTCTCTCACCGCACAGCCTGCGGTATAGCCTTGATGAATTTTGCAGGAACACCGCCTGCTATCGTGTTTGCTTCAACATCCTTGCTGACCACTGCTCCGGCGGCGATGATCGCTCCGTCGCCTATGGTCACACCCGGAAGGATCGTCACATTCGCGCCTATCCAAACGTTTTTGCCGATATTCACCGGCTTTGGTATAAGGTTTGCGCGTTTGTCGGGGCTTTGGTGATGATTCAGCGTTGCGATCACCGTTTTGGGTCCCACCAGCGTGCCGTCGCCAATGGTGATCCCGCCCTGATCCTGAAACTGACAGCAGGCGTTGATGAACACATTTTTGCCGAGCTTTGTGTTTTTTCCGCAATCGGTGTAGAACGGCGGAAACATGTATGCGCCCTCGGGAAAGGCTCTGCCCGTCAGCTTTTCCATCAATTCGCCGATCTCTTCGGGGGTATGATATTTGTTGTTCAGCTCGGCGGTGATTTTCATAGCCTCGTTGCTCAGGCGCGTCATATACAAATGCGTTTCGCTTTTTGCAACGACCTCCGCGCCGCTGTCCATGATTTTGATAAACTCGTCTGTGTTCATAGTTATCCCTCGTTTCTGTTTATATTATAAATCACATTACGCAAAATAGCAAATACTTATATTAAATAGTTTACTATGCTTTACAAGCATGGTAAAATCGTGTATAATCAAATCGGGGTGATCCAATGGAATTTAGGGTTTTGCAATACTTTTTGGCTGTGACAAGAGAGGGCAACATCTCGGCAGCCGCACAATCGCTCAATCTCTCGCAGCCGTCCTTATCAAGACAGCTAAAGGATCTGGAGGACGAGCTGGGAACAACGCTGTTTATCAGAGGCAAAAGAAGGATAGAGCTGACCGAGGAGGGCTTGATACTTCGTAAAAGAGCCGGCGAAATGATGCAGCTCATGGAGCTGACGGAGAGCGAGATCTCGGGGGTCAAGAACGAGATCTCCGGCAGCCTGAATATCGGCGCGGGAGAATCCTACTCCATGCACCGCATCACAAAGGTGTTTTATCAGCTGAAAAAAGACTACCCCGGCATCCGGCTGAATGTTATCAGCGGCGACACCGAGGACCTGAAGGACAAGCTCGATCGCGGACTGCTGGATTTTGCCTTGATTTTTACGGACTTTGACCGAAAAATATATCATCACTTTACGATTGACGAAAGAGAAATATTCGGAGTAATCATGCGCAAAGACAGCGCGCTGGCTGAAAAAGAGAGCGTTACCGTAAAGGACCTGTACGGCAAGCCTTTGATTGTTTCGCGTGCAAACGGCTTATCTCTTTTCAGCGGAGCACAGGCAAGGAAGCTGCAGGTTGCCGCGACCTATAACTTGCTCTATAACGCCTCGCTGATGGTTGAGGACGGTATCGGCTATGCCGTTTCATTCGATAAGCTGGTTGATACATCAGATTCATCAAAGCTCTGCTTTCGTCCGCTTGTTCCCGAAATATCCGTTTATCCGACGCTGATATGGAAGCGTGAGCAAAAGCTGTCGATCATATCTCAGCTATTTGTTGATCGGCTCGGTTACGGCGATTGACTGTCTCGTACAAAGCTAAGCATAATATAAACCAAGGCAATACCGCACGTTAGGAATATGCGGTATTGCCTTATAAATTAGAAAAGGAAATTGCTTTATCTGTCATTGAATACGGTTGT
>OMZU01000037.1:20149-20644 GCA_900315605.1 uncultured Eubacteriales bacterium | reverse complement strand
GGGAAGCGGAAAAGGAATGGACGTCAGCTACAATACTCAGGTCGTGACGGAAGCCGAGTCAAAAATGATTGTGGATTACAAAACGACCAACAACGGTTCAGACAAAGGACAGCTTACAGAAATGGGAAAAACCGCTAAGGAATTTCTTGAAGTGGATAAAATCACTGAACTCGCCGATACCGGGTATCATGACGGAAATGATATGCTCGAAGCCGAAAAAAACGGCATAACCTGCCTCGTTCCAAAGGGTAAGGACGGAAATCAGAAAGCCGAGGAAGGCTACAAGCGAAAAGATTTCACATATGATGTGGAAAAAGATGAATACACCTGTCCCGAAGGTCACACGCTGAAGCATATGCGCGACCAAACGGATTCAAACGGCGACACATCATTTGTATATGCAAACTATTCCGCTTGCGCGAACTGCCCAAACAGGAAAAAGTGTACCAAAGGAAAGCACCGCGAAATTTCGCGAAAAAGCTTTCAAACCGAGGT
>OMZU01000037.1:0-20094 GCA_900315605.1 uncultured Eubacteriales bacterium | reverse complement strand
GGGTTTCGACCGCTACTATACAAAGGGCATTGGATTTGCAGCCGCAGAGAATGCCCTCAGGTTCACCGCGTACAATTTACGCAGAGCAATCAATATGATAGGAGTTGAAGGGTTGATAGAGGCAATGAGAGCCTGCCTTTCGGCTGCCTCACACCAAATCTACACCGTTATTTTAAAGTCGTTCATCTCAGCAATATGCAAAATGAGTTTTTGCACGGGCTGAATTGTCAATTGTCCATTGTAAGTCGGTTATTCATTTTCAATCAGCCTGATCGCGACCGCGGTGATATCGTCATCGCGGTCGTTTTCTCTGCGCCTCATCGCCTCGGCGACCACAGCCTCGGCAAGCTCCTGCGCGCTGCCCTCGTTCCATGATTTTATCAGCCTTTCAAGCCATCTGTCGTCGCCTGTTACAACTCCGTCTGACGCCATAAGCACCATATCACCCACCCTAAGGTTTATCTGCTCTGTAGAAAACCTAACTTCATTCAAAATTCCAGCGGGCAGCGAGGGCAGCTCACAAGAGTTGACCCTGCCCGACTTTTTTATATATGTCGGCGGCGCGCCGGCTTTTTTGAGCGTGAGCGCACCGGAAAAAAGATCGATCTCTGCCACGTCAAGCGTTGAAAGCGACTCGTCGCCGCTCTTTATCATCAGCGCGGAATTTACTATTCCCAGCGAGCTGTCCGGCGAAAGCCCCGAGCGCAGCAGCCTGCCCATGACCGAAACCGCCATATTGCCGTCAACCGCCGCCCTGCCGCCGGTTCCCATTCCGTCGCAGACCAGGGAATAAAATCTTCCGGCTCCGTCGCTGAAATAATCAAGGCAGTCTCCGCACAGCTTGCCGTGGTTTGCAATGTGCTGATCCGTGCCGATCTCAACGTCAAAAGCCGGGACCTCGCACAGCACCGCGCGGATCCTTCCGCCCTCCTCCGAAAGCTCGGGCAGCTCAAGCCTTTTGCCGCAGCAGCGCGAGACCTCACGCGCAAGCTGACCGCGGCTGAGCTTTCCCTCGGATCTTGATGACAGCTCAAGCTCGACGGTCATTCTTTCCTCAGCCGAGATCACGCAGACGCACTCTGTTACCGTAAGTCCGAGCTGACCGAGCGCGGCGGTGATCCTCTCGGAGGCTTCGGGGTCGCAGCCCGGAGCGGAAGCAAATTCGTCGGAAAGGTCGCTCAAAAGCTCGCTGACCCCGGCAAACTGACCGGCTACTACTCCTCTCAGCTCGGCGACCCTGCGCTGCGCCTCAAGCGCGGAGCAAAGCTCGCGGTAATTGTGGTTCACGCTTGCGGCAAGCTCGCCCTTTTTGCAGCATTTTTTGACAAAGGCGTTCTCGATATCTCTTTCGCTCACCCTGCCGTTTTCGGCAAGGATATCCTCCAGCCTGAAAAAATCGTCGCGCGTAACGCCGCCCTCGCGCTCGTAGCAATACATACGCAGTCCGCATTTTGAGCAGACCTCGCCGGCAACGCTGCTGCAAACCGTTTCAAAGCCCGGAGAATACAGCTTGGTCATCTGCTTAGAAACGTCCTCAACATCTTTTTTGACATTGCCGATCGCCCTTGAAGCGTGCCTGAGACGCATGACGACGCTTCGGCTCACTGTCTCGCCAAGCGCGCCGCCGGCTTCTTTTTTCAAGACCGACGAAAGGTAGTTTTGTATGCCCTGGGGCAAAACCATGAACACCGCCGCGCCGATGAGCCCCTCGATCAGAGTTGCGGCAAAGGAAGCCTCGCCGCCGAACGCAAGGCTCATAACGCTGTCAGCCAGCACAAACGAAGCCGCGCAGCCCAGCCTGCCCAGCGGAGCGAACAAGCCTGCCGTCAGTCCGCCAAAGGCATAGCCTCCGCAGATAAAGCCGTTAGCCCTGCTCGAAAGAGAAAAAACCGCTCCGGTTGCAACTCCTCCGACCGCGCCGCCGCTGACCGAGCCGCAGTAGGCGCAAACCAAAACCGCAGCCACGGCAACGATCCTGCCCAGCGAGATCCCCTCGTAGGCGACCGGACCCAGCGCAAGGATCATCACGCAGCCTGTGAGCGCAAGGCACGCGGCTTCGGTCGAGGTGCAGCTTCCAAGGCTTTTGTTTTGGGCAACCAGCCTCATTGCCGTGCTGATAAAATATGCCGCCGCGCCCGAGATCACAGCCTCAACAGCGCAGTCGGCAAAGCTTGAGAGCGTGCTTTGGCTGCCGAAAAGCAGCGCGACGCCGGTTGCAAAAATCGGAACAAAGGCGACAAGCGGCGCAAAAAGCCTGCTTCTGCTGATTTTGGGGATATCGTTCATCAGCCACCTTGCCGCGACGATCGCAGCCAAGACCGCAAGATATCTAAAGCCGTCGGACGGATCGAGCATGATATATCCCAACGCCGCGCCCAAAGCCGAGGGCAAAAGCCTCTCCCACGGAACAGCCGCGGCAAAGGACGCGCCGAACGGAGACAGGTTTCCGAGCACCGCGCCCCCCGAAATTATTACGCCGCTGACAAAAAAAGCCGCGTTGATTATAAGACCCTTGCCAAATCCAAGCCGCTGTGAGCTTTTGCGGCGAACGGAATCTGCACCCTGCATTGTTTCAACTTCCTTTGCTTTGATTACTGAATGATACTACAAAGTATTATATCAGGGCAGGCACAATGGATTTGTCAGAACGCAGAAGCTGTTTTTTATATTCTTTTGTAGAATAAAAGTCTAATTGACGGCAGAAAAAACAAAAGCATTGTAATTGTGCCGCTTTTGAATTATAATGTATCTATCAAGCTGAAAGGAATTTTATTATGATAATCATGTCGGTTGACCTTGGAAAAGCGAGAACAGGGCTTGCCGTTTGCGACAAAACCGAGTTTCTTGCGTCACCCCATACGGTGATTTTTGAAAAATCTCCTCAAAAGCTGCTCCAAAAGGTCGCCCAAGCCGCACAGGAGCTCAAAGCCGAGCTGATCGTGGTGGGGCTTCCCAAAAACATGGACGGCTCCGAGGGCGAGAGCGCGCAAAACGCAAGAGAATTTGCACAAAAGCTTGCCGAGCTGAGCGGAGTTGAAACGGTCATGCAGGACGAAAGGGGAACCACCGTTACGGCTCACGGCTTTTTGAACGAAACAAACACCAGAGGAAAAAAACGCAAGAGCGTGGTTGACGAGGTTGCAGCAACGATAATTCTCCAGGACTTTCTTGACAAAAGAAAAAACGGCGTCAGCCCCTGAGGACAAAACGCCGCTTTTACCATTCATTCTATTTCTGCTCAAAGCTTTGGCAGTCGGTACACGGAACAACCTCGGGGTCGCTTTCGTGGGTGCCTATTTTGATGCACTCAAGCGAGCAGAAATTTTTTGCGATATTGTGATGCTTGCAGCTTGTGACGTCGCACTCGATGCAATGGTTGATATAGGAATTGTCGCTCATTTTATTTCACCTCCAAGCTTTTCGCTTATAGTTTTTCACCGCAAGCCAAAAATATGCTAACACTTTTTTTCCGCAAAAATAATATGTAGTTGTAAAGCAATAATCTTTGAGGTGAAGCATATGAATATTGTGTCGGCAACGCTTTTGGTAGTGCTTGCGACCGTGGGCGCGGCGGCGGTGATCCGGGAGCTATGCTACCGTATTTTCAGATACAGGGACGACAACCTTATTATTTTTGTCACCCCCGAGGGCGAAAGCTGCAACGCCGAGATCCTGCTGAGAAGCGCGGCAGCAAGGATCAACCGGGACATCAGGGGAAAAAGGCAGTTCATAATCTGCCCCGACTGCGAAATGGACGACGAAACGCAAAAAATTTGTGAAGCAATGTGCAGGGACTACGGCTTTTCAAGGCTGATAACGCGAGAGGAATTTTTTGAGTTGATAAAAGAAAAAAGATAAACCTTTTTCGGTCGGGAAGAAGCATCTGAAATTCAATTGAAAATGGAAAATGGAAAATGGAAAATTTCGGTCGGGCAGACAGAATTTGTAAGAAAAACACCTTTGCTCCCGACTGTATTACTATAGCTAAAGTCTTATTAAAACAGTAGGGTCGCACCCATGTGTGCGACCTCTGAGAAATACAACCAAAATAGGAAAATATTGCTATACAAATATAAATACAACCGGGAACGAAGGCGTTTTTAAAAAAATATTCCTTCTGCCCGACCGAAATTATTATTTATTCTTTATTCGTTATTCTTTTTCCCGGTGCGCCCCTACAACGCTGAACGGAAAACTATTGCCAAATAAATACAAATACAACCGGGAACAAACGTATTTTTTAAAACATTCTATCTTCCCGACCGAAATTATTATTTATTATTTATTCTTTATTCGTTATTCTTTTTTCCCCTTCTCTCCTCCGAACGAAATTGTTGATTAAAAATATTGTTATCCGCACAAAAATGAGTTATAATAATACGCAGATAACAAAAAGGAAGCGCGAAATGGCAGATGAAAAAATGCTCCGTCTTGAGGGAGCTGTTGAAAGCATTGTATATAAAAATGAAGAAAACGGCTATTCGGTGATCGAGATCTCGGACGGCGACGACGTTATCACCGCCGTTGGGATAATGCCGCAAATAAACCCGGGCGACAGCGTGAGCCTTATCGGTGATTTTATCACACACCGCAGCTACGGGCGGCAGTTTTCGGTCAGGGCGTATGAGGTTTGCCGACCCACACGCGCAGCCGATATTTTGCGATACCTTTCCTCGGGAGCCGTCAAGGGGATCGGTGCGTCAACAGCCCAAAGGCTTGTCAGCGAATTTGGCGAGGCGACCCTTGAGGTGATGGAGACCCAGCCCGAAAGGGTGGCTCTGCTAAAGGGAATTTCGGCGCGCAAGGCAGAGGAATTTGCCGCTCAGCTCAGAGCCAACACCGGCGTGCGCGAGCTTATGCTCTATTTGGGCGAATTTGGGATATCAAACGCCGCTGCCGTCAAAATCTACAGCGCGCTCGGCGGCTCCTGCGTTGAAAGGATAAAGGCGAATCCCTATATCCTCTGCGGCGGCGAGTTCGGCGTTTCGTTTGAAAGCGCGGATCATATCGCCCGAAAAGAAAATCTGGGAACCGACTCCGAAATCAGGATAAGAGCCGGGGCTGCCTATGTGCTCAGACACAACGAGGCAAACGGCCACACCTGCCTGCCCAAGCCCCAGCTTGCCGAGATCACCTCGGATTTTTTGGAGGTGGATACCGAAAGGGTCGTTGACTGCATCGACTCGATGACCTTTGAGCGAAGCCTGATCTCCGACCAAATCGGCGGCAGAGAATTTGTCTTTTTGCCCGAGCTCCATTTGAGCGAGATATATATTTCCTCGCGAATCAAAATGATGTCTAAATTTCCCTCAGAGAAATTTAAAAATATAGAAGAAGAAATCATCCAATGTGAAAAAAATGATTCTATCGCCTATGCCTCGCTGCAAAAGCAGGCGATAACCTCCGCTTTGACCGAGAGCCTTTTTGTGCTCACCGGCGGACCCGGAACCGGCAAAACCACCACGCTGAACGCTATTATCAGTATTCTTGAGCGCAACGGCAAAAAGGTCTTGCTTGCCGCCCCAACGGGCAGAGCCGCCCAGAGAATGAGCGAGCTGACCGGCAAGGAAGCCAAGACGCTCCACCGGCTGCTTGAGGTGAACTGGGACAGGCACGACAAGCCTGTTTTCAGCAGGAACGAACGCAACCAGCTAAAGTGCGACGCGCTGATAATCGACGAGGTATCAATGGTTGACTGCCTGATTTTTGAGAGCGTGATGCGCGCGCTGCCGCTGGGCTGCCGGCTGATTTTGGTTGGCGACAGCGACCAGCTTCCCTCGGTGGGAGCCGGCAACGTTCTCTCGGATCTGATCGAAAGCGGAGCGGTCACGGTGGTGAGGCTCAACGAGATCTTTAGACAGGCTCAGCAAAGCCTTATCGTCACCAACGCGCACAAGATAGTCAGCGGCGAGATGCCGGTGCTCAACCAAAAGGACAACGACTTTTTCTTTTTGGGCTACGGCAACGAAAAACAGATCTCCGACACTATCGCTCAGCTTTGCGCCACCCGGCTTCCAAGGGCATACGGCTACTCGCCCTTTGAGAACATCCAGGTTCTTGCGCCCTCAAAAAAGGGAGAGCTGGGAACCATCCGCCTGAACGAAAGGCTACAGGCGTGCCTGAACCCGCCCTCGGAGGACAAGGAAGAAATAACGATAAAGAGCCTGACCTTTCGCGTGGGCGACAAGGTGATGCAGATAAAAAACAACTACGATATTCTTTGGCACAAGGACAACGGCGAAGCCGGTGAGGGGATATTTAACGGCGACATCGGCGTTATCGAGAAAATCGACAAAAAGCTAAAGCTTATCACGATCCGATTTTATGACAAGACCGCCTCGCTTACATACGAGCACGCCTCGGAGCTTGAATTTGCCTATGCGATCACCGTACACAAAAGCCAGGGCAACGAATTTGACGCGGTCATCATGCCGATGTTTCCGGGACCGCGACAGCTCTATTATCGCAACCTGCTCTACACCGCGGTGACAAGAGCCAAAAACAAGCTTATTATGGTGGGACTGCCGCAGACCGTTGCCCAAATGGTGAACAACAACCGAAAAACAATGCGCTACAGCGGACTGAAAGATTTTTTAATCCGAGATTTTTAATCCGAGAAGATAAGTCGCTGATTATTTAGGCATCGGTTGCCCGAAAGAAACCTTGCAACTTGTAGTTTGGAGTGTGGAGTTTTGATCCGAGTTTTTTAATCCGAGAAGATAAGTCGGTGATTATTTAAACGTCGGTTGCCCGAAAGAAACCTTGCAACTTGTAGTTTGGAGTGTGGAGTTTTGATCCGAGTTTTTTAATCCGAGAAGATAAGTCGGTGATTATTTAGGCGTCGGTTGCCCGAAAGAAACCTTGCAACTTGTAGTTTGGAGTGTGGGGCTTGGAGTGTGGAGTGTGGAGTTTCGGTCGGGAAGATAGGTTTTTTTGAAAAACACTTTTGTTCCCGATTGGATAAATAATGCTTTTTATTTTGACCGGAAGCCGTCATCAACTAATACCAACCTTATTCATCAATTCAGCAGGAGTGATCAAATGGATATAGCAATCGACCTGGGCTCGGGCAGAACCAGGGTCTTTACATCCGAGAGCGGCAAGCTGCTTGACGAAGCGAGCGTTGTCGCCTTTGACATTGACACAAGAGAGATCTACGAATACGGCGACCGGGCATACAGGATGATCGGCAAAACTCCATTTGGCATCACCGCCGCCCACCCGATAGAAAACGGCGTGATCGCACATTCCGACCTTGCCGCAGCAATGGTGAGCGAAATGCTGCGCACAGTCACCTCGTCGCGCGTTGTTATGCCGCGGATCGTCAGCGCGGTCCCCTGCGGAGTGACCGAGGTCGAAAAGCGCGCCGTTGTCAACGCGGTAAGCTCCTTTGGCGCAAGAAGGGTGTTTTTGATCGAAAGTCCCCTTGCGGCGGCTTTGGGCTGCGGGATCGACATAACCTCGCCGCACGGAATACTCATTGCCGATTTGGGCGCAGGCACAGCCGACATTGCGGTTGTTTCGCTGGGCGGCACGGCGGTATCAAAGAGCGTTTTTTGCGCAGGCAAAAAAATGGACGAGGAGATCGTAAAATATGTTCGCAAAAAATACAATCTGATCATCGGCTCAAACATGGCGGAAGCCTGCAAGCTTGCGATTGGCTGCGTAAAAGCCCCTGCGCAGGAAAGCTTCTACCGCGTCAAGGGCAGAGACGCACTCAGCGGCTTGCCCTCCTACGCCGACGTGACCTCGTCCGAGATAAAATCTGCGCTTGAAGAAACCGCCGCCGAGCTTGTCAGAGCGATAAGAGACGTGCTCGAAAAGGCTCCGCCGGAGCTGATAAGCGACATATACACCGACGGCATTATCCTGACGGGCGGACTGGCAAAGCTGGGCGGACTGGCAAGGCTTATCAGCGAAAAAACCCGCCTCAGAGTCAGGGTCCACAAGACCTCAGCCGACTGCGTTATCAACGGCTGCGGAAGGGCGATTGACTATATCGACAAGCCGCCCGAGGGGGCGCAGGGCATATCTCCCCTGTTTTCGGCTTACTGATCAGATTTATAATGGGAATAAAGAAATAAAAAGGCGGTTGAAAAATGACTTCGGAATACAGCATTTTACTGGATATTGTGGGGTATCGGTTGTTCGGCGGCACCAAGCCGTCAACCGAGGGCTTTGACATACCCGAAATACTCAGCGAAGCCAAAAAGCAGACGGTCTTTTCGCTGGTTTTCCCCTTTGTTCGCGACGAGCTGAAAAAGGCTTCTCCAAAGGCTTTTGCGGAATACAACGAGATTTTCTACGGCAACATAATGAAAAACACCTCGAACCACATGCAGCACGGCGAGCTGCACAGGCTTATGACCGAGGGCAGTGTGCCCTACTGCGTTTTGAAGGGCTACGCCTCAGCCTGCTACTACCCCGACCCAAACCTGAGAGAGATGGGCGATGTGGATTTTTTGGTCGGTGAAAAGGATTTTGAACGCGCCGCAAGCCTTGTCAAAAGCATAGGCTTTGCCGCGGAGCAGGAGGACAACGGAAAGCAAATACATATCGGCTTCAGGCGCGATTCGCTGAGCGTTTGGGAGCAGCACCGCAGCCTCAACGGGATCCCCGAGGGCGAGCTCGGCGACAAGATACGGCTTGAGATCGCAAAAACGATCGAGACCTCGCGGCTGTTTTCCGCCGAAGACTTTTCGTGCAGGATACCCGACGACTTTCACCACGGTCTTATCATGCTGCTGCACGTTGCCTCTCACCTGACTAGCGAGGGGATCGGACTGCGCCACCTTTGCGACTGGGCGGTTTTTGTAAACAAGATCGGCAGCGACGCATTCCCAAAAATTTTTGAACAAGAGTTAAAGCGGTTTGGGCTTTGGAAGCTGGCGCAAATTCTGACTCTTGCTTGTGAAAAGCATCTGAGGCTCCCCAAAAATGCCTGGGCAAAAAACGCGGAGATATCCGACCGCCGTCTTGACGAACTGATGCTCGACATCCTGAACGGCGGCAATTTCGGCAAAAAGGATATGAACCGTTACCGCGAGATAAAGTACATTTCAAACCGCGGCGAGCACACGGTCGATGACAAAAGCATTGCAACTCAGGCGGTTTCAACGCTGAACAAAAAGATTTATTCAAAGCACAAGATCATCAAAAAATACAAGATTTTGCTTCCAGTCGGCTGGGCAGCCGAAATCGGAAAATACGCCTCGCTCCTCCTGACCGGCAGGCGCAAAAGCGAAAACACCTCGTCAATGCTCAAGGAAGCGGCAACACGAAAAAGCATATACCAAAGCATGGAGTTGTTCAAGTAATACCGATTTTGAAAAAAATCAAAAATTTGATAATAGCCTTGCAGGGACGACAACGAAATTTTGCGGTAATCAGACCGCAAAGCCATTCTCCTGTTTAACAGAAATAAACACTAAAAGCACCATTCTGTCAACATCTTTTTGGCAGGCGGTGCTTTTCTTTTTTGTTGTTATGATATATAATAAAAACGGTCGAAGCTCCCGTTAGTAAGACGGCAAATAATCACCGTCTATCTAGGCAGTATGCTTCGACCATGAATAATAATCACAACATGAAGAAAAAATCAAGAGTGATACAGAGATAATTTGAGAGGAGAGTATTCGTATGAAAACAAGAAGAGTTTTATGTATTTTGATTGCTGCTGTGCTCGTTCTTTCGGTTCTTGCGGCTTGTCAGTCTGAAAAAACGAATCAGGCGGAAACTTCCGGTCAGACCGAAACGACGATCGCTTCCGAAGAAAACAATATTTACGATATGGATAACTATGAAAGCAGCGAGGCGTTTGATTTTGTCAAGGTCAATCAGGGCGGAAAATTCGATAAGATCTGCACTACATATAAGTTTTACTACCTTTCGGACGGGCTGAAGATCGAGGGCTATCTGTCTGTGCCGCTTTCTGTCGAAGAAACTCAGGAGCCCGGCAAATGCGTCATGTTCAATCACGGCGGCAACAGGGATTACGGAAAGCTCGAAAACAACACGACCGCCTCAGTCTGTGCTGTGTGCGACCGCATTGTTATCGCATCGCAATACAGGGGCTGTGGCGGCTCTGAGGGTGAGGATCATTTCGGCGGAAACGACCTTAATGACGTTATCAAGCTGATCGATCTGTGTGAAAATCATTTTTCGTTTATTGATATGGATGATTTTTGCGTGATCGGAGCCTCGCGCGGCGGCGTAATGACATACCCGGCGGCAAGAAAGGACAACAGGATCAAACGCATCATTGCCCTCAGCGCAGTGAGTGATTTGTTTGAATCCTATGAAGCCCGTGATGATATGGAAGCCGTACTGAAAGAAACGATCGGATTCACCCCGGAGGAAAAGCCCGAAGAATACACAAAACGCTCAGCCATATATTGGGCGGACGAAATCAAGGTTCCGGTGCTGATGTTTCATGCAAAGCTCGACGAGCTGGTTGATTACAGTCAGGCGGAGAATTTGTACGCAAAGCTAAAGGGCAGCACCGACTGCACCCTTATCACCTATGACGATGATTCTCACGCCGAAGTCAAGCCGGAGGACTATAAAACCATTCGGGATTGGTTGGATCAATAACCGGACAAAAGAACAACGCTCTCAACATGAGCGGTGCGGCTGAACATATCGCAGGGCGTGACCTCGACCGCGCGGTAGCCTCTTTCGGCAAAAAACTTCAAATCGCGCGCAAGAGTTGCCGGGTCGCAGGAAACGTAAACCACCCTGTCGGGCGACATTTCGGCAACGGTGTTGACAAGCTCCTCTCCGCAGCCCTTGCGCGGAGGATCGAGCACCACAACGTTTGGGCTCACGCCCTCTTTTTTTAGCTTTTGAGCAGCCTCGGGAGCGTCGGCGCAGATGAAGCGTGCGTTTTCGATTTTGTTCAGCGCGGCGTTTTGCCCGGCGTCGCGCACAGCGTCCTCGATTATTTCAACGCCGATCAGCGTTTTGCAGTCCTTTGCCATTGTCAGCCCGATCGTTCCGGTGCCGCAGTACAAGTCAAGCAAAGCTTCACCGCCGCTGAGCCCGGCGTATTCTTTTACCTTGTTATAGAGCTTTTCGGCTTGGCGGCGGTTGACCTGCCAGAACGAAAAGGGAGAGATCTTGAATTTGAGACCGCAGAGCTCGTCGGTAATGAAGCCGTCGCCGTAGGCAACGCGGTTTTTGCTGCCGAGGATCACGTTTGTTTTTTCTCTGTTAGAATTAAAAACAACGGTTTTGAGGTTCGGAAGCCTGTCTATCAGCATTTTTATCAGCAAATCCTCACGCTTCAAGCCGTTGCCGTTCACAACAAAGCAAACCATAAGCTCGCCTGTCACCTCGCCGAGCCTGATATAAATATGCCTGAGCCTGCCCCTGCCGGTCGCCTCGTCATAAATATCGGCGTTCGTCAGGGTGATGAACTCCCTTGTGATCTCGACGACCCGGGCAAACGCCCTTGGCTGCAAGGCGCAGTCGTCGCAGTCGATGACCCTGTGGCTGTGAAAGGCATAGAAGCCGATTTTGACCTTGCCGTCGCTGCCGACGCCAACCGGGAACTGAGCCTTGTTGCGGTACCTGTCAACAGGATCCGCGCGGATGATCGGCGCGAACTCGGTCTTGATCCCGCCGATACGCTCAACCGCGTCAATGACCCTCTGCCGCTTGACGCGACATTCCTCGTCATAGCTGATGTGCCGCCAAACGCAGCCGCCGCATTTTGAAAAATACGGACAATCAGGCTCGATCCTGTGCTCCGAGGGTTTTATGATCCGCTCAAGCTTGCCGAAGGCATAGGTTTTTTTGACCTTCAGGATCCTGACCTCAGCCTCGTCGCCCACAGCAGTCTGCGGCACAAAAACCGCAATGCCGCCCTCGGTCTTGCCCACTCCGCTTCCCTCGGCGGTAGCGGAGGTGATTTTTAATGTGACGATATCGTTTTTCTTAATATTTCCAACGCACTTTTCGCTCATAATCAACCCACCAATCATTGTGATAATTATAGCATTACCAAACGCTTTTGGCAAGACAGACGAGGAAGGAGATATTTTGAAATTTTGATTTAGAATCAATTATGATTTCTAGCATTATAATTGTCAAACTGCAAAATTCCCCGGCAACTCCGCCGTTCTGTAAAAAATGCACGAGAAAAAAATGCGTATTGCCGCAAAATATTCTTGCCGACTTAATATGCTTGCTTTTTTTGCAAACCTGTGCTATGCTTAATGCATGAGAAATAATTGCGTATTTCCGCAAAATATTCGTGAGGTACAAAATGCAGATACAACGCGACCGCTATCTTAACAAACTGATCCAGCGCAGAGAAAACGGAATGGTCAAGGTGATCACCGGTATTCGCCGCTGCGGAAAATCCTATCTCCTGTTTGAGCTGTTCCACCAATACTTGAACTCAACCGGAGTATCGGACGAAAACATTATTGAGCTGGCTTTGGATGATGACCAAAACTTTCGCTACCGCAATCCTTTGGAGCTGGGGCAGTATATCCGAAGTATGCTGACAGACAAAACCAAAACATACTATGTTTTGCTGGATGAAATTCAAAAGGTTGCCGACATTCCTAATCCCTATCTTCCGGGAACAGAAGAAAAAATCGGCTTTGTTGATGTTTTGCTTGGGCTGATGAAAATTAAAAATGTCGATCTGTATGTCACCGGAAGCAATTCCAAAATGCTGTCCACAGATATTTTGACTGAGTTTCGCGGCAGAGGCGATGAGGTGCGCATAAATCCGCTGAGCTATCAGGAGTTTTATTCCGCCTATACCCAAGACAAACGCAACGCGTGGCGCGATTTCTTTACATTTGGCGGTATGCCCTTGGTGCTGTCGCAAAAAACAGCCGAGGACAAGAGCAGATATCTTCACACACTTTTTGATAAAATCTATTTGGACGACATCATGTCTCGTCACAGCATTTCAAACGAAAAACCTATTCTGGATGATTTGCTTGATATTGTTTCGTCCTCCGTCGGTTCACTGACCAACCCATCTAAAATCCAAAAAACCTTTGCTTCGGTCAAGGGGATCTCAATCGCAGACGATACTCTCAGCCGCTATCTGGATTATTTTATCGACGCTTTTTTGCTCTACAAAGCAAAGCGATATGATGTAAAGGGCAGAAAGTATATCGGTTCTCCGATGAAGTACTATTATTCCGATGTAGGGTTACGAAATGCGCGGCTGAACTTTCGTCAGCAGGAAGAAACTCACATTATGGAGAATATCCTGTACAACGAGCTGAGGATACGAGACTTTGATGTTGACGTAGGTATTGTGACGCTGAACACACGCGATGAAAACGGCAAAAGCAAGCGCGTCAGTCGCGAGATCGATTTTGTGGCAAACAGAGGCAGTCAACGCTACTATATTCAGTCGGCGTTTGCAATTCCCGATGAAGAAAAGAGAAAACAGGAGACTGCTTCGCTGAACGGGATCGGCGATTCCTTCCGCAAGATAGTTGTCGTAAGAGACAATATCATTCCGTGGCACGACGAAAAGGGTATACTCTATATCGGTATCGAGGAATTTTTGCTTGATGAAGCTGCCATGGACAGATAACAAAAATCACCTTTCTCCCTTGCAGGCGTTCGGCATCATTGCAGAATTGATTATGCGGCAAAACCAAGGCAACGCCGCCTGATTCGGGCGCATGGTGTTGTCTTTGGAATACACTCCGCTTTTGGGCACAAAGAAAATTTGGTAAAATCGTTGAAATTTTCCTTTAGGTATTTATTTTTTTCGCGTTTGGACTTATAATAGTATTGATAATACCGAACGGAGTGAATGATTTGAATTACGACGAGCTTTTAAATAAAATCAAAAGAATACATTTTATCGGGATCGGCGGAAGCGGAATGTGCCCCATTGCCGAGATACTCAGGAGCGAGGGCTTTGAGCTTTCGGGCTCGGACATGAACGAGGGCGAGACCCTTGACAGGATCAAGAGCTACGGCATCCCGGTCTATATGGGTCACGCAGCGGAGAACATTCAGGGCGCGGAGCTTGTTGTGTATTCCGCAGCCGTAAAGGAGGATAACCCCGAGCGCAAGGCTGCTGCGGAGCAGGGGATCCCCTGCATTGAGCGCAGCGTTATGCTGGGCGTTGTTACAAGGAGATACAAAAGAAGCGTTGCGGTTTCGGGTACTCACGGAAAGACCACCACGACCGCCATGCTTTCTCAGGTGCTTATCGGCAGCGGCTTTGACCCCTCGGCGATAATCGGCGGCAAGCTTCCGTTTATCGGCGGCAACAGCTATGTGGGTCAGAGCGATATCATCGTGTGCGAGGCGTGCGAGTATGTTGACACCTTTTTGGAGCTGAATCCGTTTATCTCGATCATTTTGAATATCGACGCCGACCACCTTGACTATTTTAAGAATTTGGACAATATCAAAAAATCCTTTAAGCAGTTTGCTTCTCAGACCACCGGTCTGCTTGTTATCAATGGCGACGACCAAAACACGCTTGACGCGGTCGCAGAGGTCGATATTCCAAAGCTCAGCTACGGCTTTGGCGAGGGCTGCGACTACCGCGCGGTCAACATGAGCGCGGACAAGGGTGTTCACGAGCAGTATGATCTGTACTTCAAGGGTGAAAGGCTCTGCACGGTCAAGCTGATAGTTCCCGGCAAGCACAATGTTTACAACTCGCTTGCGGCGGCTGCGACCGCGCATTATCTGGGCGCGACCCCGAACGAGATCGCCGAGAATCTGGGCAAGTTCGGCGGCGTTCACAGACGCTTTGAGATCTTGGGAACTCCCTGCGGTATCACCGTTGCCGACGACTTTGCTCACCACCCCACCGAGCTGACGGCTACCCTTAACGCCGCAATGAGCATGGGCTTTAACAAGGTTTGGGCTGTTTTTCAGCCGCACACCTTCTCGCGCACGGCTATGCTTTTGGACGATTTTGCCGAGGCGTTAAAGATCCCCGACCATGCAATCATCTCGGAGATATTGCCGGTTAGAGAAACCAACACCTACAATATTTATTCGACCGACCTGGGCGCAAAGGTCCCCGGCTCGGTTTGTCTGGACACCTTTGAGGAGATCACCGACTACGTTTGCAAAAACGCGCAGGAGGGCGACCTTATCCTAACAATGGGCGGCGGAAATGTTTATATGTGCGCGAATATGATTTTTAACGCCTTAAAGAACAGAGAGAACTCGGCGGATAATTGAGAACGTAGGAAAGCTATTGATCAAGGACTTGATTTTTTTGTATTTATAGCGTATAATATAATTAACAAAAAGAGATTGGTTTTCGTTGAGATGTAAATACATCCCAATCAAACATATTGTTAGCGGTCAATTCCTTGCCGTGCTAAAATGGGAGTTATCAAAGATGGGAGCCATACCATATAAAAAAATTTGGAGCGTTAAGAGATGGGAGCCATACCATATAAAATAATTTGGAGCGTTAAGAGACGGGAGCCCTACCGTGCGAATTAGGATACAAGGCTGTGTGTTTTTGCACAGCCTTTTTTGATTATTATGGTGAAAAAAATGATAAAATTAGATTTATACAGAGTTGATTTGAAATACATACGAAATCTATCAAAAAAAGAGCACAACATCATGTCTGTCTCTCCCCAAATCGGCAAAGAAAGCCGTCCGTTTTTGGGAATAGTCGTTATGTTGAACGAGCGTAAATATTGTATTCCTCTCACCTCTGCAAATAACAAATCAAAATTCACAAATAACAAGGTTCACGGAATAGATTGTATAAAAATCTTGGACGAATCAAGAAAAGGCACTAATGGTGCTCCATTAGTGATCGCCGCTTTAAATATAAATAATATGATCCCCATTCATGAATCGCTGATAAGCAAAATTGATATCAGCACCGAGAACGATTGTCCGAAAAGCGAAATCGGAATAAGAACTGTTATGCAGAAAGAACTGAAATGGTGCCGCGCCAACACCGACCTGATACAAAGACGTACACAAAAAATATATGACTTGGTTTTGGAAGGCAACAGTAAAAACAAAAGGCTGTTAAGCCGGTGTAATGATTTCAAAGCTCTGGAAATAATTCTTGATAAACTGATAAAATAATATATACTGATCTCAGATAAAAAGCAGACCAGAGTGCGCAAATACATTCTGTCTGCTTTTTGTTTTAAGAAAAAGGTGCTGAACCAAAAAATCACACAGCAGGAACAAATTCGATTTTCAGTGTCATGCCCAAGCCCTCGGCAAGGCGTTGCAGAGTTTTAAGCGAAGGATTTGCGTTTCCGTTTTCCAATCTGCTGATATCGGCTTGTGTTATGCCGGTTTTCTCTGATAATTCCTTTTGGGTTAAGCCGGTTTTTTCTCTTGCGTCAATCATTGCCTGAATAATAGCCATCTCAGGGCGCAGAGCATCATATTCTTTTTTGAAATCCGGATCCTTTAATCTCTCGTTTAAAAAATCATTAAAACTTGTCATAATCAGTTTGCCTCTCTGTTTAAAAACTCGTTTCGGTATTTCTTTGCAAGCTCAATTTCGCTTTTTGGGGTTTTTGACGTTTTTTAATTATATGTGATAAAACACATATTGTCAAGAGCTTTTTTCCCGTAAATCTGCATGAGGCATCACATTGCTGTGATGCCCCTTTTTTTGTTGCCTATTGCTCGGTTTGCCGTTGTCAGCTGTTGGTTATGCCGTATCTTGAGAAGTTGGTTTCAAAGATGATCCTTGAGCTTGTGTCGGAACCAAAGCTTGTTTTGTCAAGCTTGCCGGCGTTGTCGGTGTCGCAGAAATCCATTGCGATAATGCCGTAGAATTTGCCCTTGGTATCGTTCTTGATGTGGTTTGTTATCTTTGGGATAAGACGCTCGGCATAGAACTGCGGACCCGCGAGACTGCTTACGGTATTTGATGACGCAAAATTCAGCATGAAAGCGTTGCAGTTGTTGTGCTTTTCTTTTGACATGATCGACTCTGCGTCCTCAAGTCCGTTGCGGACCCACTGCCACTTGTCTGATGTCCACATACTGTCGTCTTCCCAGTAATTATCCTTGAATATCGCGTATTTTTTGTTGTCGTCTTTTGCGGCAAGTCCAAAGCTTTTTTTGCTTTTGTCGCCAACGGTGTAGGCGTTCTTAAAAGCCCAGTCGCCGATATTGCTGCCGTTTTTGTATACGCTGAAATCGTTGCTGCTCTTGTTGTTCTTGTTCATATCATCCCAATAATTTTTTGCGTTGATATCGGTCAGGATAACAAGCTTGCCTCTTGCCTCACCCAGGGTGGGAACATGGTTGCCGACATATATTTCGGGATATTTCGGGTTTGGATTCTCTGCCTGCTGCTTATAAAAATCATAAACAAAGGACTCTGTGACCGGATTGTTCTCTTTGCCGTCGTCGGAAGAAATGTCAAGAACAACTGTTTCGGATGGGTTTTCGTTCAGGAAGCTCTTGAGCCACTGCATTAGCTTTTCGTTGTTTACATTGTCGTAATGCGCGATACCTAACGAGTCGTCGGTGACCTTACATTTCGCCGTAAAGCCGCCGTGAACCAGCTTTAGCCTGTCGCTGGCGTATTGGATGCCGGAATGTTTTCTTTCGCCACCCGTAAAGCCGTAGCGGATATCCAAATATCTTACGCCGCGCTCCAGCAAGCCGTCCTCGGAAACCTTTTTGTCGCTTCTGAAAAAGCCCTTGTCCGTCCAGGTCTGCTTGCCGATATGGTACTTTTGCGTGAGGGTAAAGGTCGAAGCCGGAAATACAGCCGTTGAGTGGACCATGGCTGCGTCATGCGCGCCGGGGATGTTAAGCTCGTTGAGCTTGATATCGTCTTTCAGATATTTCATCCAGTTCTTTGACGATATGTTTTTGGCCGAAACGGACTTGGTTGCCGTGGCTGCGTTTGCCGCCATGGACG
Organism: uncultured Eubacteriales bacterium; assembly: GCA_900315605.1. Lineage (GTDB taxonomy): Bacteria > Bacillota > Clostridia > Oscillospirales > Acutalibacteraceae > Ruminococcoides. The sequence continues at coordinate 2,216 of OMZU01000037.1, read as the reverse complement.
TCGCGCCCAATAAGCTTGAAGTGATAAGTATGGCGGATGTGATGATGCATAGTACTATTTTTGTTGATTTCATAATTTTTTCTCCTTTTGTTTTGGTGTTTTTTATTTTTTCAGTCAAGCTTTGTCATTCCCTTGACTGTGACTATAGTATATCATAGTGACTGTTACAACTATATGACAAAAAACGGAGAAATTTTAAGATTTTTAAATTTTTTATTTTTATATCATGCTTTTGCGGAGAAGCACGTCGTCAAACAGGGCGCATACGCGGCAGCCAGAAGGAAAAATATTGCGAAGCAAATATAAATACAGTCGGGAATATACGTATTTTTTAGATAAATTCTGTCTGCCCGACCAAAATTGTCCATTGTCAATTATCCATTGTCAATTGAATTGATTGTCAATTGAATTGTAAGCCAAAGAAAAACCCCGGCTCGGGAAGAACCAAACCGGGATTTTTTTGGGGAGATTATTAAAGCGAGGTGTGCTTGTTGTTTGTTATTTGATGATGGGTGCAGGTGAATTATTACCAGCCGAACATTCTCTGCCAGATGTCGTTGTCAGAGAGGATTGTTGCCAAGATAAATCAGAAGTCGTGCGTTTACTGAAATTCATGGAATCCAATTTCCATATTCTATTATGATATGCAGTTTTCTGTTGAACATCATTTTATAGCTGAATCATAAAACTCTAAAAACCGGATAAACAATTCTTCATCTAATCGTGTACTCCATTTTTTGTGATCGAGATTTTCAGTTATGTACTTAGCCTTGTCCTGCTTAAAGCGTTCTTTATTCTCTTCGGCATTGTAGTCGTAATCAAGCGATCCGAGCCATTTGTCAAATTCGGCATTAAACTCATCTTTATATGTGTTGTCAGGATCGTTGAATACTTCATTATGCCCTCTGTCCTCAAATCTTATGAAGGTAAAACGTGGGTCATCCTTGTATTTCTCATAATACTTATCGTATCCATATTCAATACCTATCACATTATCATCTGCACTATGTAAAACCAGTATTGATGCATCTGTTTTCTCAAAACCGTCCATAGCAGTGCTTGAAGCATATTTACCATACTTGAAACGTTCATGGATCTTGATAAACGGTGTCATCGCATAGATCACATCTCCTGCCTGAGACTTACCTCCTGATTCAAACATATCGGACGAACTGTTAAAGCCCGAACATTCGATAACAGCTTTGACCTCGGGGTGGTAATTCAGAACATTACATACACAATATCCACCCCAGCTATGACCGAAAAGCACGATCGGAAGCTCAGGGATATCATTATTATCTTCAACAAAGGAGATCGCATGGTCAAGATCGATCACACCCTGCGGAACACCGCCTACACCCTCACCTTCGCTTTTATCACAACCGGTAGCATCGTAGGCAAATACATAATAGCCGTTTTCAGCAAAAAAATATGCAGCGTCCATATAGGAATTATGCCCGCCTCCGAATCCGTGAGCAATGACCACGATTCCGTGCTGATCGCTGCCAACACTGTAAAGATAGCCTGCCAGCTTCTGCCCTTTGTCAGAGGAAAAGGAATATTCCTTACACTCCAACGAATCGAAATCCTCTGTTCTGAGCTTTAGCGGTTCGTAGCTGTCACCACGAACATTAATATTCTCATTATACATCATCACACAAAACGCCCACCAGCCTATGAGCAAAAATACGATAACACTCAAAAAAACAATCATTGCGGCTTTCTTTTTTGATCTTGTTTTTTTCATCAAATATAAGCTCCTTATTTAAACTGAAATACATCTGTTCAGTAAACACAGTAGATTCTGATTTATACGAGCAAGCCGAATGCTTCTCCTAACTTCTACATTACCATAGTATGCACACTGATTATTTGTACATTCTGACGAAAAATCTGACTACGCAATCCGCGCACCAGAATTATGCGGTATTGCCTAAACTCAAATAAAAAACAGACAATCCTTGCGGTCTATTTTTTATCTGAGATTAGTATTAAAATTTGATTTTGTTGTTGATTGTGCGGCGTTGCCTTAATTATATCACTTTAGCTTGATTTTGTCTATCAGTTAAATAAAACTGCCGGCTAAGAAAAGTTATACGACTGATTTTGCCGTTGAGAATCGAGTAGGAGGCTGCCCATTAATTGAGCAGCCGACCTCTCACACCACCGTGCGTACCGTTCGGTACACGGCGGTTCAATAGTTTGAGTGCAGTACC
>OMZU01000003.1 GCA_900315605.1 uncultured Eubacteriales bacterium | reverse complement strand
TGATATCTCAATTATTGTGAAGGAGGGAAGCAAAGTGCCAAGAAGAGGTTCTATTGCGAAGCGTGACGTATTACCCGATCCGCTTTATAATTCAAAACTTGTAACTCGTCTTATCAACAACATCATGTACGACGGCAAAAAGGGCGTTGCTCAGAAGATTGTTTACGGCGCATTTGATATTATTGCTGAAAAGACAGGTAACAACCCGCTTGAGGTTTTTGAGCAGGCAATGGAAAACGTTATGCCTGTTCTCGAGGTTAAGGCTCGCCGTGTCGGCGGTGCCACCTATCAGGTTCCTATGGAGGTTCGTCCCGAGAGACGCCAGACTTTGGGTCTTCGTTGGATTTCAACCTACTCAAGAGCCCGCAGTGAAAAGACTATGAAGGAAAGACTTGCAGGCGAGATCCTCGACGCAACAAACAGCGCCGGCGGCGCGTTCAAAAAGCGCGAGGACACTCACAAGATGGCAGAGGCCAACAAGGCTTTCGCTCATTACAGATGGTAATTTTTACCAACGTAATTCTATTAGGAGGTTTTTATGCCAAGACAGGTATCACTTGAACAGACCAGAAACATTGGTATCATGGCTCATATCGACGCCGGTAAAACAACAACTACCGAGCGTATCCTGTACTATACCGGCGTAAACCACAAAATCGGCGAAACACATGACGGTGCTTCTACCATGGACTGGATGGCTCAGGAAAAGGAACGTGGTATCACTATCACCTCCGCTGCTACAACAGCTTTTTGGAAGGGCAGCAAGGGTCAGTATCAGTCACACAGAATCAACATCATCGACACCCCCGGACACGTTGACTTCACCGTAGAGGTTGAGCGTTCGCTGCGCGTGCTCGACGGTTCTGTAACCGTACTTTGCGCCAAGGGCGGCGTTGAGCCTCAGTCAGAGACTGTATGGCGTCAGGCTGACAACTACGGCGTACCGAGAATGGTTTACGTAAACAAAATGGACATCATGGGAGCAGATTTCTTCCACGTTGTTCAGATGATGAAAGACAGACTTAAATGTAACGCGGTTCCCATCCAGCTCCCGATCGGTGCTGAGAGCGACTTCCGCGGAATCATCGACCTTCTTACAATGAAGGCTGAAATTTATCACAACGAGGACGGCACAGACTACAGCGAGGAGGATATCCCCGAAGAGATGCAGGAGCTTGCTGACGAATATCACGAGAAGCTCATCGAATCTGTTGCCGAGCTCGACGAGGAGCTCATGGAGAAATACTTCGGCGGCGAGGAGATCACGATCCCCGAGCTCAAGAAGGTTATCAGAAAGGCTACGATCGCTAACGAGATGGTTCCCGTAACCTGCGGTTCTTCCTACCGCAACAAGGGCGTTCAGATGATGCTCGACGCCGTTATCGACTATATGCCGGCTCCAACAGATATCCCTGCTATCAAGGGTACAAACCCCGATACAGGCGAAGAGGTTGAAAGACCTGCTTCCGACAGCGAGCCGTTTGCGGCTCTCGCGTTCAAGATCGCCACAGACCCGTTTGTAGGAAAGCTCTGCTTCTTCCGCGTATATTCGGGTATGGTAAACGCAGGCACAACCGTTTATAACTCAGTAAAAGACAACAACGAGCGTATGGGACGTATTCTCCAGATGCACGCTAACGACAGAAAGGATATCGAATGCTGCTACGCCGGAGATATCGCTGCTGCCGTAGGTCTTAAAAATACAACAACAGGCGACACTCTCTGCGACGAAAAGCACCCGGTAATCCTTGAGTCAATGGAATTCCCGGAGCCGGTTATCCGCGTTGCTATCGAGCCAAAGACCAAAGCAGGTCAGGAGAAGATGGGCATCGCTCTTGCAAAGCTTGCAGAAGAGGATCCTACCTTCAAGGCTTATACAGACGAGGAAACAGGACAGACTATCATCGCCGGAATGGGCGAGCTTCACCTTGAGATCATCGTTGACCGTTTGCTCCGTGAGTTCAAGGTAGAGGCTAACATCGGTGCTCCGCAGGTTGCTTACAAAGAGACTATCCGCGCAGAGGCTTCGGTTGACGAGAAATATGCCCGTCAGTCAGGTGGTAAGGGTCAGTACGGTCACGTTAAGATCAACGTATTCCCCAACAAGGACAAGGGCTACGAATTTGTCAACAACATTGTCGGCGGTGCTATTCCAAAGGAATATATCCCGGCTGTTGACCAGGGTATCCAGGGCGCAATGCTCAGCGGTGTTGTTGCAGGCTACAACGTAGTTGACGTTAAGGTTGAGCTTTATGATGGATCATATCACGAGGTCGACTCCTCAGAAATGGCGTTTAAGATCGCAGGTTCAATGGCGTTCAAGAGCGCGATGAAGAAGGCTGATCCGGTTCTTCTTGAGCCCATCATGAAGGTTGTTGTAATCACTCCCGAGGAGTACCTCGGCGACGTTATCGGCGACCTCAACTCACGCCGCGGCATGATCCAGAGCATGGAGGCTGACAACGGCGTTCAGAGAGTTACAGCTCACGTTCCGCTTTCAGAGATGTTCGGTTACGCTACCGACATGCGTTCCAAGACTCAGGGCCGCGGTCAGTACGTAATGGAGCCCGACACCTATGCCGAGGTTCCAAAGAATATCGCCGAGAAGATTATGAGCGACAGAAAGAAAGACTGATAACCTCGTAATCGCGGATTTAACGCAAGCATAATGCAAATTAACGTTATTTTAAGCGTATTTTTTTAAAAATGTATTGATTTTTTCAAAAAAAATTGGTACAATATGATTAAATCTATTGTAAATTCTAAGGAGTTTACAAAACTAAGGAGGAAAATTCCAATGGCAAGAGAAAAATTTGAAAGAAATAAACCGCATGTAAACATTGGTACTATCGGCCACGTTGACCACGGTAAAACAACACTCACAGCTGCTATCACAAAGGTTCTCAACCTTGAGGGCGACGCTGACTTCGTTGATTACGCTAACATCGATAAGGCTCCCGAAGAGAGAGAGCGTGGTATCACAATCAACACAGCTCACGTTGAGTACGAGACAGCTAACCGTCACTATGCTCACGTTGACTGCCCGGGTCACGCCGACTACGTTAAGAACATGATCACAGGTGCTGCTCAGATGGACGGCGCTATCCTCGTTGTTTCTGCTGCTGACGGTCCGATGCCTCAGACAAGAGAGCACATCCTTCTTTCACGTCAGGTAGGCGTTCCCTACATTGTTGTATTCATGAACAAGACTGACCAGGTTGACGACGAAGAGCTTCTTGAGCTCGTAGAGATGGAGATCCGTGACCTCCTCAACGAGTACGAGTTCCCCGGCGACGACACACCGATCATCAAGGGTTCTGCTTATGTAGCTCTCCAGAGTCCTTCAAAGGATCCTAACGCTCCTGAGTATGCTTGCATCCACGAGCTCATGGCTGCTGTTGACGAGTTTATCCCAACTCCTGACCGTAAGGCTGATCTTCCTTTCCTTATGCCTGTTGAGGACGTATTCACAATCACAGGTCGTGGTACTGTTGCTACAGGTAGAGTTGAGAGAGGTCAGATCAAGACTTCTGAGGAAGTTGAGATCGTTGGTCTTACAGAAGAGAGAAGAAAAGTTGTTGTTACAGGTCTTGAGATGTTCAGAAAGACTCTTGACTATGCTGAGGCAGGCGACAACGTAGGTGTACTTCTCCGTGGTGTTCAGAGAACAGAGATCCAGAGAGGTCAGGTACTTGCAAAGCCGGGTACAATCAATCCTCACACAAAGTTCCGCGGCCAGGTTTACGTTCTTACTAAGGACGAGGGCGGTCGTCACACACCTTTCTTTAACAACTATCGTCCCCAGTTCTACTTCAGAACAACAGACGTTACAGGTACAATTTCTCTTCCCGATGGTGTAGAGATGTGTATGCCGGGAGATAACGTAGAGATGGACGTTGAGCTCATCACTCCAATCGCTATCGAGGTTGGTCTCCGTTTCGCTATCCGTGAGGGCGGCAGAACAGTTGGTTCAGGCGCAGTTATCGCGGTAAACGAATAATTTATTCCTTTCAACAAACCAAAGCTGCCTTGCTTGCGCAAGGCAGCTTTTTTAAATCCGAGCATTTTAATCCGAGCATTTTAATCCTAGCAGAAAGCTCGGTGGAGTTTCAAGCTTCGGTTGCCCGAAAATGCCTACATCTGTCAACATCGTTTTTGGAAAACGTCCATATTATTTTCATATCTCTGATTTATTTTCACACGGAAAACATACTATTTTGATTACACCTGCAAATTACAATACACAAAAGGAGAAGGCTCTATGAAATACAGAATCATACTTTTTGTTCACGCGTTATTGATCTGTTTGCTCCAGCTGATACCCAACACCATTATAAGTGCGACTTGGGCAGGCGGTCCCGACAAAATAATATATAACCGTTATTCGTTCTTTTGGGATATACAGATTTGGGGAATGGGCGGCTTTTGGTATCCTCTCATATCATTTCTTTCATTGCTGACCCTTTGCTTTGCAGTTATTATGCTTATACGCGGCAGCCAATGGAGCAGGATCGCGATCTTTGCCTCATCTGTGCCGCAAATCCTTTTGATGTGGATTCCGATACACGCTATGGCAGGTGATCCTAATAGGTTCTCGTTGGTTTTAGTTTTGATGTTTGTTCTGATGATCTCGGAATTTGTGCTTTCGATTATTTCTATGGTAAAGGGGTTTTTAGGTTCATAAAATGATTTGCAGAAAACTGAGAGCAAAATTATGCTGCCTGTGAAGAAGAATATTCAACCACTGCTATCTCACCCATAAAGTCTTTCAGACTTCCAACAATTTCATCAAGGCGCGCCGCTACATCATCAGTATAAACGGCGTCTCCGCATAGCTTACATTCCAGACAAGGAACGTTACGCACAATAATGATATAGCTTTTCATATCAACAACATGAGTACGTGTTGTTTCATAATAGCTTCCGCCGCATTCTATGCAATTCATTATTTACTCTCCTTTCGCGTCTCTCCGCTTTGTGTAAATTTTTCTTCATTTGGATAATATGCTGTAATAATTTTAACAATAGTTCCTTTACTTCCGCAGACAACATGCAAGCTTCGTTTGCTTGAATCAATACCCAGAATCAAACAAGCCGGGTACGGAAATGCTTTTGGGTAGTCTTCTATGATTTTACCGTTCATTATTACATTTAATACATCTGATTTTGATATTTCGCGTTCCTGCATTCGTTCCAATGCATGTACACTCCAAACTATGTTGCTGTTTTTACATAGCTTTTGTAACGTTTCGATTTTAAGTTTTTCCATAATTTTTACCTCAATGCTATTATACTATGGAAAATCTAAAATATCAATAATTATAATAATAAAACATTTGCAGGAATCGGCTGGAAAAAATTGCATTTTTTACAATTAAAAGCTACGCACTGCGTGCAAAAATTATTATATATTAAAGAAAATCTGCAAAGCGCGAAAATATTCTTGCATAATACGGGAGTATATGATAAAATAAAAGTTAAGAATCACAAGCACAAAAAGTAACTTTTGACACTCAGCCAAGAAACCTAACCGTAAAACAAAACTTTAAAAGAGAAGGATAGAGTGAAATGTATAAAATTGTTAAAAAAAGAGCTCTTAACCCTACAGTAACATTAATGGAAGTTGACGCTCCGCTTATCGCAAAAAAAGCGGAGGCAGGTCAGTTTATTATCCTCAGAGTTGACGAGAACGGCGAGCGTATTCCGCTGACCGTTGCAGGCTACGACAGAGAAGCCGGCACTGTTCGCATTATTTTCCAGATCGTCGGCGCAACAACCAAAAAGCTTAACGCTCTTGAAGAGGGCGACTGTATCCATGATTTTGTGGGTCCGCTGGGCAGACCTACCGAGACCGACGGCCTCAAAAAGGTTTGCGTTGTGGGCGGCGGCGTTGGCTGCGCGATCGCGCTTCCGGTTGCCGAAAAGCTCCACGCGCTGGGCTGCGAGGTCCACTCTATAGTAGGCTTCAGAAACAAGGATCTCGTTATCCTTGAGGACGAGTTCCGTGCCTGCTCCGACAAGTTTATTATGATGACCGACGACGGCTCCTACGGCGATAAGGGCGTTGTCACCGCGCCGCTCGAAAAGCTGATCCAAGACGGCGAAAACTACGACATGGTCATCGCGATCGGTCCGTTGATTATGATGAAATTCGTTGTAAAAACAACAAAAGCTCACAACGTTCCCACAACCGTTTCGATGAACCCGATCATGATCGACGGCACCGGAATGTGCGGCGGCTGTCGCCTTACAGTTGACGGACAGACAAAGTTCGCCTGCGTTGACGGCCCCGATTTTGACGGCTTCAAGGTCGATTTTGACGAGGCTATGAAGCGCGGCGCAATGTACAAGAGCTTTGAACGCCACGCTTATGAAGAAACCTGCAATCTTTTGAACAAGGAGGTTGAGTGATATGCCTAATATGTCCCCAAACAAGGCTCCGATGCCCTCTCAGGCTCCGGACGTAAGAAACAAAAACTTCCTTGAGGTTGCCACAGGCTACACCAAAGAGGTCGCAATGGAAGAGGCAACTCGTTGCCTCAACTGCAAGAACAAGCCCTGTGTTTCGGGCTGTCCTGTCCACATTGATATACCGGCTTTCATCAAAGAGGTTGCCGCAGGCAACTTTGAGGGAGCCTACGACGTGATCTCAAAATCCAGCTCGCTTCCGGCGGTCTGCGGCAGAGTTTGTCCGCAGGAGAGCCAGTGCGAGTCAAAGTGCGTAAGAGGAATCAAGACCGATCCTGTGGGAATCGGCAGACTTGAGCGTTTTGTTGCCGACTGGCACAATGCTCAGCCCGACGTAAAGGTGAACAAGCCTGAGCCAAACGGTCACAAGGTTGCCGTTATCGGTTCGGGTCCGGCAGGACTCACCTGCGCCGGAGACCTTGCCAAAAAGGGCTACGACGTAACTGTTTTTGAGGCACTCCACCTTGCCGGCGGCGTGCTTGTATACGGAATCCCCGAGTTCAGGCTTCCAAAGTCGATCGTCCAAAAGGAGGTTGACACCCTCAAGGAGCTTGGCGTAAAAATAGAAACAAATATGGTCATCGGCAGAGTGCTCTCAATTGACGAGCTGATGGACGACCAGGGCTTTGAGGCGGTGTTTATCGGCTCGGGCGCAGGCTTGCCCAGGTTTATGAATATTCCGGGCGAGAACCTTTGCGGCGTTTATTCGGCTAACGAGTTCCTCACCAGAACCAATCTTATGAAGGCGTATAAGGATGACTCCTCAACCCCGATCATGCACGCCAAAAAGGTTGCGGTTGTCGGCGGCGGCAACGTTGCAATGGACGCCGCAAGAAGCGCGAAGCGTCTTGGCGCAGACGAGGTTTATATCGTATACAGAAGAAGCGAAGAGGAGCTTCCTGCGCGTAAGGAAGAGGTTGAGCACGCCAAGGAAGAGGGTATCATCTTCAAGCTCCTGCACAACCCGGTCGAGATTTTCGGTGACGAAAACGAATTTGTGACCGGCATGAAGTGCGTTCGCATGGAGCTGGGCGAGCCCGACGCAAGCGGCAGACGCCGCCCGGTGGCTGTTGAGGGCAGCGAGTTCACGATCGACGTTGACGCTGTTATCATGGCGATCGGAACCTCTCCGAATCCGCTGATAAAATCCACCACCAAGGGTCTTGAAACCCAAAAGTGGGGCGGGATCGTTGCTGACGAAAGCGGAGCGACCTCGCGCGAGGGAGTTTTCGCAGGCGGCGACGCTGTAACAGGTGCGGCAACGGTTATCCTTGCAATGGGCGCAGGAAAGACCGCGGCAGAGGCGATCGACGAGTACATCAAGAGCAAATCATAATACAGCATGATTTTATCGGCACAGAGAGAGGGCTTTCTTTCTGTGCCCTTAATATATAATGTGAGTTTTAAAGCTCCATAAAGTTAAGGCTGGGGAGAAGAAAAGAATAACGAATAAAGAATAACGAATAAATAATAATTTTGGTCGAGCAGACAGAATTTGTTTTAAAAACACCCTTGTTCCCGACTGTATTAGTATTGCTATAGTTTAATTAATACAGCCGTAGGGTCGCACCCGTGTGTGCGACCTGTTTAACGATATGCTTTTCCGAGGGCGCACACATGGGTGAGCCTTGAAAATCAAACAAGTTAATTATTTATCGGCACAGAAAGAATCGTTCTTTTTTGTGCCGATTTTTAATTTGAATTTCCGTGAAAGTTTACAAAATTATATAAAATGAACTTTTATGTGATATTTTGTAGGGGCGATCACTGATCGCCTTGGAACAAACCTTGAATTTTATTTCTTTCTGTTTTTTCAGAAACAATTGTTTACCTATAAATCATCATCAAACACAAACGTTTGGCGCACAGGCGACCAATGGTCGCCCCTACAACTGTTTGTGTGAACGATAGCAATATTTTATAAGGGGGTATTTTTATGAAAAAAATAAAAGTTTGTTTAGCTTTCTTGCTGGCAATGATGTTAGTATTAAGCAGTACGATCGTTTCTTATGCCTATCTACCGGAGGACTCAACATCACTGGTGTGTGATCTGTTTAGAGCCTACTACAATAATGAGATCGGCGAAGATGTAAATGATGTTCGTTGCTTTGATGAGTATTATTTTCAGGATTCGTCAGAATATTATCTTATCCATTTTGATTCAATAAATGCAGAGGAAAAACCATATTACAACCGCTTTGGCGATAAAGACGTGTATTTTGAATACAGCGAGATGACAAACAAGCTTTTTGAGTCGGGCTTTGCGGTATTCTACGGTGATCCTTATATTACTAGGAATGCCAATAATATTATATCGCTTCCGGAGCTGTATGAGAAAGATCCCGTCGCAGTTGAGTTTATATTGAAAGATTATGCGAAATGGGGAATTTGGGAAGTTATGAAAAAGCATTCTTGGGGCAAGGTCGGCGACGCGGACGGAGATTTTGAAATCTCAATTTCCGACGCTACCGAGATCCAAAAGGATCTTGCCGATCTGACCACACTTGAGGGCGCGAATCTCAGAGCTGCCGACATCGGCAACAATGGCGCGCCAAGCATTTCGGACGCAACAAATATCCAGTTCTACCTTGCAGGCTTTGTTGACAAACTCTAACTCTTTTGACAGCATGTGATATTTAAAACTAAATAATCGCGGCGGCTTTCGTAAAATTTGCGGAAGCCGCTTTTTTTAGTGTGGAGTTTGGAGTGTGAAGTTCGGAGTTTCGGTCGGGAAGATAGAATGTATTAAAAAAATACGTTAGTACCCGACTGTATTTATATTTGTTTGGCAATATTTTTTCTTTTTTTGTAGGGGCGCACACGCGGTTGCGCTCAGCCCGAGAAAAAATTGCGTAAGCCGTCTTTTCTTTAGATGAACTTTAGATTGTTGTGTTAAAATAGACTAAAAGATTAATTCTGAGAAGGTTTTGTTATGAAAAAAGCAGTCGCACTTATTTTATCTGCGCTTATTCTTTGCTCGTCAGCCGCCTGTTCCCCTCAGACCGGCGAAGTCTCTGCTTCTCAGGCAACTGTCGAAGCTCAGACCGTTCAGCCAACGACCGAGGCTTCCACCGAAGCTTTGACCCTTGATCTCGAAGCGGAGGCTTCAATCAAAGAAGCAATAGAGGATTTTGATTTTGAGGGCGTTATCTACGCCGAAAAGGACGGCAAGCCCCTTTATTCCTACGCAAACGGCACTCAGGAAAACGGAGAGAAAATCACGATCGACACCTCGCTGCCTGTCGGTTCGGTCTCAAAGCAATTCTGCGCCGCAGCCGTTATGCTCTTGCAGGAGCAGGGCAAGCTGAGTGTGAACGATACTCTCGACAAATATTATCCCGATTATTCCGAGGGCAGCAAGATCAAGCTGCACAATCTTCTTTCAATGCGCTCGGGTATTCCGGATTCAACAGGCACGAGCGTGGTTGAAATATCAAACGACAAAACAGAAGAAGAGAATATCAACTCAGTTCTGACATGGACCTTTAGTCAACCGCTAAAATTTGAGCCCGACGAAAGGTATGAATACGCAAACATCAACTACCTGATTTTGAGCAGGATCGTTGAAAAAACCTCGGGCAAAAAATACTCAGAGTTTTTAAGAGAAAGCTTTTTTGAACCGCTGGGCATGAATCGCACAGGCACGCTTTCCGAGCTTGCCGCTTCTCCCGAATGGGCGCAGGGTGCTGTTTTTGAACAAAAAGATACGAGGGTAGGAATGATGCCTAACGGTGCAGGCGACATTGTTTCAAACGCTGCTGATATTACGACTTGGCTCAACGCCCTGAGCAGCGGCAAGGCGATTTCTGCCGAAAGCTTCAAGACTATGACTACCGATTATTCAAGCGGCGGAAATTACGGCTACGGATTGTATTTGAATATTTACGGAGGCGTTGGTCATTATGGTAACATAAGCGTTTACTCTGCTTTTGATTATATAAACAAAGACAAGGATTTTACGCTTTTTATTGACAGCAATACGATTGATCAGTTCACGGCAATCGTTCCCTTTTCGGAGGAAATGCTCGACATTTTGATGAAATAACGTCATTTACTAAGGCAACACCGCACAATTCTGGTGCGCGGATTGCCCTAATTCCCACACACTTTTTTGTGAACACAGCGAGTTGTTTTTTCGGCAGCTCGCTGTGTTTGCGTTTTGCGCATTTATTAAGGCAACAAAGATTTTTGTGAGCTTTTCGGATTTAATGCCTTAAATGAAAAAAGATTTGAACTGCATGTGGTATGATATAAACGTATATTTATGGCAATACCGCAGAATTCCGGTGTGCGGTATTTCCATATATCCGGATGGAGGCTGATGATATGTCAGATGTAATAAGAATTTTTGTTGAAAAACGCGAGGGCTTCAATGTTGTTGCCAAGCAGACCCTGTGGGATATCCGCCACAATTTGGGCATGAGATCTGTCACAGACCTGCGCTATATCGTTCGCTACGACCTTGAGGGGCTAACACGCGACGAGTACGACAGGGCAAAGGGCATTGTGCTTTCCGAGCCAAACGCAGACGTGATTTATGAGGAAGCTCTGCCGGTCGAGGACGGCTGGAAGGTTTTTGCAATGGAATATCTTCCCGGTCAGTACGACCAGAGAGGCGACTCCGCCGAGCAGTGTATCCAGCTCCTCACCCAGGGCGAGAGGTGCAAGGCTTTGACCGCAAGGGTCATCGCAGTCAAGGGCGATATCACTGACGACGAGCTGAAAAAGATCGAGGAATACCTGATCAACCCGGTTGAAAGCCGTCTTGCTTCGCTTGACAAGCCGGAGACCCTTGATATGGAAACTCCTGTTCCGGAGGACGTAAAGCGCGTTGAGGGCTTTATCAAATGGAACGACGACGAAATGGCGGAATACTACGGCTCAATGGGCTTTGCCATGACCCTTGCCGACCTCAAATTCTGCCGCGACTACTTCCGCGACACAGAAAACCGCGACCCAAGCGTAACAGAGCTGAGGGTAATTGATACCTATTGGTCGGATCACTGCCGCCATACCACGTTTTTGACCCGCCTTTCCGAGATCGAGATCGAAAAAGCCGCTCTCGGCAAGGTCATCGAGGACGCGCTGAACGAGTACTACGCAACACGCGACGAGGTTTACGGCAAGGACACCGACAGGATAGTTTCGCTCATGGACATGGCTCTTATGGGCATGAAGTCGCTCAAAAAGAAGGGCTTGATCCCCGATTTGGACGAGAGCGACGAGATCAACGCCTGTTCGATCGAGGTTCCGGTCACGATCGACGGCAAGACCGAAAAATGGCTGGTTCAGTTCAAAAACGAGACCCACAACCACCCGACCGAGATCGAGCCCTTCGGCGGCGCGGCAACCTGCCTGGGCGGTGCGATCCGCGATCCGCTTTCGGGCAGAGCTTATGTATATCAGGCTATGCGCGTGACCGGCTCGGGCGACCCGACGATCCCCTTTAAGGACACGATGCACGGCAAGCTTCCGTCAAGAAAAATCACCACCGGAGCGGCAAACGGCTACAGCTCCTACGGCAACCAGATCGGTCTTGCCACAGGTCAGGTCGTTGAGCTTTACGATCAGGGCTATGTTGCAAAGCGTATGGAGATCGGCGCGGTGATCGGAGCTTCTCCCAAGGAGAACGTGATCCGCGAGGTTCCGGCTCCCGACGATGTTATCGTGCTTTTGGGCGGCAGAACAGGCCGCGACGGCTGCGGCGGCGCAACAGGCTCGTCAAAGGCGCACACCGAAAGCTCGATCGAAACCTGCGGCGCGGAGGTTCAAAAGGGTAATCCGCCCACAGAGCGCAAGATCCAGCGTTTGTTCAGAAATCCCGAGGTCGCAAAGCTCATAAAGAGATGCAACGACTTTGGTGCAGGCGGCGTTTGCGTTGCCATCGGCGAGCTTGCGGACGGACTGACGGTTGAGCTTGACAAGGTCACAAAAAAATACGACGGCCTCGACGGAACCGAGCTTGCTATCTCGGAGAGCCAGGAGAGAATGGCTGTCGTTCTCGATAAAAATGATGTTGAAAAATTCATTGCAGAGGCGCAAAAGGAAAACCTTGAGGCAACTGCTGTTGCGGTAGTTACCGAGAGCCCGCGCCTGACAATGAACTGGCGCGGCGACAAGATAGTTGATTTGAGCCGCGAATTTCTGAACACAAACGGCGTCACTCAGGAGGCAAAGGCGTACATCACCGCTCCAAAGGCGGAGGACTGCTACCGCGAAAAATGCCCCGACTGCCTTGATGGTCTCGGCTTTGAGGACGCTATCGTTAAAAATATGGGCAGACTTGAGGTTTGCTCTCAGATCGGTCTTGCAGAAAGATTCGACTCCTCGATCGGCGCGGCAACGGTAATCATGCCGTTCGGCGGCAAGACCCAGCTAACTCCTCAGGAGGCAATGGCGGCAAAGCTTCCGCTCGAAAAGGGCGAGACCGACGACGCCACCGCAATGAGCTACGGCTTTATCCCCGGCGTTTCGCGCTGGAGCCCGTTCCACGGCTCGGCTTACGCTGTGGTAGAAAGCCTCTCAAAGTTGCTTGCTATCGGCGCTGATCCGCTGACAGCAAGGCTCACCTTCCAGGAGTATTTTGAAAGACTGAAGGACGTTCCCTCGCGCTGGGGCAAGCCTGCCGCAGCACTTTTGGGCGCAATGCAGGCTCAGCTCAAGCTCGGACTTCCGTCAATCGGCGGCAAGGACAGCATGTCGGGAACGTTTGAGGATATCGACGTTCCGCCCACACTCGTAAGCTTTGCGGTCGCTATGACCAAGGCTTCCAAAACGATTTCGGCTGAATTTAAAAAGCCGGGCTCCAAGATCATCTATGTTCCGGTTCCCGAAAACAAAGAAGCCCTCACCCCCGACTGGGATAAGCTCAAGGCGATGTACGCTGCGGTATTCGCACTTGCAAACGAAGGAAAGATTCTTTCCGCTTCCGTTGTCAAGGAGGGCGGCGCGGCGGCAAGCGTTTGCAAGGCTTGCTTCGGCAACGGCTTTGGCTTCAGCTTTACAAAGGAGCTGAGCAACACCGAGCTCTTTGCTCCGCTTTCGGGCTCACTTGTGATCGAGCTTGCCGAGGGAGCGCAGCTTGACGAGAGCGTATTGAGCTATGACCTCGGTACCGTTACCGACGACGGCAAAATCACAATGGGCGGCGCAGGCGTCGCGCTTGACAAGATCCTCGAAGCATGGACAGCTCCGCTTGAAAAGGTGTTCCCGACTCAGGCTGAGTGCCCCGAGATCGAGGTTGACGCTCCGCTGTTCACCGAGAGAAACACTTCTTCACCGGCGATCAAGGTCGCAAAGCCAAAGGTATTCATCCCGGTGTTCCCCGGCACAAACTGCGAGGTAGACACCGCAAGAGCCTTTGAAAAGGCAGGCGCGGAGGTCGAAATGCTGATCGTTAAAAACCTCACCCAGCAGGGGATCGAGGAGACGATCGACAAGATGGAGAGCATCATAAAGACCTCTCAGATGATAATGCTTCCGGGCGGCTTCTCGGGCGGCGACGAGCCCGACGGCTCGGGCAAGTTTATTGCAACGACCTTCCGCAATCCCAGGATCGCCGAGGCAGTCAGCGACCTGCTCAAAAACCGCGACGGTCTTATGCTCGGAATCTGCAACGGCTTCCAGGCTCTGATCAAGCTCGGACTTGTTCCCTACGGCGAGATCCGCGAGCTGAGCGAAACCGACCCGACCCTGACCTTTAACACCGTGGGCAGACATATTTCGCATATGGCGTACACAAGAGTTACCTCGGTCAAGTCGCCGTGGTTCTCGGGCGTGAACGCCGGCGACGTTTTCGCGGTTCCGGTTTCTCACGGCGAGGGCAGGTTTATGGCGGATACCGAAACCGTTAAACGCCTTGCCCAAAACGGTCAGATCGCCACTCAGTATGTAGACCTCAGCGGCAAGCCGGGCGAGAGCATTGAGTTCAACCTCAACGGCTCGGTATGCGCGATCGAGGGCATCACCTCGCCCGACGGAAGGATCCTCGGAAAGATGGGTCACAGCGAAAGAAAGGGCGAAAATCTGTATAAAAATGTTCCGTTTGAAAAGGATCAAAAAATCTTTGAGAGCGGCGTAAAATATTTTAAATAAGGGGGATATCAACCATGGCATTTTGTAAAAATTGCGGTAATCAAATTTCCGACGACGCAATGTTTTGCGATAAATGCGGAACATCCGTGAATGATAACGTAGCTTCGGCACAGCAAAACGAACAGCAGTACGGCGGACCTCAGCAGTATTCCGGCGCACAGCAGTATTCCGACCCTCAGCAGAACGGTTATAATCAGCAGCCGGTCCAGCCCGAGATCCTCTCGGACGACGCCGATGTTCAGAAAAACAAGGGCATAGCATGGCTGTCCTATTTGAGCTTGTTATTCCTGATCCCGCTGTTTGCGGCAAAGCATTCGGAGTACACTCGTTTTCATGTTCGCCAGGGAGCAACTCTTTGTGCCGCTTCCCTTGCCTATGCAATTGTGCAGGCTGTTCTCATGGCGATCCTGAACTCTATTTTCAGACCTGAGCTGACATGGTTCGGCTACCGTCAGCATCCGTTTGTAAGCCTTGTGGGGGTTATTTTGGGCTTGGCTTCAATTTTCTTCCTCGTGCTCGCGATCATCGGAATTGTAAACGCCGCAACAGGCAAAAGGGCGGAGCTTCCAATTATTGGCAAGTTTGATCTTATAGCAAAGCTTATTGACAAAATTTATGACGCAATTTGTTGATTTGATTAACATACAATAATAATCGGCGCGGAAAGCCGCAGGGGATCAGCCGTTGTTTTTTGGCTGATGACCCTGCGATCGCTTCCGCGTTTTTTGTTTTTTTTGAATATTCACAGTGAATTTGAATAAAAATCAACAAAAATACCGCTTTTTGGCAATATAAACAGCTGCAAATCAAAAGTATTTTGCTTCAAACCTTGACTATTCTGAATAAAAAGTATAAAATATATATAATTCTACGCGTTTCTAGGGAATGGAATACGGAGGCGATCATTATTAACACATCGGTATTATGCTGGCTTGACAGCACGGCGGAAAAATTCCCCGACAAAACCATCTTTACAGACAGCTCTCAAAGCCTGAGCTTTGGTGAATTCAACAAGCTTACAAAATCGATCGGCACCTACCTTGCCGGTGTTGTTCCGGCAAAAAGTCCGGTAATAGTTATGTCGGGCAGACATGCGCTGACCCCTGCCTGTTTTTTGGGGATCGTCAGAGCAGGCTGCTTCTACGCTCCGATGGACGCGACTATGCCTCAAACAAGGCTCAACCAAATCATCGGCGTCATAAAGTCTGACTATATGCTTGTTGACAAAGAACACCTTGATATCGCAAACGCTCTTGATTTTGACGGCACTGTGATCGTTATGGAGGATATCCTCAATACTCCTGCGGACGAGGCTGTTTTGTCAAAGGCTCAAAAGGGTCTCAACGAGCTTTCGCCGCTGTATGTTATTTTCACCTCCGGCTCAACAGGAGTTCCAAAGGGAGTAATCACCTCTCACCATTCGCTGATGTGTTATATCGACGCGGTGAGCAAGGTGCTCTCGGTTGACGAGACCGACGTTTTCGGCAGCCAGTCGCCGCTTGATTATATTGCAGCGGTAAGAGATATTTATTTCCCGATCAAAACCGGTGCGTCAACTGTTATCATCCCAAAAAATGAGTTCGCAATGCCTACTCAGCTTTTTGATACGCTGAATAAAAACAAAGTAACCGCTCTTTGCTGGAGCGTTGCCGGCGTTGAGCTTCCGGCAAAGCTGGGCGCGTTTGATACGGTCAAGCCCGAATATCTCAAAAAGCTTTGCTTCTCGGGCTCGGTAATGCCCTGCAAATACCTGAAGATCTGGCAGCAGAATCTTCCCGATGTGCTTTATGTGAATCAGTACGGTCCCACCGAGGCGACTGCCTCCTGCACCTACTATATTGTGAACGAGCAGGTTGACGACGACACTGTTCTGCCAATCGGCGAGCCCTATGAAAACTATACGGTCACGCTTCTTAACGAGGACGGGACCGCCACAAAGCCGGGCGAGATCGGCGAGATCTGCGTAAGCGGTCCTATCCTCGCGCTGGGCTATTACGGAAACCCCGAAAAGACCGCCGAGAGCTTTATTCAAAATCCGCTCAATCAAAACTATCGTGAGCTGATTTACAAAACCGGAGACCTGGGCAGCTTTGATCCCGACGGTATACTTGAATTCCACGGAAGAAAGGATCGTCAGATCAAGCACATGGGTCACAGGATCGAGCTCGGCGAGATCGAAGAAACTGCAAAGCAGGTTGAGGGAGTTCTTGACTGCTGCTCGCTATATTACAAAGAAAAGGAGCAGCTCTATCTGTTCTATACCGGAGAGGCGACCTCAAAGGATATCGTCATCCACTTCCGCAAGGTGCTTCCGGGCTTTATGTCGCCCAGAAAGCTTATCAACCTTGAGGCTCTGCCCACCCTGCCGAACGGCAAGACCGATATGCAGACCCTTAAATCATATTTTAAATAAGGGCGATTTAACAAGGTCAAAAACCGTGCCGAAAATACGGCGCGCTTTGAATAAAGACGGCTTTATCAACAGCCGCAATATACAAAAGAAAAGAGGTAAAATCAATGGAAGAATTACTTGAGATCCTGGGCGAATTAAGACCGGACGTTGACTTTGAAAATGAAACGGCTTTGATCACAGACGGAATCCTTGATTCGTTTGATATCGTTGCTCTTGTCGGCGAGCTTAACGACGCCTTTGACATCGAAATCAAGCCTAACAATCTGGTTCCCGATAACTTTAATTCAGCAAAGGCTATGATGGCTCTTATCGAGCAGCTTCAGGACGAATGATCCGGGCTTAAACACAAATCTGATAATTTTCAAAATGACAAAAGCTTTCTTTTTGGTAAGGAAGCTTTTGTCTTGAATTTACTGCGGGCAGCTCTGCGCAAATCGGGGCGCATACCCAAATCAAGCGGTGTTGCCTGCGTTATATACGGTGATATATATGAATAAAACACAATTGATACAGCTTCTCAAAGAAACCGACACACCGTCCTATGTTTTCAGCGTGGACGAGTTTGAACAGCGAGCAAGGCTTGTAAAAAAATATTTCGGCGAAAAAACCGGACTGTGCTTTTCAATCAAGGCAAATCCGTTTTTGCTGGGATGCTTGCCCGAGGTTTTTGACAAGATCGAGGTTTGCAGCCCCGGAGAGCTGACCGTCTGCGAAAAAACAGGCGCAGATCCGGCGACGATCATTTTTTCGGGCGTGAACAAAACCCCCGAGGATGTTGAGCGCGCAATGGACGACAAGGTTGGAACCTTTACCGCCGAGAGCTGGCTTCACGCCGAGCTAATCAACAACAGCGCGGTCAAGCGCGGGATCAAGGTTCCCGTGCTGGTAAGGGTAACGGGCGGAAGCCAGTTCGGTATGGATGAAAAAGACGCGCTCGATTTGATTTCGCACCGCGACGAGTATGAGGGAATAGATATCGTCGGTCTGCATTTCTTTACCGGAACCCAGAAGAGAAAGCCTGCCGCGATCGAAAAGGAGCTTGATTTCATCTCTGCCTTTGCCGACAGGGTAAAGGAAGAAACCGGGCTTGAAATCAAAAGGATCGAATACGGCACAGGCCTTGCGGTGGACTACTTTAAGGCGGACGCCGACAGCTCCGAGGAAGAAAGGCTTGCCGCGATCTCCGACAAGGTAAGAGCGGTTGCCGAAAAATATGAGCTTACCGTTGAAATGGGAAGATTCTTCGCCGCACCCTGCGGATATTATTTCACAAAGGTGATGGACGTAAAGACCAACGCCGGGATCAACTATGCTATCGTTGACGGCGGAATGAATCACCTTAAATACGACGGTCAGATCCAGGGAATGCAGATCCCGGTCATCGAGCATATCAAATCCGACGAGTGCAAGGAGAGCAAGACCGAAAAATGGACTCTCTGCGGAAGCCTCTGCACAACAAACGACATTCTGGCGCGCGACGCCGAGTTTGATTCGCTTGAGATCGGCGACGTTCTTGTTTTTTGCAGGACCGGCGCGTATTCCTCAATGGAGGGCATGGCTGTATTCCTCAGCCGCGAGCTTCCTTCGATTTGGATGTATTCCGAAAAGGACGGTCTGAAATTAGTAAGAAAGCTTTTGCGTGCGGACGTATTTAATACGCCGTATGAAATCGTTTAAGGCAACAGTTAGATACCCCTCTGTGCGATTTTGCACACCTGATTCTATTATTGCGCTATATTCTGTCGCTGATATCTGTTTTGGTACAAAAACTATCGGCAACAGACGACTTTGGGAGAAATAAACGTGAGTTATACATCATTAAACTTTTTGTTTTTTGTTGCGGCAACAATGATCGTGTATTTTTTGTTTCCGATCAAAAAACACAAGTGGTTTGTGCTTTTGGTTGCGAGCTATGTGTTCTATATGTTCGCAAGCTACAAATACGCAGGCTATATTTTATTCACGACCTGCAGCACATATCTGATCGCATTATGGATCGAAAAGATTTCGACCCGATCGAAGGCAAAGCTCAAGGAAAATAAGGCTGAGTGGAGCCGCGATGAAAAAAAGAGATTCAAAGAAAAGATCAAGCACAGAAAACGCCTGGTAATGGCTCTGTGTCTGGTGCTTAATTTCGGCATCCTTGCGTTTTTAAAATACTACAACTTCTTTGCAGGAAGCCTGAACGATGTTTTCGGTTCATTTGGCATCGGCTTTTCTGCGCCAACGCTAAAGCTGATCCTGCCGCTGGGAATCTCGTTCTATACCTTCCAGTCAATGGGATATATTGTGGACGTGTACCGCGAAAAAACCCCGGCGCAGAGAAATCCGCTCAAATTCGCGCTGTTCGTATCGTTTTTCCCCCAGATCATCCAGGGACCTATCGGGATCTACGACGATCTGGCTCACCAGCTTTTTGAGCCGCACGACTTTGATTTTACACGCTTTAAGCACGGACTTATGCTGATAATGTGGGGCATGATCAAAAAGATGATAATTGCCGACCGCGCGGTCATTGCGATCAATTCCGTCACCGGCGACTACGGCTCCTTTGGCGGAACAACGCTCACCTTTACGGTCTTGCTCTACGCCTTGCAGCTCTACGCCGATTTTTCGGGCGGCATCGACATCTCGCGCGGTGTGGCTCAGATCTTCGGCATAGATATGATGGAGAATTTCAGACGCCCGTACTTTTCAAAGGATATCAACGAATACTGGAGACGCTGGCATATTTCGCTGGGTAACTGGTTCAAGAATTACCTTTTCTATCCGCTTGCAATGTCGTCTCTGTTTCTCAACATCAGCAAAAAAATCAAGGGCACAAAATTCGGCGCGACCAATGCCGGAACGCATATCGCCAAGGTGCTTCCCACAAGCATAGCTTCGTTCATCGTATTCTTCACCGTGGGCGTTTGGCATGGCGCAAGCTGGAAATACGTGGGCTTCGGCGTTTGGAACGGCGGTATCATCATGCTTTCGGTTTTGATGAAGCCTCTGTTTGACAGAATGCAGGAGAAGATCAATATTGATCCCGAAAGCGGACTTTTTGTGCTGTACCGAATTTTGAGGACCTTTGTTGTTGTTCTCGTCGGCTACGTGTTTGACGTTGCGCCCACGTTCACCCAGGCAATGCGCACGTTTTGGCTGTTCTTTACCAACCAGAGCTTTTCTGTCGGCTGGTCCCAAATCAGCGAGCTGGGACTGGGCAAAAAGGAATATCTGCTTATCCTAATGGGAGCGGTGATGATATTTATAATCAGCGTTATCCAGGAGCGCAACCCAAAAACCGATATCCGCACAATGCTGGATACAAAGCCGTTTGCTGTCAGATGGCTGGCGATTTTTATCGGCTTTATGGCTTTGGTTGTGTTCGGCGTATACGGCTCGGGCTTTGACGCCGCCGACTTTGTTTACATGCAATTTTAGGTCACCGCTAAAAACCTATTGCTACCCATAGTCACAAATCTTTTACAGCATATTTGCCGCCAAAGCTCCTCGTTATACGCCGGTATGACTTCGTCGTTTTGACGCAAATCTACTGTAAAATATCCGCACCTCTGAACAACAAAAGGTTTTTAGAGGTGCCCTAAGGAGAACCTTCGTAATGAAAAAATATCTTATTCGCACCGTCAAGATTCTTTCGCTCTTGCTGGCGATTTTGATTGCCGTGGGTGTTTTGCAGGAATTTGTTCTTGCCCACACCGACCACAACCGCCAGCGCGTAAAGGGCTTTTATCTTGAGGACAAGGATTCGCTCGACGTTGTTATTGTTGGTGCAAGCGAGACCTACGCGGATTTCTCTTCTTGCTATGCCTATGAAAAATACGGCATCACAAGCTATCCGCTTGCTTCTCAGTCCAGCACGATCCTCAATTACAAGGCTCAGATCCAAAATGCGATCAAAAATCAGCATCCAAAGCTGATTTTGTGCGAGCTCAACGGCGTTATATACGGAAGCGACGTTCAGCTTGACAACGACGCAAATTTCAGAAACTATTATGACAATACTCCGCTTGATGAGATCAAGGTCGAGGGTATAAATACATATATTGATTCGGGCATTGCAACGATCGACGAATACGGAGAGATCTTTGAGTATTACAATCCGATCGTAAAATACCACAATATTTGGAACGACTGGCCAAAATGGCTGCACTGGTCAAAGGGCACTATCGACAGTCAATTCAGGGGCTATTCTCTGCTAAAGGGCGCGAAGAACAAGACCCAGGTTTTTACCACCAATAACAAAATCTATAACGACGAGCTGCCCACGCTGACCAAGACCAGCGAGATCAGCGAAAACTGCGAAAAATACCTGCGCGAGCTGCTTGACTGGCTCAAGGAGGAAAACATCGACAACGTTGTGTTTACACGTTTTCCGCATATCGTTGACAAAACCACGCTCGAAAGATATTACCGCAACAACTACACAAGAAAAATTCTTGAAGAATACGGTGTTGAATATCTTGATCTTGAGCGCGACTGCTCAAAGCTTCCGCTTGATTTGCAGAATGATTTTTACAATCTGGATCACCTTAACGTTTACGGTCAAAAGAAATTCACCGAGTACCTTTGCGAGTACATGATGGAAAACTACGGCATCACAGCCGCAGATCTGACCGACAAGCAAAAGGCTGAGTGGGACGAATCGGTTAAATATTACGAGGCGTACTACGATTACAACGTTGACATGATAAAGCAGGGCAAAAACAAAGAAATCGGCGAAAGCGATGACCAAATCAAGAAGATCGAAGCGTATATAAAATGATAAAACAAAACCTCGCACTGCATCGGTGCGAGGTTTTTTGTACTAATACTATTTTTCTGCTGCCTTTGCCATAAGCACCAGATCGGCGTTGCTGACCCGGCTGTCGAGGTTATAGTCTGCGGCGATCAGGCTCGCGCCGGTCAGGGGCTTTTTGCCGGCTAAATGGAGCATGAGCGCGCTAACGTCGTTGTCCTTTAATTTGCCGTCGCAGTTCAAGTCTCCCTTTACCGCGATTTCGTATAAAGCGTCGTTGTATCTGATGGTGTATCCTGTTTTGATGTTTCCGTTGTAAATTCGCGCGCCGTCTGCGTTGTATAGCTCGGGTTTTTTGTCAAAGCGCGAGAAAAATTCCGAAACGCTCAGCGAGGATTCAACATCGCAGATCGTTCTGTTGCGTATCGTATAGGGAATGGTGAGCGAGATTTCGTCGTCATCACTTTGACCGACGCTGTTGTTGCGGAGGCTGCGGTTGCTTTCTGCCGGTGATTTGTCAGGTTTAGCGTTATCATTTTCGGTATTCAGCTTTGTGATGTCGTAGCTGAAATCGGAATAAACAGCAGCGCAAAGATTCTTGCAGGATAAAACATAGGCAGGGCTTGAGCAGCGCAAAACCTCGCGGCTGCCGCATTTTACCGAGCTGCCGCTGTGCGTTATCAGCCCATATTCCGAGGCGGTCGTTAGCTTTGGCTTTGCACTCATCATATATTCCGTGCTCCCGTCATAAAGCGAAACCAGCTCATGCTTGTCGGTGACGATATATCCGTCTCCGGCATTGAACGGCGTGCTGTCGGTTTCAAGCCGCGCGACATATTGCGAGCTTCCGTTGCCGATTTGGTACAGCTCGCCTGTATAAAGCAGGGCAAAAACATTGCTGCCGTCCTGAAACAGCCTGCTTAAATTTGAATTGAATTTATATTTGTGAAGCTCATTTCCACCGAGCCGGAAGCTTTGAACGTAGGCATAGATATCGTCGGTTTTGATAACAAATGCTTCGTCGTCGCTGACCGCAAAGGAGGTCTTGTCGGCACTGCCGAGCTTGCCGACGGAAAAGCTTTCATATTCGCCGCTTTCGATGTTCAGCTTCAGCACGCACGAATCGCGCTGAGAAGATGAGCTGTCATAAAGCGCGTAGGCGCAGTCTCCGCTGTGGCTCACGGCGCGGATTATGCCGCTGACGGTAACGTATGTCAAGGCTTCGTCGGGCAAAAGCTGGGCGGAATAGAGCGTGTTTGCGGTGTAGCCGTAAAGGAAACCGCCCCTTGAGCCGCTGAGCGGATACACCCTGTGACATTCTGCAAGTGCTTCGGAGATATCCTTTTCGGCGGAATCAGCCGCAAAAAGGCAGGGCTTTACTAAAAAAGCCGCCGCGATAACTGCTGCCGAGAGCAATGCAATTGTGAACCGATGTGAGTGATTACTAGTCACAGAAATCTCCCTAAAAACACAAAAGGCAACAGCACGGGCTGTGCTGTTGCCTGAAACTATTCGTTTATGATTGCTTTGCCGAGTCGGCGGTTGACGCGCCCTCTCTTACAAATTCAAGTCCGTTGATAAGCAGCTTGTCGCCGTCGAACGAATAAACCGCCGCCATCTCATTTGCCTTGCCTGTAATGTAGAGGTCATTGTAGTAATAGAAAAGCGTAAAGTTTCCGTCCTCGCAGGTGTAAAGTGCGTCAAGACTGATTTTTGAAAGCATAGGCTCGCCGTACATTGAGTTTGAAGAGATCTTCTCGGTGTAGTGCGCCGAACCGTCCTCCTTGAAATCATAGGTGAGGATATTGGTTCCGTCGTCATATACCCACTTGCCAAAGAGCTTGTCGTCGGTCTTGAACTCGCCCTCGCGCTCAAGCTTTGGAACGCTGTAGGTCGCTGACTTAAAGATGAACTCGCCTTCGCCGCCCTGGGTCTGGTCTGCATAGGGGCTGATAAGCTTCAGCTCTCTGCCGGTGAACATATTGCCCGAAAGCTCATAGTCGAACGAGCCCGACATAACGTTTGGCACCGTTACGGTCAGAGTTGAGCCTTCCTCGGTAGCAGAGGTCAGGTAGTAGCCCTCGTAGGTGAGAGTACCGATCGTGACCTTGGCGACCTTCGCGCCCTCAATTGAGGAGCCCTCCTGCATTTCGGCGGCTGTGGTCTGGAAATCAAAGTAGTAGTCAACATAATCTCTGTCGGCTTCGTCTATCGTGGATTCAAGTCCCATCATTTCTTCTTGGGTGGGCTGGGGATATTTATAAACCCAGGTTCCAGCAACATCATTGTTGAAGAAGAGCTTGAAAACCAAAAATCCGAGTGCGACCGCACAAACAAGCGCAAAGGCGATTATAACCGGGGTCTGGATCAGCCTTTTCTTTTTTTTCGGAGCCTCGGGAGCGATTTGCGAAGCGGCTCCTTCAAGCGAATCCGTGAGAGAAGAAGCGGTCTGAGCGACATTCTCAACGCCTTCCGTTACGGCATTTGCAGCATTTTCTGCGCCCTCCGCTACGGCCTCAGCAGCATTCTCGGCTGCATTTTCAACGCTTTCCGCAGCAGCTTCTGCGGCGCCGGCGGCATTTTCGGCTGCCTGCTCAACGGCAGCTTCGGCGTTTTGGGTGTTTTGATTTAATATTTCCTTGTTATCGTCCAAGTTAAAATACCTCCTTGGGAGAATTTGAAATTGTATCGCCTTATATAATACTACTTTTTTGCGGATAAATCAACTGTTTTGGTATATGAAAGTTGAAGAATTAAATATTACAATTTTGTAATAACTCCATTGAAATATAATTATAATAGTGATATAATACTTTATAAACGCAAATACAACAGATTTTTGATATAAAAACAGACGAAAGGATGAATTGAATGATAAGGTCAATGACCGGCTTCGGTCGCTGTGACGCGGAGTTGGGCGGCAGAGAGATCACAGTTGAGATCAAGAGTGTTAATCACCGCTATTTTGAGTTTTCCTGCCGTACTCCCAGGGGCTACGGCTTTGTTGACGACAAGCTGAAAAGCTTTGTCGGTTCAAGGGTATCAAGAGGCAAAATCGATATGTTTGTAACTATCGGCGCGGCGGAGGACACCCCTGCCGAGGTCACCGTGAACCATCAGCTTGTTTCGGGATATATCAGCGCGATGAAAGAAATCAGCGATACCTACGGGATCGAAAACGACGTGACTGTTTGCTCGCTGTCGCGCTTTCCGGACGTTTATACCGTTCACAAGGCACCTGAGGACGAAGAAAAAATCACCGCCGACGTGCTTTGCGCCGCTCAGACCGCGCTGGACTCCTTTGTTGCCATGAGAGAGGTCGAGGGCGAAAAAATGAAGGCGGACATTCTCAGCAGAGCCGCAAGGATCCTTGATATAGTTGCCGAGATCGAAGAGCGTTCGCCGCAGACCGTTAAGGAATACGAGCAAAGACTGCTTGACAGGATCAACCAGACCCTTGAGGGCATGAGCGTTGAGATCGACGAGCAGAGGATTCTTACCGAGGTCGCGGTGTTTGCCGACAAGGTCGCCGTTGCCGAAGAAACCGTAAGGCTGCGCAGCCACCTTGAACAGCTCGAAAAATTCTTGGAATACAACGAGCCGGTGGGCAGAAAAATCGATTTTATTATCCAGGAAATGAACCGCGAGGCAAACACGATCGGCTCAAAGGTACAGGACGCGGAGCTTGCTCACAAGGTGGTTGAGATCAAAAGCGAGATCGAAAAGATCCGCGAGCAGGTCCAGAATATTGAGTAAGGTGAGTTCATGAAGCTTATTAACATAGGATTCGGAAATCTTGTCAGCCTTGACAAGCTTATTGCCGTTGTCGCGCCCGACGCCGCTCCGGTCAAGCGAATCGTTCAGGAGGCAAAGTCCAAGGGACTGCTGATCGACGCGACCTGCGGACGAAGGTGCAAGGCGGTGATGATCACCGACAGCAACCATGTTGTTTTGTCGGCGATTTCCTGCGAGGCGATCCAGAACAGAACAGAAGAAAGCGTGGAGGATAAGGATGAACAGTAAAAGACAGGGAACGCTGATTTTGTACACAGGCTCGTCGGGAGTGGGCAAGGGTACGATACTTGCCGAGCTTATGAAGCGCGACGACAACCTGAGGCTTTCGGTTTCAAACACCACAAGAGCTCCCAGAGAAGGCGAGGTTGACGGAGTTCAGTACAACTTTGTCAGCGTCGAGGAATTTGAAAGACAAATCGCGCAGGACGGTTATCTTGAATATGCCAAATACTGCGACAACTATTACGGAACGCCCAAAAAGCAGGTCTTTGAGTTGCTCGACGAGGGCTACGACGTATTTTTGGAGATCGAGGTCCAGGGCGGAGTTCAGATCCTTGAAAAGTACCCCGACATCCTTTCGATCTTCATTCTTCCCCCCTCGATGGAGGTGCTTGAGCACAGACTCAACAAACGCGGCACCGAGGACGCCGAAACAATAAAAAAGCGTCTGGAGCAGGCTGAGGAAGAGATCAAATACAAGGACAGATATAAATACAACGTTGTCAACGCCGAGCTTGAAAAAGCGGTTGACGAGATCATGGATATTCTCAAAAGAGAAAGAAGCGAAAATCGCTGACAAATTTAACGCGCGTTTGGCGCAGCAAGGAGAATTGTTATGCACAGAGTAGACGTAGACGAATTATTCAAGGGAAAGCAGAGCAAGTACGCGCTGGTTGTAGGCGTGTCAAAAAGAGCGAGACAGATCACTCAGACCTTTGTTGACGAGGAGATCGTGACCGCCGACAAGCCGGTTTTGCTTGCAATTGACGAAATCAAAAATCACGAGATCAATCTTATTGAGCCGGACGAAGATGAGCTCTGAGCCTGTTGCGAGGGTCGCGGTTGAAAAAGCCGTTTATTCCTTTGACACAGAGTTCAGCTATCTTGTTCCGCCCCACCTCTCAAACACCTGTGTCGCCGGCGTAAGGGTGCTTGTGCCGTTTGGCAGAGGCAACAAAAAACGCCAGGCGATAGTTACTGAGATCAAAAGCGCAAAAAGCGTTGAAAATGCCGACAGGCTTAAAAGCATCGCGGCGGTTCTCGACAGCGAGCCGGTTTTGTCGCCGGACATGATCGACGTTGCGCGGTTTATGAAGGAGCACTGCTTTTGCACGCTGTATGACGCGGCAAAGACCATGCTGCCTGCCGGTATAAACTACAAGGTGACCACGGTCTACGGAGCGGCAAGAACCGAAACAGAAGCCGACTTGGAGCTTGAGGGCGACAGGCTGAGGATATATAACTACCTGCTCTCAAGGCGCAAGGCGGTCAGGCGCGAAAAGCTGCTTGACGATTTCGGGCTAGAAACCGACGAGCTTTTGGAAAGCATGGTCTCGGAGGGGCTGCTTTACAAATCCGACGAGGCGTTTCGCAGGATAGGCGACGCGGTCGCAAAAATGGTTGCTCCCGTTGTGGGGGCGGAGAATTTTTCCGAAAAGCTCACCGACAGACAGCGCGAGATATTTGAGCTGATTTTGATGTCGGGCGCGGCGTCGATCAAGGACATCCGCTACTTTACCGGAGCTTCGGCGTCGGTCATCGAAGGACTGAGGAAAAAGGGACTGGTGTATTTTTACGACGAAGAGGTGTTCAGGATCGATTCGCGCGAGGCTGACGAAAAGCTCTCGCCGCTGACCCTTTCCGACGAACAGCAGACCGCCTGCGACAACCTTTTTGGCGAGTACCGCGACGAAAAGCCGCACGTCAGCCTGCTTTACGGAGTTACCGGCTCAGGCAAGACGAGCGTTTTTATCAAGCTTATCGAGAGGATCATTTCCGACGGCAGAGGCATAATAGTCATGGTGCCCGAGATCTCTCTCACTCCGCAGTTTGTTTCGCAGTTTTCAAGACGCTTCGGCGACAAGATCGCAGTTTTTCACAGCGCGCTTTCGCTTGGCGAGCGGCTTGACGAGTACAAGCGCGTAAAAAAGGGCTTGGCTCAAATAGTTATCGGAACGCGCAGCGCGGTTTTTGCGCCCTTTGAGGACGTGGGCTTGATAATCATGGACGAGGAGCAGGAAAACAGCTACAAGTCCGAGAGCACGCCGCGGTATCATGCAAGGGAGATCGCAATGTATCGCTGTGCTCAGCACAACGCGCTGTTGGTGCTCAGTTCGGCAACACCGAGCATAGAGACCTATTATTATGCCAAAAAGGGAAGATATTCGCTCAATACCCTGAGCAGGCGTTACGGCAGGGCGGTTTTGCCCGAGGTCATCACAGCCGATATGAGGCTTGAGCTGCAAAACGGCAACGTCTCGGGATTTTCCGAGGTTTTGCTGCAAAACATCGAATACAACCTTGAGCACGGCAAGCAGTCCATAATCCTGCTTAACCGCAGAGGGCACAACACCTTTGTGACCTGCTCAATGTGCTCAGAGCCGCTGACCTGCCCCAACTGCTCGATATCGCTGACATATCACAGCAGAAACAACCGCCTGATGTGTCATTACTGCGGATATTCCGTTCCTTATGTCAATGAGTGTCCTGCCTGCCACAGCCACGCTCTGCGTTTTGGCGGAACGGGGACCCAAAAGGCGGAGAAGGATATCTCGGAGCTTTTTCCCGAGGCTAGGATATTGAGAATGGATACGGACGCGACCTCAACAAGGTCGTCCTACGAAAAAATGATCACCGCCTTTTCAAACGGCGAGTACGATATACTGGTTGGCACGCAGATGGTGGCAAAGGGACTTGACTTTCCAAACGTCACGCTTGTGGGCGTGCTTAATACAGATCTTATGCTGTATGCCGACGATTACCGCAGCTATGAGCGTTCCTTTTCGCTTCTTACCCAGGTCGTCGGCCGCAGCGGCAGGGGAGAGGACAAGGGCTTGGCTGTGATCCAGTCCTTCACTCCCGACAATCTTATAATTTCAATGGCGGCAAAGCAGGATTACAACGCCTTTTTCAACACCGAGATCGGTGTCAGAGAGGCAATGCTCTATCCGCCGTTTGCCGACATCTGCCTTGTGGGCTTTGTCGGAGAAAACCAGGCTCTGACCCTAAAGGGCGCAAACGAGTTTCTCAGCGAATTTGCCGCGCGCGCAAGCCGGGATCACCCCAAGCTTCCTCTCAGACTTTTGGGACCGTCGCCCGCACTTGTTGTCAGGGTCAGCAACAAATACAGATACAAGCTTATTATAAAATGCAAAAACAACCGTGAGTTCAGAAGGCTGCTTTCGGACACGCTGATCGAGTTCGGCGGCAAAAGGGAATTTTCCACCGTCACCGCCTATGCCGACATGAACGCTCCGGTTTGCTGATAAGGAAGGATAATATGGCAATCAGAAATGTTGTAAAAGAGGGCGACAGCGTCCTCACCAAAAAATGCCGTCCTGTTGAGAAATTTGACGCAAAGCTGGCCGAGCTGCTCGACGATATGGCGGACACAATGCATAAATACAACGGAGTCGGCCTTGCGGCGCCCCAGGTCGGAATGCTCAGGCGCGTTGTTGTTATCGACGTGGGCGAGGGCGTTATCGAGCTGGTCAATCCGCGCATAATCGCGTTCAGCGGCGAGCAGAAGAGCGTTGAGGGCTGCCTTTCGTGTCCCGGAGAATGGGGGATCACCAAGCGGCCGGATTACGTCAAGGTCAGAGCGCAGGACAGAAACGGCGAGGAATTTGAAACCGAGGGCAGAGAGCTTTTGGCAAAGGCATTTTGTCATGAGATCGACCATCTAAACGGCATTATCTTCAAGCAAAAGGTCGAGAGGATGTTGACGCCAAAAGAAATCGAAGCTATGAATCAGGAGTAAAACAAGATGAAAATTGTTTATATGGGAACGCCGGATTTTGCCGTGCCCGCGCTTGAAACGCTCATCAACTCACGGCACGAGGTGACAGCGGTTTTCACTCAGCCCGACAAGCCAAAGGGCAGAAAGATGATTTTGACTCCGCCGGACGTAAAGGTTTGTGCGCAAAAGCACGGAGTCAAGGTCTATCAGCCTGCTTCAATGAGAAGCGAGGAAGCGGTGAACGCTGTAAAAGAGCTTGCGCCCGACGTGATCGTGGTGGCGGCTTACGGACAGATTTTGCCGCAGTCGGTGCTCGAAATTCCGAAATACGGCTGTGTGAATATCCACGGCTCGCTTCTGCCAAAATACAGAGGAGCCGCGCCGATACAGCAGGCTGTCCTCAACGGCGACAAGGTGACCGGACTGACGACAATGCTGATGGATATAGGACTTGACACCGGCGATATCCTTTTGACTGCCGAAACCGAGATCGGCGAAAACGAAACCTCGGGCGAGCTGTTTGACAGGCTTGCTCAAATGGGCGGAGAGCTGATTTTGAACACGCTCGACGCGCTGGAAAACGGAACTGTAGTGCCGAAAAAGCAGGACGAAAGCAAGGCGGTGCATACCTCCAAGATCGACAAGTCTATGTGTCCGATCGACTTTTCAAAATCAGCGGACGAGGTACACGATCTTGTAAGAGGTCTTAATCCGTGGCCGGTCGCTACCGCTGTTATCGGCGGCAAAAAGATGAAGATTTATTCAACAGCCGTTGTTGACAAAAACGGCGAACCGGGCAAGATCCTGAGCCTTGCTCCTTTTGTGATCGCCTGCGGAGAAAAGGCAGTCGAGATAAAGGAGCTTCAGCCCGAGGGCAAAAAGCGAATGACGGCTCAGGCGTTTTTGCTGGGTCACAAGCTGAATATCGGCGATACAATAAGCTGAACAACAGGAGAATAATATGGGATATTTTTATGGCTTTGACTGGACGTATCTGGTTTTTATCCTGCCCTGCATTATCATTTCGATGATCTGTCAGGCAAAGGTCACCACTACGTTTTCAAAATACTCAAAAATCACCAACTCACGCAATATGACAGGCGCACAGGCTGCGGAATTTGTGCTCAGACAAAACGGTGTTTCGGGCGTTAGGATCGAGCGCGTTTCGGGAAAGCTCACCGACCATTTTGATCCGCGAACGAACGTTATCAGGCTTTCGGATTCGGTTTATGCCAGCAATTCCGTTGCCGCGGTCGGAGTTGCGGCTCACGAGGCAGGCCACGCGGTCCAGCACGCGCAGAACTATCTGCCGAACAAGATCCGCAGCATGATCCTTCCTGCCGCAAACCTCGGCTCAAAGCTAAGCTGGCTGTTGATCCTTTTCGGAATACTTTTCACGGCAAAAATCGGCTATGTCATGCTCTACGCCGGAATTTTGCTTTACTCGTTTTCGGTGCTTTTCACAATCGCAACGCTTCCGGTCGAGTTCAACGCCTCAAAGCGCGCGCTTGAAACCATCAAAAACGGCGAGCTGCTTTACGGAGAAGAATACAACGGAGCAAAGAGTGTGCTCACGGCAGCGGCAATGACCTATGTTGCTTCCGCGCTCACCGCGATCATGCAGCTTCTCAGACTTTTGCTTATAGCAGGAAGAAGAAGGGACTAAATCAAAATGTCAAATCCGAGAAATCTTGCCTTGAAGGTATTGCTGAAAACTGAACAGGACAAGGCGTATTCCAATATCGCCCTGAGCAACGCTATCCGTGAGGCAAGGCTTGACGGAGTTGACAGTGCGTTCGCTTCTGCGCTGGTTTACGGCGTTTTGGAACGCAAGATCACTCTGGATTATATAATAAGACAGTATTCCAAAATCCCTTTAAGAAAAATTGAAATAAAAACCAAAATCATTCTTCGCATGGGGATCTTGCAGCTTTTGTTTATGGACAAGGTTCCCGAAAGCGCGGCGGTCAACGAGAGCGTAAAGCTTGCCAAAAAGCACGGACTTCAAAAATCCGCCGGCTTCATCAACGGCATCCTGCGCGGAATAACAAGGGCGGAGGAAAAGTTCACCCTGCCCGACGAAAATGATAAGATCAGGTATTTCTCGGTAAAATACTCTGTTCCGGAAAACCTCGCCCGGCTTTGGATAAATTCCTACGGAGAGGCTGATACAGAGGAGCTTTTGAAATCACTCAGCGGCAGACCCCGGCTTTGCGCCAGGGTAAATACGCTGAAAACCAATTCGGACGATTTGATATCCGAGCTGGAAGCGGAGGGAGTAAAGGCGGAGAAAATCGGCTTTGTCGAGGACGCGGTCATGCTTTTCGGCACAGGCTCTATCGAAAGACTGAGAGCATACAAAAACGGACTGTTTCATGTTCAGGACGCTTCCTCTCAGCTTTGCGTTCAGCTTCTTGACCCAAAGCCCGGCGAAATAATGCTGGATATCTGCTCCGCTCCGGGCGGCAAGTCGTTCACAGCCGCACAGAGAATGAAAAACCGGGGAAAGGTTTATTCCTGCGACCTTTACGACCACAAGCTAAGGCTCATAAGATCGGGCGCGCAAAGGCTTGGGATAACGAACCTGATCGCCGTAAAGCGCGACGGAGCCGCACCCTTGGTCCAGCTTCCGCTTGCAGACAAGATCCTCTGCGACGTTCCGTGCAGCGGCTTGGGTATCCTATCGCGCAAGCCCGAGATCCGCTACAAGGACGATCTGATCAGCGGCGACTTGCCGGACTTGCAGTACAAGATCCTGTGTGAAAGCGCGAAAAATCTTGCAAACGGCGGCAGGCTGGTTTATTCCACCTGCACGCTGAATCCTGCGGAAAACAACGAAAACGCGCGAAGATTTCTTGAGGAGCACCCGGATTTTGAGGGCGTGCCGCTAAAGCTTCCCAAAGGCGTTGAACGAGCCCTTGACGAGCAGGAGTACGAAATCACGCTGACTCCGCACAGGGCGAACACCGACGGTTTTTATATCGCGGCGTTCCAAAGGGGGCGGCGCAGTGATTGATATAAAATCAATGAACGCCTCCGAGCTTACGGAGTTTATAACTCAAAACGGATTTCCCCGGTTCAGGGCGGCGCAAATCCGGGGCTGGCTTGCAAAGGGTGTAACAGATTTTGACGAAATGAGGAATATTCCCTCGGATTTGAAAACATTTTTGACAGCAAGATGTTACATTTCTGTTGCAACTATTGAAAAAAAGCTCGAGTCGAGGTATGATAAAACAGTGAAGTACCTTTTTGCTTTCAACGACGGCGAAAGGGTAGAGGCGGTCGTAATGAGCTACCGCCACGGCAGGTCGATTTGCATATCAACTCAGGTTGGCTGCAAAATGGGCTGCACCTTCTGCGCAACGGGTCAAAGCGGCTTTTCGCGAAACCTCACCGCTTCCGAAATGCTCGCTCAAATCGAGGCGGCGCAGAGGGATTTGAACATAAGGATCTCAAACGTAGTGCTGATGGGCATGGGCGAGCCGCTCGATAATTTTGACAACGTGCTCAGGTTTATTGAGCTTGCGTCCTCAGAGGAAGGACTCAACATCGGAGCAAGGCACATCACGCTTTCAACCTGCGGCATCGTTCCGAAAATCTATGAGCTTGCCGCAAAAAAGCTGCAAATCAACCTTGCAGTCTCGCTTCACGCGCCGAATGACGAGATCAGGCGCAAAACGATGCCGGTCGCTAACGCTTATCCGATGAACGAGCTTCTAAAGGCGTGCCGCGATTATTTTGGTGCGACAGGCAGACGGGTGACGTTTGAGTATTCCATGATAAGCGGCGTGAACGACAGCGACGACAACGCGCGCGAGCTTGCGCAAAGGCTGAGCGGAATGGGCTGTCACGTCAATTTGATCCCCGTCAACACGGTTGAGGGGACCGGATACAAAAAAAGCGATATAAAAAGACAAAAATCTTTTATAAATATACTTGCCGAAAAAAACATCACGGCAACCGTAAGGCGGACCCTGGGCAGCGACATCAACGCTTCCTGCGGTCAGCTCAGGCGAAAACATTCTAACGAAGGAGGTAAATAACTTGGAAGTATTCAGCAAGAGCGATATAGGGCTTGTCAGAAACCAGAATCAGGACGACTGCCGCTTCGGAGTTATTTCTCCAAGCTGTGCATGGGCGGTCGTTTGCGACGGGATGGGCGGCGCGAACGGCGGAAATATCGCCAGCGCGACCGCGGTCGAGTACATCAGCGAAAAGATCACCGACCTCTACAAGGACGACATGACAAAGGATCAGATCGGCGAGCTGATGGTCGAGATCGTTGTGAACGCCAACATGAAAATATTTGAGCTTTCAACCAAGGACGCGGAGCTTGCCGGAATGGGAACGACCTGCGAATTTGTTTTTGTAAAGGACACAACGGTCCATGTCGTGCATGTGGGCGACAGCCGAACCTATGCGATCCGCGGCGGAAAGATAAAGCAGCTCACCGAGGATCATTCCGTTGTTCAGGAAATGGTTCGCAGAGGCGAGCTGACCTATGAACAGGCGCAAAATCACCCCAACAAGAATTTTATCACCCGTGCGCTGGGCATCAAGCCCTCGGTACGGCTTGATTACATAGAAGCCAATTTTATCTACGGAGACGTCCTGCTGATTTGTACGGACGGACTTTCCAATTGCGTAACCACAGGCGATATGGTGAAAATCTGCCACGAAAACCGCGGCGACGGTCTGATGAACAGGCTGATCGAATGTGCCAAGGAAGGCGGAGGTCAGGATAATATCACCGCAACAGTAATTTACTGATAAAGGAGAGCGTCACTTATGGATAAATATATCGGCAAAAGACTTGACGGTCGCTATGAGATCCACGAACTGATCGGCGTGGGCGGCATGGCGAATGTGTACCGCTGTACAGACACGCTCGACGACCGCGAGGTCGCAATCAAAATCTTAAAGGACGAATACCTTAACAACGAGGAATTTATCCGTCGCTTCAAAAACGAATCAAAGGCTATCGCAATGCTTTCGCACCAAAATATCGTAAAGGTATACGACGTGAGCTTCGGCGATATGATCCAGTACATCGTTATGGAGTACATCGACGGAATCACCCTCAAGGAATACATCGACCAGCAGGGAATAATCGAGTGGAAGGACGCGCTTCACCTGACGACCCAGGTGCTCAAGGCGTTGCAGCACGCTCACGAATGCGGGATCGTTCACCGTGACATCAAGCCGCAAAACATCATGCTGCTCCAAGACGGCTCAATAAAGGTGACAGACTTTGGTATCGCTCGCTTTTCGGACAAAGCCACGCGCACAATGACCGAGCAGGCAATAGGCTCGGTTCACTACATCGCGCCCGAGCAGGCAAAGGGCGACGTGACCGACGGCAAAACCGATATCTATTCCGTTGGCGTAATGCTCTACGAAATGCTCACCGGCAGACTGCCCTTTGACGGAGAAAGTGCTGTTTCGGTCGCGCTGATGCAGCTTCAGTCAACTCCCAAGCGTCCGCGCGAGATCAATCCGGGCATCCCCATCGGTCTTGAGCAGATCACCATGCGCGCAATGCAAAAGCAGCCCGAGGACAGATACGCCTCAGCCGCCGAAATGCTCAGCGATATCGAGCGTTTCAGGCTCAATCCCTCCATTGTTTTTGATTACGGTCAGTCCTTTGTGGATAATCAGCCGACAAAATTCGTCGGTTCGATCAAGGACGCCAAAAACGAAAAAAGCACGGTTGAGAAAAAGGATCTCACCGACAGCAAATACAACGATGATTTTGAGGACGACGATTACGTAAAGGAGCACAAGCCGGTCTATTATGCCATAAAGGGCGTGCTTATCGCCGGTTTGATAGTTTGTCTGATATTTTTCATCCTCGCGCTTGTCAGAGGCTGCACCTCGACCCAGAGCAAGGATGTTGAGGTCCCCGATTTTGTGGGAAAGACGCTTGTTGAGGTCAAGGAGGATAATCCCAACAATTTCCGTTTTGAAATCAACAGCCGTTATGACGAGAGCAAGGATATGGGAATCATTCTTGCACAGGAGCCGGCTGCAAATTCAATGAAGGTCAAAACCGGCTCGTCTATCACCCTGACGGTAAACGGAACAGACACCGAAATGACAGTTCCGTTTGTTCAGAATTTCACCGAAAAAGAAGCCTCAAAGGCACTCAAGGACAAGAGCCTTATGCCCGAGGTGGTTTATGTTGAAAACACCAAAACTCCAAAGGGCTATGTGATCGACTCCTTCCCCAAGGCGGGCGCAAAGTCAACGATCGGCTCAACGGTTTATCTTTACGTTGCAAACGGCGAAAGAACCGAGCAGGTAACAGTTCCCTCCTATCTCGGAAAATCCATTTACGAGGCTCAGAATGCATTCGGCGACGTTGACCTCACCTTTGAGATCGTCTATGACGACGAAAGCAAGGAGGACAAGGACGTTGTAATCAGCTCCTCGCCGCTTCCTTACTGCAAGGTCGATCCCGGAACCGTTGTCACCCTGACCGTCAGCTCCGGTAAGGGCAACAGAAGAAAGGTGAACATCTTTGTTGATCTTCCGCCGGATGTTGAGGAGTCCGTCAACATGGAGGTATTCATCAACGGCGTGCTTGATTCCTCCAACTCAAAAACTCTTGTTCCAATGTATAACAAGACCTATACCCTTGAGGTCATGGGCTCGGGCACATCATCCGTTATCGTCCAGCTCGACGGCAGGATCTACCGCGAATACACCGTAGATTTTGCTTCGGCTTCCGTAACCAGCACTATCAACCATGATTATTATGTTCCCACCACTGCACCGCCCGAGGTAGTCACCGACCCTGTTGTTGAAACGCCCACGGCTGCGCCCGTGACCGAAGAAATCGTTCCAACTGCTGCACCTGAAACCCAGGGCGGCCAGGAAGAGATCGTCTTGCCGGAGGATGAAAACATCCAGGTGCTCCAGTGATGAAACAGGGGATCCTTATGAAATCGATCGGCGGCTTCTACTATGTTCGCTGCGGATATGATGATTATGAATGTAAGGCAAGGGGCAGCTTTCGCAAAAGCGGAAATTCTCCGGTTGTCGGAGACAGAGTGAAGATCACAGTTCCCGACGACGGCTTTGCCGCAATAGAAGAGATCCTGCCCCGAAAAAATAAACTGAAGCGACCGGCTCTCGCCAATATCGACGTGCTGGTGATCGTATGTTCAACCGTTGACCCTCAGCCAAACCTGACCGTTATTGACAAAATGACGGCAGCGGCTGTAAACAACGATATGACGCCGGTTGTAGCCGTGTCCAAAAACGACCTGAAAAACGGCGACGAGGTCGCAAAAATCTATCGCCACGCCGGGATAGATGTTTTTCAGTGCTCACCCGACGACAGAGAGTCAGCCCGGGAGCTGCGCGAGTTTTTAAAGGGCAAAATCTCTGCCTTTACCGGCAACAGCGGCGTTGGAAAATCGACCCTGCTCAACGCGCTGTTTCCAACGCTTGAGCTTGCCACCGGACAAATCAGCGAAAAGCTGGGCAGAGGCAGGCACACCACAAGAGTGGTCGAGCTGTTTGAGCTTGACGGCTGCTATGTTGCCGACACTCCGGGATTTTCAACGGTGGACTTGCAGCGATATGAGATGATAGACAAAACTCAGCTGCAATACTGCTTCCCGGAATTTGAAAAATACCTCGGCTCATGTCAGTTCATTTCCTGCTCACACACCTGCGAAAAGGGCTGCGCGGTGCTCGAAGCCCTCAAAAACGGCGAAATTGAGCCGTCGCGCCACAAAAGCTACATCGCGATGTATGATGAAGTCAAGGACATCAAGCCCTGGCAGCTAAAAAACTACTGATCGGTTCCGCCGTCCAAAGAGGAGTAAAATGCATTGTTTTATAATAGCCGGCTCTCCCGAAGCCTCGGTAAGCTTCATAAAAAGCAAAATCAATTCTGATTTTGTCATCTGCGCCGACAGGGGCTATTCCTTTGCAAAAGCCGCAGGAATAAGTCCGAATTTGATCGTCGGAGATTTTGACAGCTGCAAGGGGGAGCTTCCCGACGATTGCGAGATCGTTACTCTCCCCACCGAAAAGGACGATACCGATACCGCTCACGCGGTCGGGCTCGCGCTTGAGAGAGGCTATGATGAGATCACGATACTAGGCGCGGTTGGCGGCAGGCTTGACCACAGCCTTGCAAATCTCTGTCTGCTTGCCCACATCAGCTCAAAGGGCGGCAGGGGAGAGCTTTTGAGCGAAAAAGAGAGGATCGTTTATCTTGCCCCGGGCGAACACAGCTTTGATTCACTAACGGGTCGAACATTTTCGCTGTTTCCCTTTGGATGCCCCGAGGTCGAGGTCGAATATCTCGGCGCAAAATATTCCGACGGGATATACTGCCTTACGAGCGAAAAGCCGCAGGGAGTTTCAAATATTTTTTCCGAAAACCACAGCATAATCAGGATATACCGCGGCTCTGCGGTTCTGATTATTAACATGTCGGACGCTTTTTTGTGATTGCGTTCGGCTTGATATGGGGGTATAGCTCAGCTGGGAGAGTGCTTGACTGGCAGTCAAGAGGTCACGGGTTCGAGCCCCGTTATCTCCACCATTTCCGGCGGATCAAATTCGGTTCGCCGGAAAAATGACAGAAACGCAATACTTAAAATCCGAGTTTCTAAAAACAGCAAATAATTCTTTAACAAAAAAATAATTTGTATTTTGTGCTTCAAAAAAACATGTGTTCCAAATATGGGGGTATAGCTCAGCTGGGAGAGTGCTTGACTGGCAGTCAAGAGGTCACGGGTTCGAGCCCCGTTATCTCCACCACATAAATCAACGCCAAAATTGCAGATATACAATAACAAAACTGTAATTAAAATGACAGCTATAAATCTTGAAAAGAAATATAAACGTGTGTTATAATTCTTTTCAGTAAAATTGAAGTACCCATATCGAATAGTCGGACAATGAGAGTTAGGAGTGAATAGAAATGGCATTATGCATGGGTTGTATGCAGGAGATCGGCAATAACACAGTTTGTCCTGCGTGCGGTTTTGATAACTCAGAAAAGCAGCAGGCTCCGTTTTTGCCCTACGGCACGGTGCTGATGAACCGCTACATCGTCGGCGCGGGAATTGATACCAACGGAGAAAGCACAAGGTATCTGGGCTTTGACAAGCAGACCGGCGACGTTGTGATCGTCTGCGAATATTTGCCAATGGGTCTATTCAACAGAGAAGAGGACGCAGTTGAGGTAAAGGTAAATTACGAGGATCGTCTTGCGTTCAACAAGCAAAAGGACGAATTTCTCAGCTATTACAAGATCCTTTCCGATTTGCGCGAGCTTTCGGCTCTGCAAAACGTTAATAATATTTTTGAAGAGAACAACACCGCCTATGTTATCATGGAGGACGAGGACCTTATTCCCTTTGAGGAATATGTTCAGCGCAGCAACGGCAGCCTTGAATGGGACATCGCGCGACCGCTGTTTATGCCCGTGATTTCGGCTCTTGAGGCTCTTCACAAGCGCGGCGTGGGTCACTATGCTATCGCGCCCAAGAACATGTATATCACTTCCTCGGGCAAAATCAAGATCACCGGCTTTGCCACCGAAAACGAAAGAAAGCGCGGCACGGTGTTAAAGTCTCAGCTTTTCTCCGGCGCAGCGGCTCCCGAGCAGTACGACGACAATTTTCCGCTCGACGATATAACTGATATCTACGGCTTCAGCGCGACGCTTTTCTATGCCTTGACGGGTCATCTTCCCAAGAGCGCGCCCGAAAGAAGAAAGGACAGCCGCCTGCTTATGAGCACAACGACTGTCAAAAAGCTTCCTCCGCATGTGGTTTCCGCTCTTGCCAACGGCTTGCAGGTCGAGCGTGAGAACAGGATCACCGATTTTGACGAGCTTAGGTCACAGCTTTCCGTCGCTCATACCGCAAAGGCTATCCAGGACGAGATCTCGCGCACCGCGAGCATGAATCTCAGCAGCTCCGACGCAGACAAAAAGCAGCGCAACGGAATGTCTCACGTTTCCATCGTGATCATCTCTGCTGCTATCACCGTTTTGGTGCTTGGCATTGCCGGAGTATTTTGGCTGATGCAAAATCCGCTCGCGCCTATGTTCGGCGGCGGAAACTCAAACACCCAGCCCTCAACCGAGAGCACCGAATGGACGGGACCCACGATCCCCAGCTTTTTGGGCAAGACCTTTGAAGAGGTTCAAAAAGAGGTTGAGGACGACAAGTCGATCACCGTTTACCGCACCTACACCGACGAATACAGCGACGACTACGCCGAGGGCAAGATCATGTCGCAAAGTCCGGCAGGCGGCTCCAAGGTTACTCAGGACGACAATATCCTTATCAGCGTGACCATCAGCAAGGGCGCACAGATGCGCGAGCTTCCGAATGTTGAGGGCGAGCTTTTGGAACAGGCTGCGCAGGATATCGGTGCTAACGGCTTGCTTGCGACCCCTGAATATCAGTACAACGACAAATACGCCGAGGGCAGAGTAGTCGGCTACAAGCAGCACCAGCCCGGCGATACCGTTGAATACGGAACAAACGTGACCTTGATCGTAAGCCACGGCGCAGAGCCAAAGGCTTCCGGCTCAGGCAGCTCCGCGGCGGCTTCAAACTGATAATAAAACAACATAAAACAGCTCCGGATCCGGTGTGGGTTCGGAGCCTTTTTGTGCAGATAATATTTTGTTGTATTACCATTGAAAAATAGTATGGTTAGGTGTATAATACTATCAAATGCTAAACGAAAAGGAATCCAAAATGAAAAAAGCTATACCTATTATTATAATTTTGCTGATTTTTACTATTGGTTTGGGGATCCTCACCTATCCGCTCATAAGCTCGGTTGCAAACAATATTGAAATGCGCAGCCACGCGGCAGCTTATTTTGACGACGCCAAAAAAGAAGATCCCGAGGATATCAAGGCTATGTTCGCCGAGGCTGAGGAATACAACCAGAGCCTGCTCAACACAGTTATCCTCACCGACCCATTTGACGAGGAAAGCTACGCCAAAATCGGCGCGCGTTATATGGAAACCTTTAACACAAACGACAAGGGCTTGATT
This sequence comes from uncultured Eubacteriales bacterium, assembly GCA_900315605.1. GTDB lineage: Bacteria > Bacillota > Clostridia > Oscillospirales > Acutalibacteraceae > Ruminococcoides. The sequence goes on along the minus strand of OMZU01000003.1, from coordinate 47,239 downwards.
GGATACATAGATATTCCGAAAATCAATGTTTTTTTGCCGATATATCACGGAACCTCAACCGAGATCTTGACCAAGGGAGCCGGTCACCTCGAAAACACCGCGCTTCCGATCGGCGGTCCGAGCACCCACAGCGTTATCTCTGCGCACAGTGCGTTTCCAACCGAGACCTTTTTTGACTATTTGGTAGAGATGGAGGAGGGCGACGAATTTTATATTCATGTCCTCAACCGCACGCTCAAATATCAGGTGGATCAAATCAAGGTCATTTTGCCCACCGAAACACAGGATCTGCACGTGATCGAAGGCAAGGATTATGTAACGCTGCTGACCTGCACCCCCTATACGATCAACACCCACCGTTTGCTTGTCAGGGGAGAAAGAGTTGAATATGAACCCGACGAGGGCGATGATATGCCATCCGGTGTAACTATGAACGCCGGAAACGACGGAATGTTCTTCTTTGGCTACAAGCTTTCGTACCTAACAATAGGAATCATTCTCGGTTCATTTGTACTGCTTATTGTGATTATTGTTTTGATAATCGTTTCACGCCGCAAAAAAGGAAAACACGTTGCTTCAAAGGAACAATCGGCTGAGCTTGACAAGGGTGAGGTGTGATTATGTGGAAAAAGATCCTTACGATCATTGCGTCATTAATGCTTTTGACAGGCATGGGCTTTCTGCTTTTTCCTCCGGTTTCAAATCATATCGGAAAGCTACAGGCTGAATCGATATCCGACACGTTCGACAAGTCAAAGGAATCTGCGGTAGAGACCTACAAGGATGTTGAAACAGCCGAAGAAGCCCGGGAAAAAGGCTATATAGACGAAGAGGGCTACCCGATCAACGAAGAGGGCGTGCGCATATCCGAAGAAAGAATCGTGTTTGCCATTGATTTGGAGCGGCTTTATAACGACAGCGTGGCATACAACAATAGGCTGAAAAAGGGTCAGGGCACTGTCTATGATCTGGACTATTCCGAGGCTGTGCTTGACCTGTCAGATTACGGGATCTACGACGGCGTGTACTGCTATATTTCCGCGCCTACGATCGGAATGAGACTGCCCGTTTATTTGGGAGCGAACGATTATATGATGAGCTACGGCGCGGCGCATCTTGCAAGCACCTCGCTTCCGCTCAACGATACAAACACCAACTGCGCCATTGCCGGACATACAGGCTATATCGGAAGGATCTTCTTTGACAATCTGCGAGGCCTCTCGATCGGCGACACGGTAACAATAACCAATTACTGGGATCAGATCGACTACCAAGTGATCGAAACCAAGGTGGTTTTGCCTAACAACAGCACGGATGTCTATATCAAAAAAGACCGCCAGCTTCTCACTCTGATAACCTGCGTTCCTGCCGGAAACGGCTTGTTTAACCGATACCTTGTTATTTGCGAAAAACAATAAAAACAACACCGCACACCTAAATTATGCGGTATTGCCTAAACAATAAGCCCGACTGATCGGCAAATCGCCTTTCAGCCGGGCTTTGATCGTCAGCCGTTAAGAATAAAGAAAGCGAGATTCAAATAGCTTGCAAACAGCACCCATGCAAGATACGGAAGCTGCAAAAGTCCGGCAAGCTTGTTTTTGCGGTAAAACAAAACTACCATAGCCGCAACAAGCGCGTCAAGCAGTAGGATCCAGACAAACGCAAACAGTCTCCATTCAAGCGTAAAGAATAAGATCGGCCACAAAAGATTCACTCCGAGCTGAATATAATAAACAGCCGAAAGCTTTGGCTCAAGCAGACCCTTTTCCGTTAATATCCCATAGGATATGCCCATCAGGACATAGAGTATTGACCAGACTATCGGAAACAAGATCCCCGGCGGTGCAAGGGCAGGCTTTTGCAGACTTTGATAATCCATTGAGCCCGCGGTCAAAAAGCCGACCACAGCTCCCAGCGCGACGGGAATAAGTATCGAGCGGATATAGATTTTTAGTTTTGACATATGACCCCTCCGTTGTTTATTCGGTATTATTATATGTCCTGCGGCTCGAATTATTCGTTGTTGCTCGATACTGTTGCAAAAAAGCTCGAATTGTGATACCATAAAAACAGAAAAATAAGGGGAGTGGAAAAATGAAAGACGAGAACAAAAAAGCCAAAAAGACCAAGACGCCCAAGGAATATACCGAAGAGGATCTTCAAAACGACCTTGAAAAAAGCGGCGATTTTCGCAAGCTGTATGATATGGTTTTTGAAAATGGGGAATGCATCTTTAGAAACGAATACACAAGAAAACGCTTTATCCAGTCGGTGTACTGGTATCATCAAAGTGCCAGAAAGTGCAAAAAGATGTTCTATCTCCTGAGCATCATAGCCATTGTTTTGCCCACGGCGGTAACGGTGCTTTCCGCTTTTACCGAAAATTTTGTTGTAAAGCTGACCGTCAGCATATTGTCCGCGCTCACGGCGATTTGCACGTCGCTGCTTACCCTCTTTAAGGTGCAGCAAAAATGGATTCAGTTCCGCACCACAGCCGAAACAATGCACACAGAGCTCAGCCTTTTTCTCTCGTGTACAGGCGACTACAGCTACGCTTCGCTAAAAAAGACATTTGAAGAAGAATGTGACTCCTCAAAGCCGTTTAACTCAGAGACTATTGCCGACCTAAAGGAAAAAATCTTCCTGGTAAGGATCGAGCGCGTCATGGCTGAGGAAAAGGATCAGTGGATCAATCTTAACAAAGCCACAAGCACCACCGCTGCGGCAAGCATGGTCAGCATGAGATCTGATAATTATGTAAGCCGTGAAGAAAATGAGGAACAGTAGACAAATTCGTTTAGCATAAAACATCAACGCCGCATCGAAGTCCGATGCGGCGTTGATGTTTATGATTATCAGAGATTATTCGTCCTCGTATTTAGTATCGCCGTAGGTGTAGCTCTTGTTAACAGTCAGTCCGTCAACAGCCTTGCCGTCTGTAACAAGCTTGTCGCCGGAAACGCCTGTAACTACCTGCCAGTCAAGACTTGTGTCAACCTTGCCTGAATCAGTGACCTCAAACACAGCGATAATAAAGTTGCCCTCGCTGTTGTACTTAAAGCCCGAGCCGATATTAACACCGTTAAACTTGATCTTTCCGTCAAGCTTGTAGTTAAGCAATCCGCCATAGGCGGCACTTCCGTCAAGCCATGCTCTTACGCAGTTGATCTTGCTGTTGTCATAAGAGATCTCGCCCTGAAAGTTCTGAAGCTTTTCGGGTGCGCTGAGGGTATAAACGCAGGTTACGGTGTCGCCGATTTGGTACTTGTTTCCGTCAAGGATCAGTTCCTTGGAGCTTTCGATCTTTTCGTTATCGCGGTTTGGCTTTTGCTCCTCAATATTCTTCTTGGCTTCTTCAAATTCCTTTCTTTGCTCGGCGGTCTGCTGGTTAATGTCGGTTATGCCTCTGCCGTCGTCGGAGTCTGCGGCGTCGTTATTGCTGCCGCCTCCGTTTTCGGATTTTTCTGATTTGCTGTCCGACTTTTTGTCGTTGTCCTGCTTTTCGTCGTTTTCGGATTTTTCGGGATCCTTGTTGTCGGCTTTGGAATCGACGTTACTTTTTTCGTCGTTTTCCTTAGCCTTTTTAAGAGCCTCGGGGCTTACCGTTCCCCCCGCGTTCTCTTGTTTTTTGCCGTCCGGGGTCGTTGAAAGAATGTTACCGAATTCGTCGGTATAAACTCCGTCAACAACTCTTGAAACCACGCTGGTTTCCGTAACCGCAACGGTTTCGTCGGTGTCCTCGTTTCCGCCGCATCCCGATAATACGCTGGCTGTTGCTGTTGAAGCGACTATCAGCGAAGCGAGAGCTACAGCGAGAAAGCCGGTTTTTTTATTGTTTTGCATACTCCACTTCCTTTGCAAAAAATATTACAGCTTTATTATATCAAATCCAAAGAAAAAAATAAAGATATATTTAGTGAAATCTATATGAATTTTCGGTGAAAAAAGCTATTTTTAACCAGAAATTTTTTATTTATAGGCAAAGTTTGTACGAATACGAAATATCTCTTGCATAAAAACAAAAATAATGTTATAATATTTTTGTGGATTATTGCAGAATTTTTATTTAAAAAACGGAGGTGCAATTATTATGAAAAAACTATTATCAATCGTTCTTTCGGCAATTATGCTGATTGGCGTGATCCCGGCGTTTCCCGCCGCGGCAGCAGAGGGGGATCCCACAGCCGCTCCCTCCTTCAACGCCGTGAACGCGCTGTATGTTCACGCTGTTGTAGGTTCTGATGATACCCAGGCTTGGCAGGCTTGGCAGAGCGTTCACGATATGGATTTTAACGTTGCTAATAATCAGGAAAAGTATTTCTTCCTGCCTTCCTCGGCAAGCGATACTCAGGTCGATATCTACAACGCTTTTAATACCGGCGTAACCGTGAACGGAGTTGCCATCCCGTCAAAGCAAACCGCAACCGTAAGCTATAACACAACAAACAGCTATCCTGTCAATGTGAACGGCACACATTACAGCCTTAGATTTATGAAATCTCATGCCGAAGCTGCGATTTATATAAACAATACTAACATCGAGGGCAACGCAAGCGGAGTGGGAACCTATCTTATGGACTACCTCACGGCTGACAAGAGCCGCTCGGCAAAGGCTGACGGCGCGATAGTTGACCCCGACGGAAAGATAGACAACACAGCTATCAAGAAAATCAAGGGCAGAGGTAACACAACCTGGAACAACGTCTCGAAGAAGCCGTTTAACATCACATATAACAGCAAGGTTTCTATCGGCGGAATGCCCAAGGGAAAGAAATATTCTATCCTTGCAAATTTCCAGGATGACTCTCTTTCAAGAAACCGAATCCTCTATGATCTCGGCGACGCGGTAAACATTCCCTATGCTTCCGATTCACGCTATGTTGATTTTTACAGCAACGGCTTCTACTGGGGCTCATATCAGATGACCCAGAAGATCGAGGTCGGCAGCTCGGAGCTTGTTCCGGACTTTGACGAGGACGATTACCTCAACGCAGACGACACTGTTAAAGAGGACTTCCCGTTCCTTTGCGAGGTTGACGCCAGCGCAAAGGAGGGCGAGGATTACTTTGTGACCTGTTCCGACAATCTCAAAATCACGATCAAGGCTCCCGAGCTTGAGGTTGGCGATCCCGGCTACGACGAGGTCAAGAATTACGTAAGAGACAGGTTCAACAGATTCTATGCTACAACGACCCAAAACGGAGATATTTCACAATACGGCGATGTTGACTCTCTTACAAAGCTTTATTTCATTAATGAGCTTGGCAAAAACTGGGATTCCGGTGCGTCTAGTATGTACCTTGTTCACAAGCAGGACGCAGACGGCAACTACAAATTCTTCGGCTCGCCTGTATGGGACTATGACAACTCGCTGGGCAACGCAGTCGGCGTAGGCGGCGATCTTTCAAACATGGGCGTGACCGACTATACTCTTCCGACCGGCTGGTGGTGCAAATACAAGGGCAAGAGCAGAAATTCAAACTACACAAACAACGTTATGAACAGGATCTGCCGCAATGAACAGATCATTGAAGCTTCACCCAGAATTTGGTTCGAGTGCTTCCTTCCTGCGGTAAATCACTTCACCGGCAAGGTCCCGAGCGCAGCCATCAACAAAGAGCTTTATCAGGCAAGCGACTATCTTACTTTGATCGAGGATTCCGCAAACATGAACTACACCAGCGGCTGGGCAATCAAAACAAGCGGCTGGGTAGCCGATCACACAATGCTCAAGAGGGCTGAGTTCAACGATTACACAGGCGTATACACAGAATACGAAAACAAGTATTATCCAAACACCTTCTCCGGCGTGTTCAATTATGCGGCCGACTGGCTCAATTATCGTGCTGCATGGCTGTCAAAGCAGTATTACAGCTCCTATGTTCCATCGCACGAACCCGGCGACGTAAACCGCAACGGAACACTTGACATCGGCGACGTTACCGAGATCCAAAAGCATTTGGCAGATCTTGAAACGCTTGACTTTGAACAATACAAGCTTGCAGACTACAACCGCGACAAGGTAGTTAATATTAACGACGCAACACTTATCCAGCTTGTTCTTGCTGAGCTGGCAGATCCTCCGACAGACGTGCCTGAAGAAGAATACAACGTTCTGTTCACAAATTCTCTGGGCTGGGAAGGAACGATTTACTGCTATTGCTGGTACAGCGACACCGGTACCCCGATAGTGAACTGGCCCGGCTCTCCGATGACATATGTCGGAAAGAACGAGTATGATCAGGATCAGTACAAGTTCCCGGTACCGGAAGGTATTGACCGTGTCATCTTCACGAACAACGCAGAGCAAACGGCAAATATACCGCTCGATCGCACAGTAACCGGCTACTACGCGCTTGAGGATACCGAACCGATAACCGGACGTCATCTGTGGGCAACATGGACAGTTACACCAGAATAGTATCAAAACCTTAACACTGAATTTCGGCAAACAGCCTTTGGCGTTATAATCAAAAACCAATAAAATTTGGGGCAGAGGGCGAAAGCTTTCTGCCCCGTTTTTTGATTTATAGGAAGCTGTGTGTCCCCTTCTTTGAACACGGATTTTGTTATCAGTGCAGCTTGGAAAGTGTGGCAAGAGTGCCCACCGGCACTTTTTTTCAGCAAATATGATTGCATATATTTGAAATAACTCTTGAATAAAAAGAATAAAGATGTTATACTATTTTTCTAAATTTTTGTGGAGTATCCGGGATAAAAAATCTGCAAAAAGAAGATTTTAAATTTATATTTTTATTCATGGAGGTGCAATCAAGCATGAAAAAACTTTTATCAATCCTCTTGTCGGTAATTATGCTGACAGGAGCAGTCCCGGCGGTTTATGCCGAAGAAGCACAGGAAAAAGTCGCTGCCCCCTCGTTCAAAACCGATGAAGCACTGTACGTTCACGCGGTCGTCGGCTCGAACGATACCCAGGCATGGCAGAAATGGCAGAGCGTTCACGACACGGATTTAAAAAATTTGAACGATCAGTCAAAGTACTTCTTCCTGCCCTCTTCGGCAAGCGATACTCAGGTCGATATCTACAACGCATTTAATACCGACGTTTCTGTGAACGGAGTTACGATCTCGCCAAAGCAAACCGCAACCGTAAGCTATAACACGACGGACAGCTTTCAGGTCAGTGTGGACGGCACGCATAACAGCCTGAGATTTATGAGATCCAACGCCGAAGCCGCGATCTACATAAACAACAAAAACGTAGAGGCTAACCCAAGCGGAGTGGGAACCTATCTTATGGATTACCTAACAGCGGACAAGAGCCGCTCGGCAGAGGCGGACGGCGCGATCGTAAGCCCCGACGGGACGATCGACAACACCTCGATCAAAAAAATCAAGGGCAGGGGCAACTCGACCTGGAACGGTGTAACAAAAAAATCCTTTAACATTACATATAAAGAAAAGGTTTCTGTCGGCGGAATGAGCGAGGGCAAAAAATATTCGCTGCTTGCAAATTACCAGGACGATTCGCTTTCGAGAAACCGCTTCCTGTATGACCTTGCCGACGCGGTCGATATTCCTTACTCTTCCGATTCGCGCTACGTTGATTTTTACAGCAACGGCTTCTACTGGGGCTCGTATCAGATGTGTCAAAAGGTTGATGTAGGCAGCTCCGAGCTGATTTCGGATTTTGGCAAAGATACTGATTATCTTAATGCCGATAAACAAACGGTCAAGGAGGATTTTCCGTTCCTTTGCGAGGTCGATTCCAAGGCGACCGAGGGTGAAGATTACTTTGTAAAATGCAAGGACGATCTCAAGATCACAATAAAGTGGCCGGAGCCTGCTAGTAAAACCCCCGCATACGAACAGGTCAAGAATTACGTAAGGGATAAATTCAATGAGTTCTACTCCGCGACCACAAACAACGGAGATATATCTCGGTACGCCGACGTGGATTCGATTACAAAGCTTTATCTTATCAATGAGCTTGGCAAAAACTGGGATTCGGGCACGTCGAGCCTGTATTTTGTATACAAGCCGGACGAGAACGGCAATTATAAATTCTACGGCTCGCCGGTTTGGGATTACGACAATTCTCTGGGCAACGCCAAGGGTGTTGCGGACGACCTCGGAGACATGGGTGTAAATGACTATACGCTTCCGACCGGCTGGTGGTGTAAATACAAGGGCAAGAGTATGAACGCGACCTATACGATCAATATTATGAACCGAATCAGCCGAAATCATCAGATCATGGCTGCTGCTCCGAGGATATGGTTCGAGAGCTTTCTTCCGGCAATAGATCACTTTACCGGTAATACAAAAAACAAAAATATGGACAAGGAGATATATACTTCCGAAAAATATCTTGAATTGGTAAAAAATTCAGCGTATATGAATTACACAAGCGGCTGGTCAAGAAAAATAAACAGCGATTGGATAGCAAACCACAATATACGCATGAAAAAATCGGAGTTCAACAAGTACACAGGCGAGTACACCGAATCCGGCGGAAAGGATGAAATCTATTATACGGATTCTTTCGAGGGAGCATTCAAATATGCGGCGGATTGGCTGAATAATCGCGCGGCATGGCTGTCAAATGAGTTTTACAAGTATTATCCTTTCAAAACAGGAGATGTTGATCGCAACTATGCTATTGACGTCGGGGATGCGACTGAGATCCAAAAGTATTTGGCTAACTTTGTAGATTTTGATTCTAAGCAGTCCGGGCTTGCGGACTACGACAGTGACGGCTATGTTACTGTTAATGACGCAACAAATATTCAGTATTATCTTGCTGCTTTTCCCGAGAGTTTACAGCCAAAACAAGAAACAGTTTCTGTAAATCAAGGTAACCCGCTTTCCTCTGAATATAAAGTTCTGTTCAGCAATTCACGGCACTGGGATACAAACAAAGTTTACTGCCATTGCTGGAACGGAGCCGGATATGTGATGTGCGCTTGGCCCGGCGGAATGATGAAAAAGGTCGGAACAAACGGACTCGGTGAAGAACAGTATGAATTTACTGTGCCTGCCGAAGCAGACCATGTGATTTTCAGCGGTATAAGCAACGGTCAAAGAGAGCAAACTGTAGATATTCCGCTTGACCGCTATGCGACCGGATATTTTCTGAAGAATGAAGTCGATGGAAATGGGCACTATCATTTTATAATAGATAAAAAAGGACACTATTATTGGGATACGTGGAATACAAACGAATGATAAGCTAAACAAAAGCGGCAGAGGGCGAAAGCTCTCCGCCAATTTTTTGCCTGTAGTTTTTTATAAAAATATTGAAATCACAATAGAAATATTGAAATCACAATAAAAATATTGTATAATAACTATAATAGTATATCATTGACTACGAACCTGTCGAAAGGAATGAAATATATGAGAAAAACCAAGATCGTTTGTACCATAGGACCTGCCTGCAGCACAAAAGAAACTCTGCTGAAAATGATTGACGCCGGAATGAACGTTGCCAGGGTCAACATGTCGCACGGAACCTATGACGCGCTTGAAAAGGTTTTTGCCACGATCCGCGAGGCTATTAGCGAGAGCGGAAAAAACATAGCGATCATGCTCGATACAAAGGGTCCCGAGGTTAGGGTGACTACCTTCAAAAACGGCTCGACCACGCTTGAGGACGGCGGCGAGTTCACTCTCTTTAAGGAGCGCGACGAGGGCGACGAGGTCGGAGTGGGCATATCTTATCCAAAGCTGATCTCTCTTTTTTATGCCGAGGGAGCAACAGCCATCGGGCGAGAGCTTTTGCTTGACGACGGAATGATTTCGCTTATCGTCAAGGAGGTCACCCCCGAAAGCATAGTCTGCACCGTCAACAAGGGCGGCGTGCTCAAAAACCGCAAGAGCATCAACATTCCCGGCTATCATATCAACATGCCCTATGTAAGCGCACAGGACAGAAAGGATATTGAATTCGGTCTTTCTCACGGCGCAAACGTTGTTGCGGCTTCCTTCGTCAGAAACCACGAGGACGTGCGCACGCTCAGAGATTTTATAGACAGCATCGGGTTTGAATATGTTGAGATCATTGCCAAAATCGAGAACCAGAGCGGCGTTGACGATATGGACGAAATAATAGACTGCGCCGACGGGATCATGGTTGCCCGAGGCGATATGGGCGTTGAGATCCCATTCATAAAGCTGCCCGAAATCCAAAAGACCCTTATCCGCAAGGTGGTCGCAAAGGGCAAATATGTTATCACCGCAACGCAGATGCTCGAAAGCATGACCACCTCGCCCCGCCCCACCAGAGCGGAGATAAGCGACGTTGCCAACGCGGTTTATGACGGAACAAGCGCGGTCATGCTCTCCGGAGAATCCGCCGCCGGAAAATACCCGGTCGAAAGCGTCAAGGCTCTGGACGCGATCTGCACCGAGGCGGAGAACAACGGAGAATTTGCCGCTCTTCATCAATATATCAGCGAACATTCCTTTAAGGATTCAAATGTGATCCGCGGAAGCGTTTGCCGCGCCGCCAAGATTATAGCCGACGAGGTCGGAGCAAAGGCGATCATTGTTGAAAGCGCGACCGGCAAGGTTGCACGCGCCATGGTTCATTACCGCCCCGAGGTTCCCGTGATCGCGGTCGTAACATCTCAGATAGTCTGCCGCAAGCTTTGCTTCAACTGGGGCGTGACTGCGCTGATCGGCGAAGAAAAGCTGACCTCGGACGCTATCACAAAGCAGGCAATGGAAAAGGCGATGGAAACAGGTCTTGTCAAAAAGGGCGACACGGTCGTGGTGCTTTCGAGCAACAAGACGATCCCGACCTCAAGCACCGATTCGCTAAACATAAGGATTTTGTGATATGAGCAACGTTATTTTAATAGGTATGCCCGGCTCGGGCAAGAGCACTGTGGGGGTTTTGCTTGCAAAATCGCTGGGCTATTCGTTTGTTGACACCGACCTGATAATAAGCCGAAAAGCGGAAAAGCCGCTTCAAAAAATACTGAGCGAGGACGGACTGGACTTTTTTCTTTCGCTTGAAGAACAAGTCGGCTCAACGCTTGACTGCGACCATATGGTGGTCGCCACAGGCGGCTCAATGGTGCTGAGCGAAAAGGCAATGGCTCACCTTTCAAGGCTGGGCAAAATTTTGTATATCGACGTTCCCTACAAGGAAATCGAGCGCAGGGTGACAAACATAACCACGCGCGGGATCACTTTTAATCAAAACGAAACTCTGCTTGACGTTTATAACAACCGTCTGCCGCTTTACAAAAAATACGCCGACCTGACCGTTGAGGTCCCGGGCGGCGAGCAAAGCATAGAAAGCACGGTCGAAGCGGTAGTTAGGGAATTAATGAAGACTGAAAACTGAAAAACCGGTAAATGAATAATGAATGTCGGGAAGAAAGGTTTTGTTAAGAAGAAGCCTTTCTTCCCGACTGTATTTATATTTTATGAATAAATTTTCACCTTAACAGGTTTCCCCTGCGACGTGTTTTGGTAATGTTTTGTTTATTTAATATAAATATTATCGGGAACAAACATTTATAATAGATTAATTCTGTCTTCACGACCGTCATTATTCATTTATCGGTTTTTCAGTTTTCAGTCTTCAGTAAAATACTTATTTGGTGAACAACGGTAAAAAACGGCGGCTTGAAGCTCATGTGAACTTCAAGCCGCCAATTATTTTTAAATAACAAAATAAAAATTACTGATAATCGCAAACGCCGACCCAACCGAGCAGGAACTCGCGCTCCTCGGGGTTGCCCTTTACCGACTGAGAAGCTGCAACGATCGGCAGCCACTGATTTACATACTGGCGCGCGGTGTCTGTTTTTGCGCAGAAGAGCTTCATATACTTTTCGGCGATCTCGTCCTCATTCTTCAGACGGAACAAAAGATATGTTCTTGCCGCGTCAGCCGCGCCGTTGCCCTGAGTTGCGTGCGACCAGTCGAGCACATAAGGGGTGCCGTCCTCGGCAATAATGATGTTAGATGGGTTAAAGTCGCCGTGACAAACCTTGGTGTGCTTGGGCATACCGTTAAGGCGTGTGTGCAGGTCATAGCGCGTTGTGGCGTCAAGATCGGTCTCGCTGATCTTGCGGTTCATCTTGTCGTGGAGCTTGTTGAGCAGAGGAGATTTTTTGCTGAGGATCTCGATCTGAACGTTTACAAACAGCTCAAGATATTCGTCGATTTTGTCGGGATTTTCGTCCATAAGCTGCTTCAAGGTTTTGCCCTCGATATATGTTGATATGATCGCCCATTTGCCGTCGATCTTTGTGACCTCCTCAACCTTGGGGATATTGAGTCCTGTTTCCTCAACTCTCGCCTGGTTAAGAGCCTCGTTAAGAATGTCCGACTTTGGAAAGCTTTCGTCAAAAACCTTTGCCGCAAGATCTCCGTCGCGGTAGATCACCTTGTTTTTTCTTTCGGCAAGTACATTATCAAATTTCATTTTTAAAAACTCCTTTAGCACTTAGATTGATATGCTGTTTATATTATACAATAATTGTTGGGGTTAGTACAGTAGAAAAAATGACAAAAAATCAGGGGCGTAATTTGGTAATTCAGACGAAATTATAAGGGCTTAGTCTGTGATTTTTACAAAAGTCACTATGCTTTATTATGCAATTCTCACAATTGCCTCGAAAATTTGCCCCAAAGCGGACGGAGTTGCCGCAGGTTTTCTTTGTGCATTTTGACAAAGCTTTTTGAGTATTGACCGTCGATTTGTTTGACGAGTTACAAAACTTCAAAACATTTTTCTGTCAAGGTTGACAAGACATCCCAAAAGATGTAAAATAAATAACGATAATGCGCAAAAATGCGTTTTGCAAATTTTATATTTTTAGGATAGGTTTATTATATGGTAAAATTCACTTTTAACATAGCCGAAACAGCAATCGGCGTCACCTGCTTGCACGAGAGTACAAAAGACTATTGCAGCGATTATTTGACCGACGCCGAACCGGATATCGAGATCACCGTAACTCAGGAGGATATCGACTACGAGCGTACTCGCGCCGAAGAGACGACCGAGATCCCGCGTGAAAAGCTCGTTACGTATGATGACGATTATTTTGAGCCCCTTTCACTTTACCGTCAAATCGCCGAAGCGATGTTTGACAGAGACACCATCCTCTTCCACGGCTCCGCGATCGCGGTTGACGGTCAGACATTTCTTTTCACCGCTCCCAGTGGAACGGGAAAATCTACCCACGGCGAGCTTTGGCGCAGGGTGCTTCCCGAAATGGGCCACAAGGTCGTTACCGTAAACGACGACAAGCCGCTTATCATTATTCGCGAGGACGGCGTTAGGATCTGCGGAACACCCTGGAACGGAAAGCACAATCTCGGCGAGAATATAATCCTTCCGCTAAAGGCGATTTGCTCGCTCAGCCGTGCCGAAGAAACTCACATTGAAAAGGTTTCCTTTGAAGAAATGCTTCCGGTGCTCTTTAAGCAAACCTACCGCAGCAGCAGTCCGCAGAAAATCGCAAAGACTATGCAGCTTCTCAACACACTCTCAAAACACGTTGATTTTTATAAACTGGGCTGCAACATGAAGCGCAGCGCGGCGAGAATTGCTTATAACGGAATGAAAGACTGATAATTATGGATCCTACAGCTAACAAAATGAGCTTTGAAGAATATCTTGATACCTACGGCGAGCTGACCTATGCCAACCAGGGCGTTAGTATGCTGCCGCTTATCAAGCAGGGCAGGGATATGGTCATCCTCAAAAAGAAGGATAAAAACACCAGATGCAAAAAATACGACGTGGCAATGTATGTCGGTCCCGAGCACAAATATATTCTCCACAGAATCATCAAGGTCAAGGACAACGGCTATGATTTTCTCGGCGACAACCTTCTTGTAAAGGAGCCGGACGTCAAAGAAGATCAGGTCATCGCCGTTATGACCGAGTTTGTTCACAAGGGCAAAAGGCACAGCGTGACGGACAAGGGCTATCTTTGGTATGTCAGTATCTGGATGTTTTTGACCCCTGTAAGGATATTTGTAAAAAAATATATTTGGATTCCGATTCACAAGCTGATAAACAAGCTTCGCGGAAAGTAAAGGCAAGCATATGCAGCCTTTGCCAAGCTTCGCTCCCTGCGGAGTGCCAAAATCTAAAGGGCACCTCTAAAAACTCATTGCTGCCCTTTAACAATCTGAGGGATAAAAAATGCTGAACATTTCATCAAAAACCTACAGCCTTATTTTGTATCTGGTCTGCTGCACCATGAACGGCAAGAAAGCCGATCCTGCAATGCTCAGCGGACTTGACGCAGACGATCTTATGGAGCAGGCAGAGGTGCACAGCCTGGCTGCTGTTATTGCCGAGGCTCTCGGCAGCGCGCTGAATGACCGCTCGCTGTTTTCGGAGGCTCAGGCTCGTGCTTGGGAAGAAAAGAGAAACCAGACCATTCGCACAAACATGCTCTTTAATGCCGAACGCCAAAACGTTCTCGCGCTTTTGGAGAACAACAAAGTCTGGCACATGCCGCTAAAGGGCTATATTATCAGCAACTATTATCCCAATCCTTTGCTGAGACGTTGCTCGGATGTTGACGTGCTTTTTGATCCGGAAAAGGCGGAGCTTGTCAGGGATTTGATGAACGCCAACGGCTACAAAACCGAGGATTTCAACGGAAATGACGAGGATATATATTTCAAGCAGCCTGTATATAACTTTGAAATGCACAGGGCTCTTGTTGATAACAAGCAAGAGGTATGGTACGATTACTACAAAAATGTAAAGCAGGACAGACTCGAAAGGGTAGAGGGCAAGGAGTACGAGTATCGCTTTAATGATAATGATTTCTATGTGTATTTTGTGGTTCACGCCGTAAAGCACATCCGTTACAGCGGCACGGGACTGCGCACGCTTGTAGATCTGTACGTCTGCATCAACAAAAGCAATATTGATTTTGCGTATATAGAAGGCGAGTTCAAAAAGCTCGGCGTTTATGACGAGGAACAGCTCATGAGAAAGCTTTCCGTTAAGCTGTTTTCGGAAAGCGCGCTCAACGGACAGGTCAAGCTAACCCAAGAGGAAGCCGACCTGCTTGACAGGATGATTATTTCGGGCGTTTACGGTACGGAAGATCTGTATATTGAAAACAATTTCAAAAAGATTTCCGGTGACAAGGAAGGCAGCTCAAAGCTGAAATACGCAATGTACAGACTGTTTCCGCCGGCGGAGCTCTACAGAAAAACCTATCCGTTTTTCTACAAGCACAAGGCGGCAAGACCGTTTCTGGTTTTTGTCAGAGGCTTTGACATCATAACAAAAAGAAGAAAAAACCTTATCAACGAAATCAACCTAGTAAAAAAGATGTAAAACCAAAGCCGGGCTTTTTGCCCGGCGTTTTTATTATGTAGAAAACATCTATTTTGATTAACATGAAATTGCCTGCCCTTACCGTTTATTATAGTTGTTTTTATCGGTATGGTTTGGATGGGCAGATATGTAGTGTCCACCGGCATTTACTCAGTTGCCGGTGAAGAACGGTACGTTGAAGCATAATTACTCTTATGCATTCATAAGTGCAGCTTTGAAAGGTCTATTCGCTTGCTGCCTGTTTGATTACGCTTATCACTCTTTCTTTCAACTCCATTTCGATTTGTGCGCTGTAACGATTTATTATAATGATATTTGAAGGAATGCTGTATTGATCGCTCCGTTTTGTTTCATATGTGATCAATATTCCATAGCTGCACCCCTTTTTTATACTTGCATTATTCAGTAAATTGACAGCTTCAAAAAAAGATTCATGGGCTCGCTGTATTTTTACGGCAACAGGACGGTTAAAGTAGTGCTTCCTTAACAATGCGTCAATGCCCTTGTTCCTTTGAACGATTTCACAGTCAAATTGCTTTAAAATTGAAAGCTCTTCTTCTGTTTTGGTTTTATATGCGTCTTCTCCGACCTGCAATAAAACAGACTTGGTTTTGTAGGGTTCTTCAAGCCTTTTTTGCGAAATGTCAACAGCATCTTTGTTTATGTCGATTCCGATATATTTACGACCCAATAATTTGGCACTTACCAGAGTTGTTCCGCTTCCGCAAAAAGGATCTAAAACACAATCTCCCTCGTCCGTGCTGATTTTAATGATTCTTTCCAGCAATTCGATCGGTTTTTGAGTTGGATATCCTGTTCTTTCTTTTGCTTTTGGATTCAGAAACGGTATTTCCCAAACATCTGAAATCGGTACGCCCTTTTTTTCTTTGGCAGCAACGATTTTGCCGAATTCGTCGCGCTTGTAAACGGATTTTCCTGTTTTATTTCTTTCTCTTTCCTGCAAAATTTGATCTATGTTTGTTGTTGCAGAATAATTACGAAGTATTCTGTTGAATTTGTAGCTTTTCCCTTTTGTATAGTAAAAAATAGTTTGATGTGCAGGCAACAACCCTTTTCTGGAATTTGACCATCTTTTATATGACCAAATTATTTCACTTCTGAAATTGTTTTGACCAAAAATATCATCAAGCAATATGCGCAAATAATGTGAGGCTGATGTATCGCAGTGAAGAAAGATACTGCCGTTTTGCTTCAGTATTCTTTTCATTTCTGTAATACGAACTCTCATAAAATCTAAATACTGGTTTAAAGATGTCCAGATATCTGAAAATTCATATTTTTTTCCTTTTGAATTTGCTAAGGAATGTTTTTTTTGGGAATAAAACGGCGGGTCAAGATATATCATATCAATAGAAGCATCTGCAAGCTCTTTCATTACTTCAAGACAATCTGAATTATAAATCATCAAATGTTGCGTGAGGTTGCAATTTGCTTTAATATTTCGAGCAAATCGATCCCCGTAAATTCCTTTATATAATTCCAGGCATAGTCGCCGTAATAATATTTTCCGCCAATTCCCTTATACAGCGTTTCCAAGGTTTCCTGTATTTTTTGCGCTTGCAGCCTTTGAGGATAATAAAACATCACTCTTATCGGAATATATCCGTTCTCTTTTATGACCTTAACACGAGTATGCTCCTTTGTTATATGATCGCCGTCTGTCGTAGCGTCACGCCATTTTATTTCGAGTGCTTTATCTCCGACCAGACAGTCTATTTCAAAGGTTTTTGGACGGGCTCCGACAGTATTTGGTATTTTTGATTTAACGGCTTCGGGATACTTGTATTTGATACAATACATCGCGGCTTCTTCTAAAAACGCTCCTGCATACTTGTAAAGAAAACGCCCTTTGTTTTGATACAAATCTATGAGGTTGCCTTCTTTGTCGGAAACGCCAAGTACTTTATATATAAGATAATGAGATTTATCATCGCTCTTCATTTCTTCTGTACGCAAATCAATTTGGTTTTTTAAATCAGCTGCATATTTGTCAGACAAATCGAGTATGGCTTTATAAGCTTCAGTATTAATAGCAATATCTCCCATCTCATTTTCCCTCCCTCTGCCTAAATGGCACTTTTGAATTTAAGTCTTTAATGATTATATCATAATTCTGTCGGATTCTCAATAGGCAGTTTTGACGTTTTAAGCCGGGCAGAAAACAAGCGGAAATTCAAGAAAAGATTACCCCAAAACGTTATTTTCAGATGAATGTATTTTCGGGCAACCGTTGCTTGGATTATCACCAATCTAATTCTTTGAATAAAAAACCGTGCTGTTTTGTGTAATACAAAAAGCACGGTTTTTGATATGTTCTTTTTTTAGCCTCACCGTTGATGATGTCTACCGGTCAATAATCGGTTTTCAAAGGTGAGGAAGAGTGCCAAACGGTACTTATTACCATCTTGTATTAAGGTTTGATGCTGCTGCGTGTTTTTTCTTTTTGTATCTTTCATAGCGCGTTGTCTTTTTGTCGCGAACAAAGAATACAATCGAAAGTGCGCAAAGAATAACTGCAACAAGCACAAACCAAATCCAAATATTTGCCGATCTCTTGACCTTTGCTGTAGCAACGGAGGGGATCACGGAAGATGAATTTGAAAGTGCTTTTTCGGTCACGATGTTTGTCTTTCTTACAACTTCTGTTGCTGTGTCCGAATAGCCCTGATTGGTTTCGTTTGAAAGGATCAAATCGGAAGCCGTTACCGAAGCCGGAAGCTGTGACGGACCTGACTGAACGTCAACCGTAGCTTCTTCCTCTGTTTCGGGTTCGGTATAAGGATTTGTCTCTACTGTCTGAGCAAAGAGTGCGTTGTAGGTCTCTTCGTCAACAATACCTGTTACCAAAAGTCCGTTGGCAAGCTGGAAGTTTTTGATAGCCTGCTCTGTGTATTCGCCGAAAGTGCCTGAGATCTCGATGTCAAAGTAGCCGAGCTTTGCAAGCTGCTCCTGGATCGCCTTTACTGTGTCGCTTTCGTCGCCGAGCTTTGCAATGCTTTCAACTGCCGGTTCGGTTTCTTCGGGAACGGTTGTTTCCTCAGATGTTTCAGGTTCCGTTGTGGTTTCTTCCTCTATGTAGTAAGGAGCCTCGCCGGAATAGAGAACCTCTCTGTCTGAGCCTGCGATCCCGTCAACAAGAAGTCCTGCTGCCATCTGGAATTGTCTGTAGGCTGCCTCTGTTGCGTCGTCAAAATCGCCGCTGATCTCGCCCTTGTAGTAGCCAAGCTCTGCAAGGCGGTTCTGGATGTTCTTGACTTCCTCGCCCGACGAGCCGTTTTTGTAGACCTCATACGGCTTGGATGTTGAAGCCTCCTCGGGCTCCGAATCATCTGAAGAATAGCTTTCTTCCTGCTTGCTGTCCGACGATGTTGATGACATGTCGGAGGGAGTTGTGCTTGAACGTCCCTTAGAGTCAAAGTAGTAGGTCGTTCCGTCGATCGTTCTCGACGTGTCTACAATGTACTCGCCGTTTTCATAGTAGAAATAGTCTCCGTTAAACTGCTCCCAGCCTTCGGTGACATAGGATACAGCCGAATGCTTAAACCAGCAGTTCCAGCCCATATATGAGGATGAAAGGCTTTCGTAGCACATATCGTACTCGTCGCCTCTTGCGTCAACCTCCATGCCGTCGCCGATATAAACGCCGACGTGACCGGGTCTCCAAAGTCCGAGACCGTGAACCCTCGGAATACCCGCGCCAACCGAGCCGGATTCTGTGGAAGCACCGAGCATGTCCACTCTCTCACCGCCGCAGTAGGTCCAGATAAGACCCGAACAATCGACAGTGCCCGGAGTTGAACCGCCGTAGACGTACTCCCAGTTGCTGTAATAAGCGTTGAGTGCCCACTCCGCGAGTCCCGCGCCTGTTCCCGACGCGCTTGCCTGGGTCGCAGCCCCAAACACGCCTGTGCCCGAAACAGTCAAAACGCTGAGAATCATTGCAGTGAGCTTTTTAAACCTCTGCATTGTTATTACCTCCAAAGTATGGTATAATAAACGCTGTGGGCTGTTTAGCCGCAGCGTCGCGCTTACTATACGTTTGTGTTGCCTGTCCGCCCGATTGATAAAAGCGGCTCTGGCTTGCACTTTTATTACCAAACAGGTATGATTCAAGCTGCTGATGCTGTGAAGCGCAAAACTGTTTGATAACAAATTTGTAACAATTATATCATCTTTGTTTTCAAAAATCAACCCCTAATTTTTAAGAAAACTCATTTTTGAGGCATTTTTAAGGGTTGTTTCATGTCTTGATTCCGAATAAGAATAATAACTTGGAAAATATTTACAAATTGTTAAAAAAATCGCGCGGTGATTTCTGAGCCTTGTCCGATAAAGTATCTGTAACTTTTGTCTTGACGGCACTTTTGATCCTGTTTGGCGTTATGAATAATAGTCATGAATCCCGAAAAAAGAAATTAAATGTGCAAAAACCATTGACAAGCTTTTGACAACAATGATAAAATAGTATGTGTCGAAAGAGCTCATCGACAAAAACATTTTTGAAAGGATCCAAAAAAATGAAGAAATTCTTTTGCGCACTTCTTGCGTGCGCACTCTGCGCAACAACAGCATTTGCTTTTGCAGGCTGCGGCTGCTCGGACAATTCAAAATCAAACAAAAAGGTTCAGCCGGGTTATGAGGTTCCGACAACCGAGCCGGATCTCAAGGACGACCAGTTCGGCTACTTTATACTCAGCAACAACGAGCTGATGATCACAAGATACGACGGCGACGCTCAGGACATCAAGATCCCCGAAACCTTTAATAACTACACCGTTTCGGTCATCGGCAACAGCGTGTTCCAGCAAAAAAAGCTCAAGAGCGTTGAAATCCCCGATACAGTAACAGAGATCCAGGACTACTGCTTTGCAAGCAACCCTGAGCTCAAAACAGTAAAAATGTCAAACAAGGTAAAGAAAATCGGCGCGGACGCATTCTTTAACTGCCCGGCTCTCGAAGCTATCGAGTTCCCCGAAACGATCGAGTCTGTCGGCGTTTATGCATTTACCGGCACAGGAATCTCAAGCATTAAAATTCCTGACAGCACGACCTTTACTTCGATCGACCAGTACACCTTCTCGGAGTGCCAGAATCTTAAGGAGGTAACTCTCGCCGGTTCGGTAACTAATATTGCCGACAACGCGTTCAACGCTTGCCCCAACAAGATCAAGATAATAGCTCCCACAGGCTCTTACGGCATCAACTACGCAAAGCAGCACGGCTTTGACTTTGAAGAAGTTTAATTTAAAATTATATAATATATAGAAAAGCAAAACCTATCCCGTGCAGGCTCGCGAAAAGCACCGCGGACTTGCACGGAAGGGACGGATAAAAGGATAAGAGGTAGAACTATGAGCAATAAAGAGTATCCTATTGTTGAAAACGCAGAAAGCTTTGAACTTGCTCTCGCTGAGGTGAGAGAGGCTCAAAGAAAATTTTCGACCTATACCCAAGAGCAGGTTGACAAAATCTTTCTTGCGGCGGCAACAGCGGCTAACCAGGCGCGCCTTCCGCTTGCCAAGATGGCTGTTGAGGAAACAGGCATGGGCGTTGCGGAGGACAAGGTAATCAAAAATCACTTTGCCTCGGAGTATATCTACAACACATACAAGGATGTAAAAACCTGCGGCGTCGTCGAAGAGGACAAGGTCTTTGGAATCAAAAAAATCGCCGAGCCTATCGGCGTTATCGCTGCGGTCATCCCAACCACAAACCCAACCTCTACTGCGATTTTTAAGGCTCTTCTTTGTCTTAAAACCCGCAACGGAATCATTATCAGCCCCCACCCCCGCGCCAAGAAGAGCACCATCGAGGCGGCAAGAGTCGTTCTTGAGGCTGCTGTCAAGGCAGGCGCACCCGAGGGTATTATCCGCTGGATCGACGTTCCCTCGCTTGAGCTGACAAATATGCTCATGCAGGAGTCGGACTGCATCCTTGCGACCGGCGGCCCCGGAATGGTAAAGGCTGCATATTCAAGCGGCAAGCCCGCACTCGGCGTTGGCGCAGGCAACACGCCGGCGATAATCACCGAATCTGCGGATATTCTTCTTGCCGTAAACTCTATCATACATTCAAAAACCTTTGACAACGGTATGATCTGCGCTTCCGAGCAGAGCGTTATCATTGAAAAGAAGGTTTATGCCAAGGTCAAAAAGGAATTCAAGGCGCGCGGCTGCTACTTCCTTAACGACGACGAGAAAGAAAAGGTAAGAAAGACGATCATCATCAACGGCGCGCTCAACGCCAAGATCGTTGGTCAGCGTCCGGTAACTATCGCGGCTCTTGCCGGCGTAAAGGTTCCCGAGGAAACCAAGATCCTTATCGGCGAGGTCGAGTCGGTTGATATCAGCGAGGAATTTGCTCACGAAAAGCTTTCTCCGGTGCTTGCAATGTATAAGGCAGAGAGCCTTGAGGACGCACTCGGCAAGGCGGAGCAGCTTGTTGCCGACGGCGGCTATGGCCACACCTCGTCAATATATATTGACGCGATCAACCAAAAGGACAAGATCGACGTCTTTGCCGCAAGAATGAAAACCTGCCGTATTCTCGTGAATACACCGTCCTCTCAGGGCGGAATCGGCGACCTCTATAACTTTAAGCTAACTCCTTCGCTTACGCTTGGCTGCGGCTCATGGGGCGGCAACTCGGTAAGTGAAAACGTTGGAGTAAAGCACCTTCTTAATATAAAGAGCGTTGCCGAAAGGAGAGAGAATATGCTTTGGTTCAGAGCACCTGAAAAGGTTTATATCAAAAAGGGCTGTATGCCTGTTGCTCTTCAGGAGCTTAAGGACGTTATGGGCAAGAAGAGAGCCTTTATCGTAACAGACTCCTTCCTTTATAAAAACGGCTACTCCAAGCCGATTTCCGACAAGCTCGACGAAATGGGCATCGTTCACACAACCTTTGCCGACGTTGAACCCGACCCGTCGCTTCTCTCCGCTCAAAAGGGCGCAGAGGTTATGAGAAAATTTGAGCCCGACGTTATCATCGCGCTGGGCGGCGGCTCCGCTATGGACGCGGCAAAAATCATGTGGGTGCTCTATGAGCATCCCGAGGTTGATTTTATGGATATGGCGATGCGCTTCTCCGATATCCGCAAGAGAATCTATACCTTCCCCAAAATGGGAGAAAAGGCATATTTCGTTGCTATTCCGACCTCATCCGGAACAGGCTCCGAGGTAACTCCGTTCGCGGTAATCACCGACCAGGAAACAGGCGTAAAATATCCGCTTGCGGACTATGAGCTCATGCCTAATATGGCGATCGTTGACGCCGACAATATGATGAGCGGTCCAAAGGGACTCACGGCTGCTTCGGGTATCGACGCAGTTACCCACGCGCTTGAGGCTTATGCTTCAATGCTCGCGACCGACTTTACCGACGGTCTCGCGCTCAAGGCACTTGACGTGATCTTCAAGTATTTGCCGGCTTGCTACGACAACGGTATGAATGAGCCGTTTGCGCGTGAAAAGGTTGCTCATGCGGCAACAATGGCAGGTATGGCGTTTGCAAATGCGTTCCTGGGAGTTTGCCATTCAATGGCGCACAAGCTCGGAGCGTTCCACCATATTGCACACGGCGTTGCCAACGCGCTCATGATCGAGCAGGTCATCCGCTTCAATTCATCCGAGGTTCCGGCAAAGATGGGCACCTTCCCGCAGTATGACCATCCGCATACTCAGGAGCGTTACGCCGAGATCGCAAGATATCTCGGTCTTGCCGGCAAGGACGATAAGGAGAGCGTTGAAAACCTTATCAAGGCGATCAACGAGCTCAAGGCGAGAGTGGGCATAAAGAGCTCGATCAAGGAATACGACATTGACGAGCAGGTATTCCTCGATTCGCTTGATGAAATGACCGAGCAGGCGTTTGATGACCAGTGTACCGGTGCAAACCCAAGATATCCGCTCATGAAGGAAATCAAGCAGATGTATCTTAACGCATACTACGGAAACAACGGAGAATCGGTATAATTAACCGTTGATTTCAAAAAAATAGACCTCTAATAATAAAAGAACACCGACCTCAGCTTTTGGGGTCGGTGTTCTTTTTAGCTGCACTTAAAAATAAGCATTTATATTGCAACAGTTGACAAATAATGATTATTGTATTACAATATATAAGAAATAGGTTAAAAATGAAACAGGAGTTGATCCATAATGGCAATTATTTCAGTGCGATACAATGACGAATCAAAAGCAAAGGCAGAAGAAATAGCGAACGCTATCGGCTTGTCGCTCAGTAATGCTGTCAGTATTTTTCTGAACAGGTTCATTGCAGAAAAAGGTTTTCCGTTTGATGTAACGGTTCCAAAACAGGATGCCGCGTTTTTTGACAAAGATGAATTGGAAAAGGCTGTATTAAATGCAATAAAATCAGCAGATACAAAAGCCGAATTACCTAAATCAGCTTACATTGACTCTTATAACAACATAAAGCTTACAGATACGAAAGGTTAATTTCATGTCATCAAATAGCAGGAACACAGAGCTGGACGAAGCCAAAAAAAGCTCAGATAACGCTGTTGTGCCTACAATGCTGGTTTTTGCCGGTCCGAACGGTTCCGGTAAAAGCACAATCACCGCAGGTATTAAGGTGATCGGCGAATATATCAACGCCGATTTGATTCAGCGTGAATTGGGCTGCGAGGCTTTGGAAGCGGCTCAAATAGCGACAAAAACACGAGAATATTTTCTTTCAAAAGGAACAAGCTTTACGTTTGAGACAGTTATGTCAACGCCAGAAAAGATTGATTTTTTGAAACAGGCTCGCGAAAAAGGGTACAAAATAATATGTATTTATGTTTTGACTTACGATCCGGCAATAAACATAAAACGAGTGAAAAAGCGTGTAATTAACGGCGGACATGATGTTCCTGTTGAAAAGATAGTAAATCGTTACAAAAGGGCGTTGCGCTTACTTCCTCAGCTGTTTGAGATTTGTGACGAGCTGTATGTATTTGACAACTCATTAGACAGCCCACTAGCCGAGAAAAGCATGATTCTAAGCATAGTAAACGGAAAACCGGAGGTGCGAACAACAAAAATATGGACAGCAGAAAGGCTGAAAAGTCTTTTAAACGGTTCATATCCGGATGATTTCGTATAAAAAACAATAAATTACATAAAGAAAACCGACCTCAGCTTTTGGGGTCGGTGTTCTTTTATGGTATTTTATTTGTGTGAAAATCAAACCTTTTCGGCAACCTCGCCCAGACGCTTGTAGATGCTGTCCTCCGGAACATATCCTCTTACAAACGAAAGCGGATAGATGCTGGTGTTTCTGCCGATGACCGAGCCGGGATTCAGCACGCTGTTGCAGCCGACCTCAACATAGTCGCCGAGCATCGCGCCGAATTTTTTGATGTTGGTGTCCAGCTTTTCGCCGTCGCACAAAACGGTGACAAGGCTCTTGTCGCTTTTCAGGTTAGATGTGATCGTTCCGGCACCCGTGTGAGCCTTATAGCCCAAAATGCTGTCGCCTATGTAGTTGTAGTGCGGAGTTTGAACGCAGTCAAAGAGGATCGAGTTTTTCAGCTCGGTAGAGTTGCCTACAACCGCGCCCTTTCCGACGATCGCCGAGCCGCGAATAAACGCGCAGTGCCTTACCTCTGCGTCCTCACAGATAATCAGAGGACCGCCCAGATAAGCGGTGGGGAAAACCTTAGCACTCTTGGCAACCCAAATATTTTCGCCTCTCTGCTCAAAAACCTCGGGGTCAAGGGTCTTGCCGAGCTCAATAATAAACTCGCTGATCTTTGGCAGAGCCTCCCACGGAAAATCAATGCTCTCAAGCAATGGCTTTGCTATAGTTTTGCTGTAATCAAAAAGATTCTTTGCCAGTAATTGTTCCATTTTCATAACCTCTTATAAAAGATAATATGGCAACGCCGCAAGCTGTGCAACGCAGCCTACATAAATAGTATTATAACAAACAAAAATCAAAAATACAATACCGAAAAATTGTCACATTGTTAAAAGCTTGTCATTATTCGACCGCCCATTGAACGACCCTTGCGTACAAAATCTCGTCCACAACCGCTTCAACGCTGATCCCCTCGGCAACGTATTCCTCGTTCAGCAAAGTTGCCTTTTGGCGAATTTCGCTTATTATCCCGGCGTCGGAAAACGGCACCAAAAGCTTGACCCTCTTCATTCTTAGCGGCAGATTGTCGTCGATCGCCTGCAAGAGCAAGTCGATCCCCTCGCCGGTTTTCGCGCTTATTTTAATGCAGGAGCCAAAATCCTGAGCAATAACGTCGTTTTGCAAAAGGTCGCACTTGTTGAGCACCGTTATGATCGGCGTATCTCCGCAGCCCAGACTATCGAGCAGATCCTTTGTAACGCTCAGGTGGGTCCTTGCTTCCTCGCTCGAAGCGTCGCAAAGATTGATGATAATATCCGAGGTCGCCGCCTCCTCAAGCGTTGAGCGGAACGCTTCGACCAAATGGTGCGGAAGCCGGCGCACAAGACCGACCGTATCTATCATCATAACTGTTATGCCGCTCGGAAGCTTTAGAGCGTGCGAGGTCGGGTCGAGCGTTGCAAAAAGCTTGTCCTGAGCCAGCACGCCTGCGTTTGTTAAATAGTTCATCAAGGTTGACTTGCCGGCGTTTGTGTAGCCGACGATCGCGCAGGTGATCACGCCGTCCTTTTCTCTGCGCTTCCTTAGCATCTCGCGGTGCTTTTCAAGCTCCTTCAGCTCGTCCTTGAGCGTTTCCATTTTTCGCCTTATGTGTCTGCGGTCGGTTTCGAGCTTGGTTTCGCCGGGTCCTCTTGTTCCTATTCCGCCGCCCAGCCTTGACATTTCAATTCCCTTTCCGGTCAGTCGGGGCAGCATATATTTTAGCTGAGCCAGCTCAACCTGCAATTTGCCCTCGCGCGAACGAGCACGCTGTGCAAAAATGTCAAGGATTAGCGTGGTGCGGTCGATCACTCTTGTGTCGGTTTCTTTTTCAATATTTCTGATCTGGGTCGGCGACAGCTCGCTGTCTGCAACAATAAGGTCGATCTCCTGCTCGCGGCAAAGCTCGGCGATCTCGGCAAGCTTTCCGGTTCCCACAAAGGTCGCGGTTTCCGGACGGTTCAGGTTTTGCGTGACCGAGAAAGCAGGCTCTGCTCCGGCACTCTCAACCAGCTCAAAAAGCTCGTCAAGCGAAGCCTGAGCGTCGTATTCTCCTGTGTCAACGCTAACAAGCAGGGCGCGGTCTGTTTTTACTTCGTTGCTGATTAAATCCATTTTGTTCCTCACAAAATCATAAATTTCTGTTTACTATTCTTCCATTTAGTAGTATAATACATTATATATAATTTGTAAATTCCTTGCTTAAAAAACCGGAGTAAAAATTATGAAAAAAAAATATGACGTAATAATCGTCGGCACGGGAGCGGCAGGTCTGTATGCTGCACTGAATTTTCCGAGCGATATAAGCGTTTTGCTTGTATCAAAGCGCGAGCTCGACTTGTCAAACAGCGCGCTTGCCCAGGGCGGCGTTGCCTGCGTGCTCGACACTATCCACGACAGCTACAAGCTCCATATCAACGACACGCTGATTGCGGGCAAATACAAAAACAAGCTTTCTGCGGTTGAAAAGCTTGTCAGAGAGGGTCCCCTTGACGTTTTGAAAATCAAGGAGCTTGGCGTTGACTTTGACATAAATCCCGACGGAACGCTTTGCAAAACCCTTGAAGCCGGCCACAGCCGCCACAGGATCGTCCACCACCGCGACAGCACCGGCAAGGCGATCGTTGACAGGCTGATCGAGGTCGTTATGCAGCGCGAGAACGTGACCATACTTGACAACGCGCTGGTTTATTCGATCCACAAATCGCTCGGCGGCTTTTATCTGAGTATTCTGAGGAACGGCGAAAGCGAATACTACGGCAGCTCGTTCTGTATTCTTGCCACGGGCGGAATAGGCAGAGTCTATCAGTACACCACCAATTCTGCGATCGCAACCGGCGACGGGATCGCCTTTGCGCACATGCTCGGCGCGAAGATCAGGCACCTTTCGCGCGTTCAGTTCCACCCGACCGCCTTTGCCGCCGACAAGGACAGAGAACGGTTTTTGATAAGCGAGGCTGTCAGGGGAGAGGGCGCGGTCCTGCTCAACTGCAACGGCGAACGCTTTGCCTTTGACTACGACAAGCGCGGAGAGCTGGCACCCCGAGACGTGGTTTCAAACGCGATAATCCGCGAATCGATCAAAACAGGCAGCGACAAATTTTATCTTGACATAACCCACAAGCCTGCGGACTTTATCAGAGAACGCTTCCCGATGATATATTCAAGATGTCTTGAGGAGGGCGTTGACATCACCAAGGACAGGATCCCCGTTTTCCCGTGTCAGCACTACCTTATGGGCGGAATCGACGTGAATCTTTTTGCCGAAACCTCGGTCGAGGGACTTTACGCTGCCGGAGAGTGCTCGCATACCGGAGTTCACGGCGCAAACAGACTGGCTAGCAATTCGTTGCTCGAAGCTCTTGTTTTCTCGCGCGCAGCAGCCGAAAGCATTACCGCAAAGCTGAAAAAATACGGCAGAAAGCCGCTGGGTATCGAGCCTGCGCACCGCCCGATCAAAGGAGAACCAATGCCGAGGGGCTTCCGTTCGCAGATCAGAGAGATTTTGCAGGACGCGTATTTTGTAATCCCAAAGCCGGAAAAATACCGCGAAAGTCAAAAAAAGGTCGAAGAGATCGTTGCCGAGCTCTTTTCAAAGAGCTACCAGATCAGCTCCGACCTCATAGAAGCGAGAAGCATAGCGATCGTGGCAAGCATAATTTTTGACGAAGTATTGGAGGACGAAAATGACGCTTAACAGCATATATGCAGACAATATAATCAAAACCGCGCTGCTTGAGGACATCAATTACCTTGACGCGGCGACCGACTATCTTATTGACGACGACCAGGAGAACACCGCAAGATTTCTGGCAAAAAGCGACGGAATCCTCTGCGGACTTGAGCTTGCACTCAGAGTTTTTGAGGTTTTGCAGCCCGGCGACGTTAAGGCAAAAATCTTCAAGCGCGACGGCGACGAGCTCAAAAACGGTGACATAATCGCCGAGATCAGCGGAAAAACCAAGACTATCCTCAAGGGCGAGCGCACCGCGCTCAATCTGATACAGCATATGAGCGGAGTTGCCACCGCCACAAACAAGGCGGTAAAGCTTATTGAGGGCACAAACGCAACGATCGCCGACACACGAAAGACCCTTCCGGGGCTGAGACCCCTGCAAAAATACGCCGTGACTGTGGGCGGCGGCAGAAATCACCGCTACAATCTTTCCGACGCGGCAATGCTCAAGGACAACCATGTTGACGCCGGCGGCGGGATCACAAACGCAGTAAAAAAGCTGAAATCAAAGCTCGGTCATATGACGAAAATCGAGCTGGAGGTCAGAAATCTTGACGAGCTTAACGAAGCGATAAACGCCGGGGTCGATGTTATCATGCTCGACAATATGAGCGTAGACATGATGAAGGAAGCCGTAAAAATCACCGACGGCAGAGCGATCCTTGAAGCAAGCGGCGGGATCACCGACGAAACGATCCGTGCGATCGCCGAAACCGGCGTTGACATAATCTCAATGGGCGCGATCACCCATTCGGTCAAGGCGTTTGACATTTCGCTGAAAATCGCAAAATAATGTATAGGCAACACCGCACAATTCATGGCGCACGCCTTGCTTGCATATTATCAGTATCCATACGTCAGTATGCACACTGATTATTTGTACATTCTGACGAAAAATCTGACTACGCAATCCGCGCACCAGAATTATGCGGTATTGCCTATATCAAATAAGCACATATAAACTATGGAGGTAAGCAAATGATAAAAATCGGAATTTTGGGCTACGGCAACCTGGGCAGAGGCGTTGAAGCCGCTGTTAAGAAGAACGACGACATGGAGCTTGTTGCGGTGTATACGCGCCGCGACCCCGGTTCAATGACGATCAACACCGAGGGCGTGCCGGTCAAGAGCGTTGCCGAGCTTGACACAGGCAAGGAAGACATCGACGTGCTGGTTATCTGCGGAGGAAGCGCGACCGACCTGCCCGAAATGACCCCAAAGTATGCCGCTATGTACAACGTGATCGATTCGTTCGACACTCACGCAAGGGTGCCGGAGCATTTTGCAAACGTTGACGCGGCAGCCAAAAAAGCAGGCAAAATCGGCATAATCTCCTGCGGCTGGGATCCCGGAATGTTTTCGATCAGCAGACTGTACGCAACCGCCGTTCTCCCCGACGGAAAGGATTACACCTTCTGGGGCAAGGGCGTGAGCCAGGGTCATTCCGACGCTGTAAGAAGGATCGAGGGAGTGCTCGACTGCCGCCAGTACACGATCCCTGTTCCGCAGGCTCTTGACAAGGTGAGAAGCGGAGCAGACCCGACTCTTTCAACTCGCGAAAAGCACACAAGAGAGTGCTTTGTCGTTGCCGAGGAGGGCGCGGACTTGGCGCGGATCGAAAACGAGATCAAGACAATGCCTAACTATTTTGCAGACTACGACACCACCGTTCACTTTATTTCCGCCGAGGAAATGAAGCAGAACCACAGCGGACTGCCCCACGGCGGCTCGGTGATCTATTCCGGCAGCACCAGCGACGGCAACAAGCATGTAATTGAGTACAGCCTAAAGCTCGACTCAAACCCCGAGTTTACCGGTTCGGTGCTGATCGCATGTGCGCGTGCGGCTCAAAGGCTCAACAGCGAGGGCGCAAGCGGCGCAAAGACGATCTTTGATCTTCCGCCTGCATATCTCAGCGCAAAATCAGGCGAGGAGCTCAGAGCGCATTTGCTGTAACATATATTAAACCAAACCAATAGTATAAAAACCTCCTGCTCAAACGAACAGGAGGTTTTGTGCTTAAGGTAATGCTGTGCTTAACCGAAGTCGCACACATGGGTGCGTTTTAATAAAACTATAGCAATATTGATACAATCGGGCGGAAACGTTTTTTTAAAGCAAAACCTGTCTGCTCGACCGAAATTGTCAATTTTCCATTGTCAATTGTCCATTAAACCAAAAGATCAGTGCTGGGGTACAAGAAGCTGATAGGGCAGGGCGAACCATTCGCGAACCGCATATGTAGGAATGTACCAAAGCCTTGTTTTGGCGTTCACCGCGCCGATCTTGCCGCTGATCCCGGTCTGAGACGCGATAAGCCTTGCCCTGAGCTGATGAAAGCCGTCGGTGCAAATCGCAATATCATTGCCCAGCGCGTTGTCCTCGATGATTCGCTTTGAGTTGACAATGTTCTTAAAGGTATTGTTCGCCTCCACCTCTCTGTAGAGCCTGTCCGGGGACACACCGTCCTCGGTCAGCACGCGGTACATACAATCCGCCTCGCTCATAACCTCGTTGTCGCCCTGACCGCCGGTGAGAATGGCGTCGGCGTCGGGATTTTCGTTCAGGTATTCCTCAGCCGCCATGATCCTTCCGTAGAGCATGTTGGACGGTTCGCCGTTTGGCCTTACATACGCGCCCAAAACCAAAGCGGTCGCTCCCGGTGTCGGAGGCTGAAGCGCGGCGTATACCATTGCGCCGGTAACGATCGCTCCGTAGATCGTAAGAAAAATGAATAAAAAGCTGACAAAACGGTAAATAAAGCTCGTAAATTTAGTTTTTTTCAGTGAATCTCTTATCTTTTGGTGCAGTGGCTTTATGCAAACGCAAATGATCCACAAGCACAGCGCGCAGCCGACTATATTTCCGATGTTCACCATGTTTGAAAACATCGTTTCCACAAAGCAGCCGAGCATGACTGCGGAAATAGCTATCATCAAAAACCTGAAAATGTTGCCAAGTACTTTTTTCATACTTTCCTCACCTTTGCCCGATTATAGGGCAATGCCGCATAAACGTGCGAAATTGCCCTTGGTTTATAATATTATGTTGTTTCCTTGTCGCTCAAGGTATTATTCTGATTTGCCCCTATTTTTCTGAATCTGCCGTAGCGGTGCTCAAGCAGCTCTTCGTTTGTCATAGCCAGGTTTTTCTCAAAGGTCCTGCTCACAAGCAGCTTTAAGCTCTCAAACATCGCCTTGTCGTCTGCCTTTGGCTGGCGAATGATACGCTCGATCACGCCGAGCCCGAACAGATCCTGAGCGGTCATCTTCAATGCCTCCGCCGCCTCGGGTGCCTTTGAGCTGTCTTTCCAAAGAATAGAAGCGCAGCCCTCGGGAGAAATTACCGAATAAACCGAGTTTTCGAGCATCCAAACCTCGTCGGCTACCGCAAGCGCGAGCGCGCCGCCGCTTCCGCCTTCTCCGATAAGGATCGTGAGAACAGGGGTTTTCAGCGTCATCATTTCCATCAGGTTTTCGGCAATTGCCTGACCCTGACCTCTTTCTTCTGCGCCGATCCCGCAGAACGCGCCGCTTGTGTCTACCAGACACAGAACAGGACGGCGGAATTTTTCGGCCTGCTTCATCAGCCTTAGGGCTTTTCGGTATCCCTCGGGGTGAGCCTGACCGAAATTGCGCTCCACGCGCTCCTTGGTGTTTCTGCCCTTTTCAATTCCGATAACGGTGATCGGAGTGTCATAAAGCATTGCAAGCCCTGCGACGATCGCCTTGTCGTCCTCGTATCTTCTGTCGCCGTGCAGCTCAAAGAAGCTGTCGCCGAACATATGGCTGATATAATCAACGGCAGTCAGCTTTTTGGAATCTCTTGCCGCCATAACTCTTTCATATGCCGTCATTGCTTCGCCTCCTTGTATCCGTGCATTTTAAGCAGCTTTGAAAGCGTTTCCTTCAAGGCTCCGCGATCAACGACCGCGTCGATAAAGCCCTTTTGCATAACGAATTCAGAGGTTTGAAAGTCCTTTGGAAGCTTTTGACGGATAGTCTGCTCAATGACCCTGGGTCCTGCGAACGCAACGAGCGCGTCAGGCTCGGCAAGGATGATGTCGCCCTCCATTGCAAACGAAGCCGTGACTCCGCCTGTGGTCGGGTCGGTCAAAACTGTGATATAAAGCAAGCCTGCGTCGCTGTGTCTTTTGACTGCGCCGGAGGTCTTTGCCATTTGCATGAGCGACAAGATGCCCTCCTGCATTCTTGCTCCGCCCGAAACGGTGCAAACAATGACCGGAAGCCGGTTTTCGGTTGCGTATTCAAAAGCGCGCGTTATTTTTTCGCCGGTGACTGTGCCCATGCTGCCCATCATAAAGTCGGCGTTCATAACGCAAAGCACGGTTTTTATACCGCCTATCGTACATTCGCCGCAGGTCACGCTTTCGTTGGCGTTTTTCTCCGCCTTTTCAAGCTTTTTGTCATAGCCGGGAAAGTCCAGTATATTTCTGCTTTTCATCTCCGCGTCAAATTCCGCAAAGCTTCCGCTGTCGGCAAGCATATCCAGCCTTTTTTGCGCGCTGATCCTAAAATGATGATTGCAGCGCGTGCAGACATAGAGGTTTTCCTGCAAATCGGTGGTAAGAAGCATCTGATTGCAGCTTGGGCATTTGACCCACATTTCCTCGGGCACAAAGGGCTTTTGTTTTTCGTCGGGCTTGGATTCAAGCTCATTTTTGGGTTTTACAAAAGAAAATAAGTCCATAGTATGTTAAAAATAAAATCAGTTATTTCTGCGTTTTTCAAAATCCGACATAAAATCGGTTGTATATTCTCCGCTTTCAAACCTTTCGTCCGAAAGGATCTCGGCAAGCACGTCGCGGTTGATGTCGATGCCGTCGATCGTCAGCTCGGACAAAGCCATTTTCATCTTGCGGATAGCCTCGGCACGGCTTCGTGCCTGAACGATCAGTTTGCCGATCATCGAGTCGTAATACGGCGGAACAACATAATCCTGATATATCGCCGTGTCAAAGCGAACGAACGAGCCGCCGGGGGTGTGAAGCCGCGTGATCCTTCCGCAGCTTGGGCGGTAGCCCTTGTCGGGATTTTCGGCGTTGATCCTGCATTCAATAACATTGCCGTGCGTAAAAATGCTGTCCTGGGTGCGGCTGAGCATCGCGCCGGCTGCAATGCGGATCTGCCACTGAACTATGTCAAGCCCGGTCACCATTTCGGTCACGCCGTGCTCAACCTGCAATCTTGTGTTCATTTCCATAAAGTAAAAATTGCTGTTGTTGTCGAGCAAAAACTCAACGGTTCCGGCGTTTATGTAATTTACAGCCTTTGCCGCTCTTACTGCGGCGATCATCATTTGCTTGCGCGTTTTTTCGTCGAGCGCGGGGCTTGGGCTTTCCTCGATCATTTTCTGGTTTTTGCGCTGGATCGAGCATTCTCTCTCGCCCAGACAAATTATGTTGTCGTATTTGTCGCAGAGAAGCTGCATTTCAATGTGCTTTACCGGGAAAATGAATTTTTCAAGGTAGCAGGCTCCGTCGCCAAACGCCGATTTTGCCTCGCTTGAAGCCGCCAAAAACGCTTCTTCAAACTGCTCTATAAAATCAACTCTGCGGATCCCTTTTCCGCCGCCGCCCGCGCGCGCCTTGATAAGCAGCGGAAAACCTATTTTTTCAGCCTCCGCCTTGGCTTCCTCGATATTTTCGACTATATCGCAGCCGGGAGTCACCGGAACGCCGGCGGCTCTCATTGTTTTTCGCGCGTTGTCCTTGTCGCCGAGCTTGCGGATCATCTCGGAGGTGGGACCGATAAAGTTGATGTTGCATTGCTCGCACAGCGAAACAAATTTTGCGTTTTCCGAAAGCAAACCATAGCCCGGGTGGATCGCCTGGGCTCCGCTTTCAACTGCAACCGTGAGGATCGCCGGGATGTTAAGGTAGCTTTCGCTCACCCTGCTTCCGCCGACGCAGTAGCTTTCGTCGGCGAGCTGAACGTGCATGGCGTTTTTGTCTGCCTCGGAATAAATCGCTACCGTTGAGATCCCCATTTCGCGGCAGGCTCTGATTATCCTGACTGCGATCTCTCCGCGGTTGGCTATCAAAATTTTAGAAAACATATTATCACACTCTTTTGCGCCAAAGC
Source organism: uncultured Eubacteriales bacterium (assembly GCA_900315605.1). GTDB lineage: Bacteria > Bacillota > Clostridia > Oscillospirales > Acutalibacteraceae > Ruminococcoides. Next base: position 12,954 of record OMZU01000003.1, on the reverse strand, counting down.
GCATTGGAATTTTGTTCTGTTATAGGGGGCACCCCAAAAGTCAATGCCGCCGGTTCGGGTCATTCCTTGTTTTCAACAAGAGCGAACGACAGCTCCGCGCTGACGCAAAGCTTTCCGTCAACATAGCCCTTGGCGTCGATAAAATAAAACGCGCCGCGGCTTTTTGTAAGCGTGCAAACGCTTTCAAGCGTGTCACCCGGCTTTACCGGGCTTTTGAACTTGACGTTGTTCATTTTGGTAAAATACGGCGTGCAGTTGCTGACCTTGTCCGCAAGCAGACAGCAGCTTGCCTGACCCATCATTTCGCAGAGAATAACTCCCGGAACAACGGGGTTGCCCGGAAAATGTCCCTGCAAAAAGAATTCGTCACCCTTAACGGTATATCTGCCCTTTGCGGTGTTTTCGTCAACTCTCTCGGATTCTTCAACCAAAAGCATATTGTCGCGGTGGGGCAGGATCTTCATGATTTCTTCTTTGTTAAGCATAGTTTTCTCCGAATATTATTTGATTCTGAACAACGGCTGGTTGTATTCAACAAGGTCTCCGTTGTTTGCGAGCACCTCTGTGATCTCGCCGTCCTCTTCTGCCTGGATCTCATTCATGCACTTCATTGCTTCTATGATGCACACGATGTCACCTTTTTTGACTCTTTTGCCGACCGGAGCATAGGGCTCGGCGTCGGGGGAGGGAGCAACATAGAAAACGCCGACGATAGGAGCGTTGATGCTCTTGCCGGGTGTGGGCTGAACAGAAACCGACGCGGCAGGAGAATACACGGTTGTATCCGCAGCAGGCTCCGCGATCTGAGTGGTTACGTTCTTTGGCTTTTCCAGACGGATCTTGTCTGTATCGTCCGAAATCTCTATTGTAGAAAGGTTGCTTTCCTCAAGCACCTTGATATATTCCTTCAAAACAGCTATATTTATCATGTGAATCCTCCGTTAAATCTTTTTGAAAATGATGCAGGCGTCGTGACCGCCAAAGCCGAGGTTGGTTGAAGCGGCAACGTTGACCTCTCGCTTGACCGCGGTTTTGGGCGTATAGTTCAGGTCAAGCCCCTCGTCGGGCTCGTCAAGGTTGATCGTGGGCGGAATAATACCCTCGTCAATAGCCTTTACCGCTGCAATTGCTTCGATCGCACCTGTAGCGCCCAGCATATGACCTGTCATTGATTTTGTCGAGCTTATGCTCGCGTCGTAAGCCTTTTCGCCGAGTGCGGTTTTTATAGCCATAGTCTCGGTCAGGTCGTTAAGGTGGGTGCTTGTGCCGTGAGCGTTGATATAAATTTGCGCGTCGTCCGGTACGCCTGCTTCGTCAAACGCGATTTTGATCGCTCTTGCAAGTCCCGCGCCCTCGGGGTCGGGAGCTGTAACATGATGAGCGTCGCAGGTGTTGCCGTAGCCGCAAAATTCGGCGTAGATCTTAGCTCCGCGTGCGACCGCGTGCTCATATTCCTCAAGTATCAGCATACCTGCGCCCTCGCCCATAACAAAGCCGTCTCTGTCCTTGTCAAACGGACGCGAAGCCTTTTTGGGGTCGGGATTGGTCGAAAGTGCCTTCATATTCTGGAAGCCGGCAATAGTCAGCGGAGCGACGACCGCCTCTGCGCCGCCTGCGATTATCGCGTCGGCGTAGCCGTCCTTGATCGCGTGAAACGCCTCGCCGATCGAGTTCGTGCCGGTCGCGCACGCACTCATGACCGAGAGCGAAACGCCCTTTGCCTTAAAGCGGATCGCAACGTTGCCGGTCGCGATATTTCCTATCATCATCGGAATAAAGAACGGAGAGACCTTGCGCGGCCCGCCGTTTTCAAGCCCGATCGTGTTGTTTACAAATGTATTCAGTCCGCCGATACCTGCGCCGATATAAACGCCAAAGCGGTTTTCGTCGATGGTTCCGAGGATCTTGCTGTCGTCAACCGCCTCCTGAGCGGCGGCGATAGCATACTGGCAGTAGATATCCAGCTTTTTTGCTTCTCGTTTTTCAAAATATTTTTCAGGCTCAAAGCCCTTGACCGTGCCTGCGATATGTACCTTTAGGTCGCTTGTGTCAAAGGCGGTGATCTCGTCTATCCCGCACACGCCGTCGATCATGTTTTTCCACATTGTCGGAACGTCGTTTCCAACGGGGCTGATCGCGCCGAGCCCGGTCACTACAACTCTTCTGCTCATATATTTGTCTCCTATATCGCGAGTCCGCCGTCAACGCGGATAACCTCGCCTGTAACATATGCCGCTTCGTCGGAGCACAGGAACTCAACAACTCCTGCAACGTCGTCGGGCTTGCCTATCCTCTTTGCCGGTATCTGAGCCTGCATAGCTTCCTTGACCTTGTCGGACAATGCGTTTGTCATGTCTGTGCCGATATATCCCGGGGCAACTGCGTTGACTGTGACGCCGCGTCCGGCAAGCTCGCGTGCAACGGATTTTGTGAGTCCGATGATCCCTGCCTTTGAAGCCGAATAGTTCGCCTGACCCGCGTTGCCGATGATCCCGACGATCGACGAGGTGCTGACGATCCTGCCGTATCTTTTCTTCATAAAATGCTTGTAGGTGTGCTTTATCATATTGAACGTGCCCTTGAGGTTCACGCCTATGACCGCGTCAAAGTCGCTTTCATCCATATTGAGCACCAGCTTGTCGCGGGTTATGCCGGCGTTGTTGATAAGAAAATCAATGCCGCCAAATTCCTCGATAACCTTTTCAACGACCTGCTTTGAAGCTTCAAAGTCGGAAACATCACAAAAATACTGCTCTGCTTTGACATTGTATTTTGCAAGCTGCTCAACCGCCGCTTTGCCCTCGCTTTCGTCGCCGACATACAAAATCGCGATATTCGCGCCCTGTGCGGCAAGCCTTTCGGCGATTGCAAGTCCGATCCCTCTTGAACCGCCTGTGATAACTGCGGTTTTATTCTCAAATTTCATTTGCTTTCCTCCATAATAATATATGCAAGCAATGCGTGCGCCTCGAATCGTTAAAGCTCAAGCGCGTCAATATCTGCGGGAGTTTCGACCTTAAACGCCTTGACCTCCGCGTTTATTCTCTTTATAAGTCCGGTCAGGGTCTTGCCTACGCCTACCTCAACAAAGGTATCGACGCCCTGAGCCGTCATATTTTCAATTATAGTCTGCCATCTTACGGGGCTTTCGACCTGAGCCTTGACAAGCGATTTGAAGTCGCCCTCATAGGGCTTTGCGGTGTAGTTTGAATATATCGGAAGCTTTGGACTGCCAAATTCAACATCCTTCATATATTCCGCAAGTCCCTCTGCCGCCTGAGCCATAAACGGAGAATGAAATGCTCCGCTGACCGCAAGCAGCTTTGCCTTGCCGCCGGCTTCCTTGACAGCCTCGCAAAACGCCCCGGCATTTTCTTCCGTGGTTGCAACAACGGTCTGCGCCGGAGAATTGTAATTGACGGGATAAGTTTTGTCAAAGCCGGAGCAGATCTCCTCAACCTTTTCCGGGCTTAGCTTCATAACCGCCGCCATAGCTCCCTTGTTTTCGTTCGCCGCCTTGTCCATAAGCTCGCCGCGCTTGCACACAAGCCTGAACGCTTCTTCGTCGCTGAGGATCCCCGAAAACGCAAGGGCTGCGATCTCGCCCAGCGAAAAGCCTGCGACAAAATCTGGCTTTATACCTTTTTCTTCAAGTGCCCTTGCCGCTGCCAAATCAGCCGCAAAAACGCAGGGCTGAGTGTTCACGGTTTGACAGAGCTCCTCTTTTGTGCCCTCAAAGCATTGCTTTGAGGTGCCCTTGCGGATGCTGTCAGCCATATCAAAAACGGCTTTTGCGGCAGCAGAAGAATCATACATTTCCTTGCCCATGCCGCTGTACTGAGCACCCTGTCCGGAAAAAACAAACGCTATTTTACCCATTTTGCCGCTCCGTTCAAAACCTCCTCCGCCTGGGCGAACATCTCGGTGATGATCTCCCTTGCGGACTGTTCCTTTGTTACCATGCTTGCGACCTGACCGGCAAGAACGCAGCCGTTTTTAACGTCGCCCTCTCTTGCGGCAAGTCTGAGCACGCCTGCGCCCATTTTTTCAAGCTCCTCGTCCGAAACGGAGCTTGAATCATATTCAGCCTTTGCATATTCTCTTGTAAAGGCGTTGCGTATCGAGCGCACCGGATGTCCCAGCCTTTTGCCGGTGACAACCGAATCTATATCCTTTGCCTTTAGTACCTTGTCCTTATAAGCCTGAGAAATCGTACATTCCTCGGCAACCAAAAAGCGCGTGCCGACCTGAACGCCCACCGCGCCCAGCATAAACGCCGCCGCAAGCTGTCTGCCGTCGGCAATGCCGCCTGCCGCGATGACCGGTATCGACACCGCGTCAACGATTTGAGGAACAAGAGCCATTGTGGTTAGCTCACCCACATGACCGCCGGACTCGCCGCCCTCGGCAATAAGCGCGAACGCGCCGTTTTTCTCCATTTTTCTTGCCAGAGCCACGCTCGGCACAACGGGGATGACCTTGATATCTGCGTAAAGCCATTTTTGCATGTATTTTCCGGGATTTCCGGCTCCGGTGGTAACTACCTTTATGCCTTCCTCAATAACAACGTCGGCGACCTCGTCCGCAAACGGGCTCATAAGCATGATATTAACGCCGAACGGCTTGTCGGTCAGCTCCTTGCATTTGCGTATTTCTTCTCTGAGCTGCTCGCCGTTTGAGTTCATGGCGGCGATTATTCCCAGCCCTCCGGCATTTGAAACTCCTGCCGCGAGCGAAGCGTCAGCCACCCATGCCATGCCGCCCTGAAAAATCGGATATTCGATCCCGAGCGTTTCGTTTATTACCGTTGAAATCATATGTACATCTCCTTTGCCGACGGAAATCATGCCAAAGTTATTTGGCTTTTGATTAAGCTTTGTTGGGGATTTTGGACTCATACCAATAGAAATTTGTATGAGCTTTTTGAACAATACAAAGATATTCCCCTGAATTTATACCTATACTATTTAATAGTAACTCAAACGCACACAAAAGTCAATATGCAAACGATAATTTCAGCGCGTTCGGGAGACTGAGCAGGGCTGATATCAAGGCAATCTGCAAACCCGAATCATTAGCTGCAATAATCCTGCAAAATCTGTCGCAGCTCGCGTTCGTCCCTGACCGTTATTCCTGCGCGAAGCCTTTCAATGTCGGCTTTCGGCAGGGTCGATACAAGCGCGTCGGTCGTATACAGCGGACTGTCCGAATCTGTTCTGTATATCGCGATCTTTCCGTTTTCCGCTTTGACAATGTATTCGTTTTCAACCTGATCTGTGCTTGCCGCCGCGCCGGTCTCAACCGTCTGCTGCGGAGCAAACGCCGCTCCCAGGCAAACACAGCCAATCAAAATTATCCCCGTAACCGCTATCAGCTTTTTCATTTTTGCACTCCCGAATCATATTTCAGGCAATACCGCACGATCACCGTGCTCAAAAATCTTGCCTTCGCCTTTATTTTTCACTGAAAATGCCCTGTTATTCACTTTTTCATAAAAATATACGGCAGGTCACATATTTTTTCTATTAAAAAATCTATTAAAAATTTAATTTAATATATTTATTTTTTGCTCACAAAGTGCTATAATACATAATGTATATGTTTAAACGGACAAATTGACTTCATAAATACGGCGCGTTTTGCGGCAGCTATTCACCGGCTTGACCCAAAAGCCGGGCAAATTTCAGCCCGCGCCGAAGAAGGAGTAAATATGCGTAACAAACGAGAAACCGATATCAGCCGCTACACCGAGGTCAGCTCAGAGCCGACCGTTACGGTCAGAAAACAAGACAGCGGCGCAAAAAAATTCTTCAAGGGTCTTGGAAAGGTTCTGCTTACCTTTGCGGCGGTGCTGACCGTGGCAGGTATAATAGCGGGCATTTCGCTTTCGATCTATATCTTTTCGCTCGCAAGCGAGCCCACGGGCATCGACCTAAAGGCAAAGTCCTTGAACCAAACCAGCCATATCCTGGTCAAAAACAGCGACGGTGAATTTAAAGAATATCAAAAGCTCTACAGCAAAGAGAACCGGATCTGGGTCAACAACGAGGATATTCCTCAGGCAATGCGCGACGCCCAGGTTGCTATCGAGGACAAAAGATTTTTTGAGCACATCGGCGTTGACTGGACAAGAACCCTTTCGGCTATGGCAAATCTTGCCACCGACGGCAGCAGCTACGGCGGTTCGACGATCACTCAGCAGCTTATCAAGAATATCACAAACGACAACGAGGTTTCGATCAACCGTAAGCTCAGAGAGATCTGCAAGGCACTAAAGCTTGAGCAGGAATACACCAAGGATCAGATCCTTGAGGCGTATCTCAACGTTGTAAATTTCGGAAACAACTGCCAGGGCGTTGAGTCGGCGGCGCAGCTCTATTTTGACAAGAGCATAAAGGACTGCTCTGTTGCAGAGTGCGCGGCAATTGCCGGCATCACCCAGAACCCCTCGCGCTGGAATCCGCTGGTTTATCCCGATCAAAACAAGATCCGCCGCGAGATCGTTATCAGCGAAATGTACGACCAGGGCTATCTTTCAAAGGACGAGTACGACAAGGCGATGAAGGAATCCGAAGAAATGAAGTTCATCGGCTTCCAAAACGTTTCCGACGACGAGGACGACGAGGATAACGATTATGTTCAAAACTGGTATATCGACCAGCTCTATTATGACCTAAAGCGCGACCTTGCCCAATATTACAATATTTCGGAGGACGCAGCCTCGGACAAGCTCTTTACCGAGGGACTCAAGATCTACTGCGCCATGGACGAGGAAATGCAGGAATATATGGAGGACGCGGCAAAGGGCATTGACAAAAGCTCCGACCCGGATCTGCAGGTCGGCAGCGTGCTCATGGACTTTGACGGCAGGGTGATCGCCACTGTCGGAAGCTCAAAAAGAAAGACCCAGGCTCTTGAGTGGGACAGAGCGACCCATTCGACCTTGCAGCCCGGTTCTTCGATCAAGCCGGTGTTTGTATATCCGCTTGCAATAGACAACAAACAGCTTTATTATTCGTCGATCGTGCTTGACGACCCGATCGAAAAATATGCCTACGACCCCGAAACCGGCTACTACAAGTCCGGACCGGGCAACTGGTATTCGGGCAGCAAAGGCAATATGCTGCTTCCGGACGCGATCGAATGGTCGTCAAACAACACCGCCGCAAGAGTTATGGAGCTGATTGGCGGACCGTCGGTGGCTTATGAACAGGCGGTCACCAAAATGGGCTTCAAAAAGCTCAATGAGGAGGACTCCGAGATCACCGGCGCACTCTCCATCGGCGGTATGAACGGCGGCGTCTCGGTAAGAGAGATGGCGGCTGCCTACACCTATATGGGCAACGGCGGCTTGTACTACGAGCCCTATACCTATTATTATGTGACCGATTCCGAGGACAATATTATTATCGACAAGCGCGACAATATCCCCAAACAGGCATATTCGGCCGAAACAGCAACAATAATGAACAGGCTGCTTCACTACAATATGACCGTTGCAGCTCATACCAAGGCTGCCTATGCAAAGGTTGACGGCTGGGATATCGTGGGCAAGACCGGTACGACCAACTCCGACCGCGACTGCTGGTACTGCGGACTTTCGCCCTACGCCGTAATGGCGGTTTGGACAGGCTTTGACCTGCCCGACACGATCTCCGACACCACTCAGTCCTGCCGGCTTTTCTCAAAGGTTATGGGAGAGTACCTCAAGGGCAAGGAGCAAAAGGAATACAAGCTCTCGGAAAATACTATCCAGGCAAATTACAATCCGGTGACCGGACTTATCACCTCAACCGATAATCCGACCGGCAAATATGTCGGTTGGTACACCGAGGATAATATGCCGTCCTACGGCTCGGCTTATTACGAGGAGAGCAGCTGGGACAGCGACTACGACGGCTATGACTACGACCAAAGCAGCTATGACTACGACTACGACTACTACACGCCGAATCAGGGCGGAGGCGACGTTCAAAGCAGCGCGGCAGGTCAGGGCAGTGCCGACGCTCAGAGCAGCGCGGCAGAGCAGCCTCTTGCAGAAAGCTCTGCGGCGGCAGAAAGCTCGGCTGTTGTGACCCCCGAGCCCGAAAACAATCCGCAGGAGCAGGCTCAGCCTGAGGGCGGAGGACAGGAACAGGCTCCGGCGCAATAGAACAGGCACTTATCGGTCGTTTTGATTTAAATTATTTGAAATTCTGGTGCGCGGATTGCGTAGTCAGATTTTTCGTCAGAATGTACAAATAATCAGTGTGCATACTGACGTATGGATACTGATTTTTGGGCAGTCTGACAGAATAATATGCAAGCAAGGCGTGCGCCATGAATTGTGCGGTGTTGCCTTTATATATAAACCCGGATACGAAAGGATTTACGGTATGGTTTCAGTAGCAATTATGGGACACGGAGTTGTCGGCTCAGGGGTAGCCGAAATTCTGCTGACTCACAAGCAAAAGCTTTTTTCAAGCTTGGGAGAAGAAATTTACATCAAAAAGATTCTTGATCTTCGGGAGTTTCCCGACAGCCCGATCGCGGATCGTTTCACAAAGGATTTTGAAGAAATTATCAGCGACCGCGAAATCAGGGTCGTTGTTGAGGTCATGGGCGGACTTAACCCCGCGTATGATTTTGTAAAGCGTTGCCTGACCGCAGGCAAAAGCGTTGTCACCTCAAACAAAGAGCTTGTTGCCGCTCACGGCGCAGAGCTTTTGGCTATTGCAAAGGAAGAAAATGTCAACTTCCTTTTTGAAGCGTCGGTAGGCGGCGGCATCCCGATCATCCGTCCGATGTCTCAGTGCCTTGTTGCAAACAACGTAAACGAGGTTGCCGGAATCCTTAACGGCACAACAAACTTTATCCTGACTAAAATGATAGAGGACGGTATGCAGTTTGAGGACGCTCTCAAGCTGGCTCAGGAGCTTGGCTTTGCCGAGAGGAATCCTGCCGCAGATATCGAGGGTCACGACGCCTGCCGCAAGATTTGTATTCTTGCTTCTCTTGCCTACGGCAGACACGTTTATCCCGAGGCGGTACATACCGAGGGGATCACCAAAATCACGCTTGACGACGTAAAATACGCCGAAGCCTTTGGCTGCGTTATCAAGCTTATCGGCAGGGTCAAAAGGCTTGACAACGATATGCTCGATATCATCGTTGCGCCGATGCTTGTTCCAAACAAGAGTCAGCTCGCAAACATCGACTACGAGTTCAACGGTATCATGGTAAGAGGCGACTGCACCGGCGACGTTGTGTTCTACGGCAAGGGCGCAGGCAAGCTGCCCACAGCAAGCGCGGTCGTTGCCGACGTTGTTGACTGCTGCAAGCACCTCAAGGCGAGAAAGTACCTTTACTGGGCTGACGGCGACGGAAAAAATGTTATCAGCTACACTGATTCCGTTTCAAAAATGTTTGTCCGCGCGGCATGTTCCGCCAATGAAGCGCGCAGCACCTTCGGCGAGATCACCGAAATCGCAGAAAACGACGGCGTTTTGGTATTTGCCACCGAGGAGCTTCGCTTTGGCGATTTTGAGGAAAAGGCAAAGCAGCTTGAAGTGCTTTCCGCGATCCGCATAGGCGATCTTTGATTTCAACAATTATAAACCTTGTTTTTATAAGGAAATAAGGAAAAAGAATTTGCTCGTAGGGGCGCACCCATGTGTGCGCCCTCGGTAAAGCACGGCGTTCAAATAGGGCGCACACATGGGTGCGCCCCTACAAAATATCATATTAAAGCTGTTATAGTGTTATTTTGGATAACTAATAAGGAGAAAAGACAGATGAGTTTGATAGTTCAAAAATTCGGCGGCAGCTCTGTTGCAAACGCCGAACGCGTTATGAATGTTGCGCGGATAGTAACCGATACGTTCTCAAAGGGCAACGACGTTGTGGTCGTTGTTTCGGCTCAGGGCGACACGACCGACGACCTGATCGAGAAGGCAAATGAGATCAACCCTTCGGCTTCGCGCAGAGAAAAAGACATGCTTCTTGCTGCGGGTGAGCAAATTTCAATTTCACTTTTGGCAATGGCAATAGAAAAGCTTGGCTTCCATGCAGTTTCGCTGCTGGGCTGGCAGGCAGGCTTTGAAACCACTTCGTCTCACACGACCGCAAGGATCAAGCGCGTTGAGGCGTCGCGAATCAAAAAAGAACTTGACAAAAAGAATATAGTGATCGTTGCCGGCTTCCAGGGCATCTCAAAATACGGCGACATAACGACCCTCGGCAGAGGCGGCTCAGACACCAGCGCGGTTGCTATCGCTGCCGCTATGCACGCCGACCTTTGTCAGATATACACCGACGTTGAGGGCGTTTACACCGCCGACCCGCGCAAGGTTCCCAACGCCAAAAAGCTTGACGAGATTTCTTATGACGAAATGCTTGAGCTTGCAACCCTGGGCGCGCAGGTGCTCAACAACCGTTCGGTAGAGATGGCAAAAAAATATAATATCGAGCTTGAAGTGCTTTCGAGTATGGCAAAGGCTTCGGGTACAATTGTAAAGGAGAAAACAAAAATGGAGAAAATGTTAATCAGCGGCGTTGCCAAGGACGAGGATGTTGCCAGAATTTCAGTCACAGGTGTTCCCAATGTTCCGGGCTTTGCATTCAAGATGTTCTCAAAGCTTTCGGCAAAGGACATCAATATTGACATCATTCTTCAGTCGATCGGTCACGACGGCAAAAAGGACATCACCTTCACCGTTGCAAAGGCAAGGGGAGCAGAGGCTGTTGAGGTCCTCAAAAAATACGCTTCCGATATCGGAGCCAACGAGGTTCTTTACGACGACAAAATCGCCAAGATCTCAATTGTCGGTGCAGGAATGGAAAGTCACGCCGGCGTTGCTACCAAGATGTTCGAGGCTCTTTACGACGCTCAGATCAACATTCAGATGATAAGCACAAGCGAAATCAAGGTTTCGGTGCTCATTGATCAAAAGGACGCTGACAAGGCTGTAAGCGCGATCCACGAAAAATTCTTTGATTAATCAAAATCTAAATAAAAAAACACCCTGCGGCTACGTAACGTAACCGCAGGTTTTTTTAATCGTTTTTTTAATCCGAGAAGATTTTTTTAATCCGAGAAGACAGCTCGTTTTTAATGATATATGGCGGTTGCCCGGTAGAAAAGTTTTTTTGGGAAATAGCCTTTTATGATATATGGGGATGCCGGTAGAAAATTTTTTTGGGAGATAGCCTGTTATGATATATGGGGATGCTTGGCAGAAAAGATTTTCGGGAAAATCATTTATATGCGCGATATCCGACCCGGTCAGCTCATCCGAAAATCAACTGACAAATCCCCATTAAAACAGGCTGATGGATCAAATAAATAATCAAACTGTATTTTCCGATAAAATCAAGCACGGGGATCCCTCTGACAAAAAACTTGTCTGCTCCGGAGCTTTTGATTTGTTCCCACAAAAAGAAGCCGAGCAAAAATATAAAGATCCACGGCAGCAGCGGAAAAAAATCCGAAGAATGAAAGCTCTTTGAAGGGAATCCGGCAAAGAACAAAAAGCCTATATCATAAAGCTTTTCGGGAAGTGAAAACAGCTTTATATAAAAGAATCCGATATATCCCCTTGGAATACCGCAGGTCAGTGCATAAAGCAAAACTGACGCAACTGCTCCCAAAACCGGCGGAATACGCTGCAAAAGCGGTTTTGCAAACGCTGTGATTATCATTGCCGCTCCGATAAGATTCAATACGCCGAACCAAATTATTTGAGACGGGATCGCGACAGCCGTGACTGCGGTGACGGCAAATCCGCAGAGGCTCACAATAATTCCACGCCTGTAGGGATGAGAGGAAAAATGGAGCGACGCGCCGGAAATCATAATAAATGAAACGCAAATATACCGCTCCCAAATATAAACCGGTAACTGCGAATGCCAGTTGTAATTTGAACCGTAGATCACAAATATATCGTACAACAGGTGAAAAAGCACCATATTAACAACAGCCAGTCCGCGCAAGCTGTCGATCATTCGGTATCTGGTTTTCAAAGCCCCTTGTTCTTTTTGCACAGGCTTGCCTCCCTTGGGTTTAGTTCATGCACGAAATTCATATTTATAATTATATCACAGTTTAAAAAAATTGCACAGCCTTTTTTCAAAGGACAATTGACATAGCAATAGTTTTCCTACTTAGGTTGTGGGGGCGACCATTTGTGTCGCCATTTAACTGATCTTTCATTTTATGCAATCTGTTTTTTCGGAAACAAGCGTTCACCTATAAATCATCATAAAACCAAAAATTAAACGTTTTTGTCTTTTCCTGTTTTTTGTTCATATTAATCAATAACCGTAGGGTCGCACCCATGTGTGCGACCTGTTTAACGATGTGCTTTTCCGAGGGCGCACACATGGGTGCGCCCCTACAGTACTAAAGGGAAAATATTGCCAAACAAATATAAATACAACCGGGAACAAAGGTATTCTCTAAATAAAATCCTTGACAGTAAATAAAAGAACCGACCCACGGTTACGCGGATCGGTTCTGTATATAAATTTGCATTGATTTCAAGTTAAAATTACTCTACCTCGAGCTCCCAGCCGTTGATTGTGTAAACGCTGTTGAGGTCGCTGATCTTGAGGTCTGCTGTCTTGTTCCAAGCGTTACCCTTTACGAAGTTGTTCTCGTTGCCTTCGTTGTTAAGACGAACAAAGATTACGTGTGTGTAGTCGCCGTATACGGAAGCGTAGTTGCCCATGTAGCCGTTGCAGCTTACGTTTGCCCATGTGTTTGCGCCTGTGTCCTTGTTGAAAAAGTATGCTGCGAAACGAGCGTTGTGCATCTTCCACTCTGATGAAAGGTTGAGCTTGATTGTGGTGCTCTGGCTTGCTGATACTGATGTGGTGTCAACTGTTGCTGCGGAAGCAGAAGCCATTGTTGCTGTTGCCACAGAAAGTGTCATAAGAGCTGCTGTTGCGATGCTGATGATTCTTGTTTTGATTGAT
>OMZU01000058.1 GCA_900315605.1 uncultured Eubacteriales bacterium | reverse complement strand
AGGGTCCACCTGTTCCCATACCGAACACAGAAGTTAAGCTCAGTGGTGCCGAAAATAGTGCTCTGGCGACGGGGTGTGAAAATAGGGAGATGCCAACACTTATATTCCTCCATAGCTCAGTCGGTAGTGCAGACGTACATTCAAACCTCACACTAACGGGTAGGCAAAAGAGGAAATCCTCAGAGATATCTGAGAAAACTTATATGATCCTCCATAGCTCAGTCGGTAGAGCGCATGACTGTTAATCATGATGTCACTGGTTCGAGTCCAGTTGGGGGAGCCAAAAAAAGGTCCACCTGTTCCCATACCGAACACAGAAGTTAAGCTCAGTGGTGCCGAAAATAGTGCTCTGGCGACGGGGTGTGAAAATAGGGAGATGCCAACACAAGATAGTGAGTATTTTTTATTTGATGAAGCTGACTGTTTTAGTCGGCTTTTTTTATTAATACTAACTAATACTATCCTCTACTGTTCTCTAATAAAATCTTTTAACATCTGTTTTAAAGATTTTTATCAGAAAACAGTATAACAGATTTCGGTTCAATTTGAAAAGTTATTGATTACTTGCATTATTTCATTTTAGGGTGTACAATTAATCATACATTCAAAATTTACATACCATTGCAGGAGGTTTGAATGATAAGGTTCAAAAGATGGCTAAGCGTCCAGGTTGCAAAGCATCCTAAACGTGTGGTATTAGTCTTGATTATCTTGTTCAATGTGCTTTTTATCGCTGTTTCCGCTGCGGTGATCAGTTCTCTTTCTCTGCGCGGGACCGAGAATATGAATTTTTTCCATGCCGCTTATTATACGGTGACTATGATTCTTGACGCGGGATGTATTGAGTCTGTCATAAAGGATATAGGCACCTCGGGCGTTGCCTTGACCTTGACCTGCCTGGCGGTCATCATCATCGGCATGATAACCTTTACAGGAGCGGTTATCGGTTATCTTACAAACATTCTCAACGATTTTATAGAAAATGCGAACGCAGGCAATACTCGGCTTTATCTGTCCGATCACACGGTTATCCTTAACTGGAACGCAAGGGCTCCCGAGATCGTCAACGATCTCCTTTACAGCGATAATAAGGAAACGGTCGTGGCTCTGGTTAAATCGGGCAGTGATGATATCAAAAAAGAAATCGAAGAAAGACTCAGTCATACGATTGAAAAAGAGAATGCGGTTGTCAGAAAAAAAGCAGATACAATGGACTTTTTTGACCGCCGGAGGTATCTCAAAAACAACAAGCTCGGCAACAACGTTAATTTTATCGTTATTGAAGGAAATATCTTCTCTCAAAAGCAGCTCAAGGATATAAGTATTGATTTGGCTAAGGCTGTCATTATACTGAGCAACGATCCGTCTGATTCAGCTTCTGCTGACGGCAGACAGCCGGATGAGGGCAATCCTCAGGCTGTAAAAGCTTTGATGCAGGCTGCGGATATTTCGTCGGCAGGAACCGCCGCGCATGATCAGAATATCATAATCGAGATAACAGACCCTTGGACTTATGATATCGTTCAGAGGATCATCAGCGGAAAAGAACTCGGCGAAAAATGTAATATTGTAATGTTTCAGGTAGAAAAATTTCTCGGTCAGCTGCTGGCTCAAATCTCAATAATGCCGGAAATGACGCTTATATACGACGATTTGTTCTCAAACAAGGGCACGGCGTTTTATACAGAGCCTGTGCAGACTGATGATGAGATCGGCTTTATCCGGGATTATCTATCAACTCACAAAAACGCCATACCTCTCACTATGCTCACCCATAACGGCGAAAGCTGCTTTTGTTTTGCGGCAAATAATCAGAAAGATATTAACAAAATGCATGAGCTCAAAAGCTTGGGCTACGGTGTTGAGCTGAACGATCTTCAAAGCGAATGTAAACGTGTGATTATGATAGGTCACAACAGCAAGGTGGAAGAGATTCTGAATTGCTACGAAGCCTACATTTTATGTCAGACCGGCGATAATCAAATCAGTCCGCTTAAAGTTACCGTGATCGATGAAGCCGACAGCATTAGGAGGATGGATCATTACCAACGCTATTCTTTTGTTGAAGAAGTTGCTGAATTGGATATTTATAATATTGATAAAACCTTTGAGACAATCAGTCGCTTGCTTTTTAACACATCTGAGGAAACAAGTATACTGATCCTCTCCGATGACACGGAGCTTGATGAAAACGCCGATTCCTCAGCATTGATGTATTTGGTTTATATTCAGGACTTTATCAAGGAAATGCTTAGGGAAAACCCCGGCTATAAAAAAAGGATAAAAACTATCGTTGAAATCACAGACCCGGGGAATTATGAAATAGTCAAGGGCTACAATATGGCTGACGCGGTGATAAGCAACCGTTTCACGGGTAATATTATCACACAAATAGGGAAGAAAGAAGCAATATATGATTTTTATAAGGACTTGCTGAGTTATTCTACGGAGAAACCGAACGGTCAAAACAAGAAGCCGCAGATCAAAAAGGTATCATCCTTCTTTAAGGAAACGCCTCCTCCGTGTACGGCTTACGATTTGGTGCGTGCTGTCTTTGAAGCGTCTGTTTCATCAGCCGAAGCCCAGGAAAAGCAATATCCCATGCTGATTCTCGGCTATATAAAAGCCAATGGCGAAACAATAATCTTCAGCGGCGATTTGTCTGAAATAAACGTTTCGCTCGAAGCTGAAGATAAGGTCATTGTGTATACAGATTTTGTTTGTCATAATGACTAATACTAAACTTAAATAAAAAATCAACAAACCGGCACAAAGCCTTACGCAGACTTTGTGCCGGTTTGCTGTATAGGCAACACCACACAATTCATGGCGCACGCCTTGCTTGCATATTATTCCGCCAGAGAGCCCAAAAATCTGCATCCATACGTCAGTATGCACACTGATTATTTGGGCACTCTGGCGAAAAATCTGACTGCGCAATCCGCGCACCGGAATTATGCGGTATTGCCTATATTGAATTATTATCCTGCGAAGCCGCCTTGCATATCGTTTGGCATATTTCCTCTGCCGCCCATGTTGCCCATTCCGCCTCTGCCGCCCATCATCTGGTTAGCGAGCGTTTCGGTCTGAGTGCCGTTGACGATCAGAGTTCCTCCGTTGAGTTCTCCGTTTCCGTCGTAATCAAACGGCGACTGACCGTTAATGCTGATCGTACCTCCGTTGATAATAAGGTCGCCGTTGGAGTCGATTCCGTCTGTATCTCCCGCACCCATTTCAATTGAGATCGTACCACCGTTGAATTCGGCAAGAGTGCTGTATGAGCCGGACTTTTGCGACGCGTTTATTCCGTCATCACTTGAGGATATATTGATCGTTCCGTCGTTTATCTGAACATAAGTTGCTTCAATTCCCTCGGCTGCGTTCACGGTGATTTCTCCGCCGTCGATCTGTGCGATCGTGATTGCCTGGATGCCGTCATCTGCTGCGGTGATATTGAACGTTCCTCCGCAGATGTAAATATATCCCTTTGAATCATCGTCGCTGTCCTCAGCGTGCAAACCGTCCTTCTGGGAATTAATATTGATCGTTCCGTCGGCAACAGCTATCGAATCGTTGGCTTCCAGTGCGTCGGCTGTGGAAGCTATCGTTATGGTTCCGCCTGTGATTTTCAGGTCGTCCTTGCTTGTGATGCCGTTTGCGGTTGAATTGATCTCAAGGCTTCCCACACCGTTAAGAATTAGATTGTCCTTTGAATATATAACTGCGTCGGTATTTGTTTCGCCGTCAGCCGTAAAGCTTCCTGTAACGCTCAGGCTGTTTTCAGAGCTTGTTGTTGTAACAAAAACCTTGTCGGCGTTTTTGACATAAATGCAAGGTGAATCCGAATTTGTGATCGTCGCGCCGTCGAGAACAAGCTGAACCTTTTCATCATCTGCCACGTCAACGCTGACCGTGACGTCCTTTGCCGAGCCGCTGAGAATATAGATCCCGGCTGAGGTTATGCTGATGTTTTTTCCATCCGAAAGCACATATTTTTCTGCGCTTGAAACATCGGCTGTTTGAAGTAGGTCGCGGTCGGTGAACATATCCGTTGCGTCGATCGCGCCGTTTGAAGTCACCTTTGCCGAGGCTGTTACCGCAGAGATCGTTGAGCTTGAAGAAGCCTCGCTTTCAGCTTCCGTTTGTACTTCGTTTTGCGTCTGGGCTTCTCCTTCCGTAACTGTCTGAGTTTGAGCAGACGCGGCTGTGGCTGCTTCGTCCGCAGATTCAGTATTGCAGGCGGCAAGCGAAGCCGCTAATAGTGCTGTGAGTATTACTGCTGTAAGTTTTTTTAGCATAATAAATTCCTCCGTTTGTTTTATTTGAGCGGTCATCCTGCCGCCCTGCGCAAGAGGTTTATCTCTTACTGTGCCTATAGCTTACAGCAATTTACTTAAATTAACCTTAAATTAAAAAATTATTTTCAAAAAATTTTAAAAGACGATTTTTGTAATCGGGTGCTTCATCAAAAACGCAGTGCGCGTATTCGCTGCCGTACATATAAAGCTCGCAGCCGATCGCCTGAGCGATCTCAACCGAAGCCTCGCTGGTAACGACCTTGTCGCCCTCAACGCCGATCACAATAGTCGGAGCCTTGATCTCGCAGAGTCGGTCATAAATATCAAAGCCGATTATCGCACCTGCCTGAGCCGCAAATCTGTTGAGCTCATCTTCTGAGAGGTCGGAGTTCATCTGCTTTATAAGCTCGCCGGCGATCCTGACAGTTTTTTCGGAATACAGCGCGTCTAAAAAAGACGAAATCAAATCGGAAATATTTTTGTTTAATGCAGCATTTCTCCAAGCCAGGGCAGTTTCACGAATGGTGGGGTTGCATCTTGAGGTCGTTGAGCCGAGTGCCAGAGCACCGACAAATTCCGGAAAGTCAACAGCCAACTGCTGGGCTATCATTCCTCCGAGCGAAGCACCGAATATCGCTGCCTTTTCTATTTTCAGGCTGCGCATTGCCTCGGCAGTGTCTTTTGCCATTTCTCGAACGGAAAAGCCCTCCGGAACAACAAGCCTTCTGTCGAGCACATATATTTTGTAGCTTTTTGCAAGCAGAGAATAAGCCGCCGAAACCGAACCGGCAGCCTTTGCGATGCTTTTGGTGCCCAGTCCCGGAAGGATCACAAGCGGCTTTTCTCCGGTTCCAAAGCAAAAGCCCTCCATTTCAAAAGCGTCGGTTCTTATGTGTAACAAATCATAATAATTAGCCATGCTATACAAGCCTCCGAAACAAAACGCAAGCCCGGCTATTTAAGGAAATACCGAAAAATTCCTTAAAGCGGGCTTGGTAAAAATACGCAGCGAAAACACCGCCGCAAAATGAGCGATTTTGCTTAAAAAAGCTTTATTCAACCTTGACTACGGGTGCGTCAGGGGCGTTCTTTTTGATGCTCTCAATTCCGTTGAGCGCACTCGCCTTAGCCTTGTAGCCCTCCGAGGTAGCGATGATCTCGCCGTTTTTAGCTTTCAGACGGAAGCGGAATTCACCGGCTTTATCTACATAAACCTCATATTTGGGGTGCTTTTTAGCCTCAAAGTCCTCTGTTGTCTGATCCTCAACCTCGGAAGCGCAGTTGGTTCTAACGCTCTCGATTCCGATTTTGCAGGAGCTCTCTGATTTATAAACCTGAGAAGAAGCTATGACCTCGCCGTTGCCCGCTTTTAAATCAAACTTAAAGCCGCCGCTGGCGGTTTCCTTGATAACAAATTTGCCCATAATGTATGCCTCCTTGAAAGAATATTTCAGTTTTCTGCTAACATCAACATTCTACCATATTACTCAAAAAAAGTCAATTATTATTCAGATTTTTATTGATAATATGGAAATGAGATAGGATGCATTGTCGAGTTTTTTACGTTTGATACTAATAACGTTTTCTTCGGAAAAAAACGTCATTTCTCAATGGAGGCATTGTCGGGCATTTAACTATTGATTAAAAAAACGTTTCTGCCCGGAGTAAAAAATCGGGCATTTAATTTTTGATTTAAAAAAACGTTTCTGCCCGGAGTAAAAAATCGGGCATTTAACTTTTGATTTTAAAAAACGTTTCTGCCCGGAGTAAAAAATCGGGCATTTAGCTTTTGATTAAAAAATAACGTTTCTGCCCGGAGTAAAAATCATTCCATTTGTTTGCCAAGAAATGCGGCAGCCGATTGAGCAAGCTTGATCTCAACGCTGGACGGAAGTCTGACATTTTCGCAGGAAAGCATAACCACCGCGCCCATTACGTCGCCGGAGGATATTATGGGATAAATAACGGCGGCGTTGTTTTCCACGCCCTCAATCGGCTGAACATCGGCAAGACTCTGCTCGGTTGCGGCGTAGCTTTTGCGGTTTTCCATATAACTTTCCAAAATTGTGCTGACGCGGCGTTCAAGGAATTCACGTTTAGAAATCCCGGCAGCCGCAATAACATGATCGTTGTCGCAAATGAGCGTGGGCATAGAGCTAATGCGCGCGATCACATCGGCATATTGTCCGGCAAACGCCGACAACTCCCCCACAGGAGAGTATTTTTTAAAAATCACTTCTCCGTCTGTAGCGGTGTAAATCTCCAGAGGGTCACCCTCGCGGATACGCAGGGTGCGGCGGATTTCCTTTGGAATAACCACCCTGCCTAAATCGTCGATCCGCCTTACGATTCCCGTAGCTTTCATATCTAAAAACTCCCTTGTTAAAATACTTTTGCAAAATCATTGCAAGATTATTTTGCGGATAAGCTGTTCCATTATTCGCAGATTATGGTATTTCAAAAATTTGGAACAATGGTTTTGCATATTTCTTTTGAGTTTTTTAGAGAGTGATGTTATAATAGTAATTATAATGCAGTATATCAACGAAAGCAGTAAAACAAAAAGATTATAGGAGCGTGATTTTATGACTAACGTTTATACACTAAAGATTATATACGTCGGTTGTGAGGATAAAATATGGCGTGAAGCGCAAATATCTTCCAATGCACATTTGTGCGATTTGGGATACATGATTCTTGCAACCTTTGATACGATGGCTTATCATTTATTCAATATTTCCTATAAAGGTGTGACATATGAATTGCCAAGCGATGAAGAGGAGATTCCGGAGGACAAGTGCGTGTTTTTTGTAAAGCTGTCCGGGATGAATTCCAAAATCGGAGACAAGCTGAATATGATATATGATTTCGGTTGTGACCAAGAGTTTGAGATTGAAGTGACTGACATCCAACCGATGGGCAGAGGACAGGGGCGATCTTACCCGAAAATAATCGCAGGCGAGGGTAGAGGTATTATTGATGATATGTCAGCGTATGAGTTAGCGGAGCTAATTCATCAGATTGATGAAACCGGTTCTTCGGGAATAAAGTATTCAGGAGACGGTATCATATACGATAATATGTCCGAATGGGATTATCGCAATTATAATCTGAAAATAGATAACGCGCTTTTAAAAGGAAGCATTGACGGTATAGCTGAAGGTTATGAAAGAATATTAGAGGATTTGTAAAACTATTTCAAAGCTAACAAAAAGGAGCAATAGAAGAAAATGGAGGCTATACAGACTGAACTGTTAGAAGAATTTAAACATTTGGATGCGGTTTGCCATGATATACTTAGTAATGGAAAAGGTGTTGCTGCTTACATAGAGTAGTTGGATGAGATTCCGATGACTGTGCGGTATTGGATCACGGAGTGGAATGATGAGTACAGACAGCTAAAGCACATCCGTTGGCTTCGCAATCAGATTGTGCATAGCACCGGATCTGTAGAGTGTACTCAGTCTGATTTGGAATGGTTAAAAGGCTTCCATAACAGACTTCTGACACAGCAAGACCTTTTGGCAAAGGCTCACCGAGTGATACAAGAGTCCCAGATCCAAAAGCAACAGCAATACGCAAAAACCATTACGGCTGCACCGAAGCCCGGCGCAAACGTCTTTGGTTCATCAAGAGTACCTCGCAAATCATTGATTTTGATTGCGGTCATAGCGGCGTTAGCGGTGTTGATCGGAATCTTGATTTGGATTGTAAATGGTGGGATAAAATAAAACAAGCCGGGAGATTGAGCGTCTCCCGGCTTTCTTGATATAAAAAGGGTTAACAGCATTCTTTCCCTTAAAATCCATCTTAAAATAAGGGAATAGTCGATTGTTTAAGGGAACATATTTTTGTTTGTGAATTATATAATACCCTAAAGGGTATAATAAAGTCAAATAAATACAATAAGTCCCTAAAGGGTATAAATGAAGTATAAATTTCTTGACAATAGCACCGATAGGGTGTAATATGTAATTGGTGATGATAATGAATCAGATTACAAAATTTATAAAAGAGAATCGAAAGGCAGCGGGATTAACGCAGGAAGAATTTGCATTGCGCTCGGGTTTGGGTTTGCGTTTTGTGCGTGAACTTGAACAGGGTAAGCCGACTGTGCGAATGGACAAGGTGAATCAGGCGCTTGCGATGTTTGGGATGGAAGCCGTGCCCGGCAGGAAGGTGACTGAAGAATGAGTGAGTATCGAATTGCGCAGATATTTGTGAGAGATAAACTTGCGGGCATATTGCGCGAAACAGACGAAGGGTATTCGTTCGCTTATGACACGGATTATTTATCATCGGATAATCCTTCGCCTGTCAGCTTGACTTTGCCTCTTACGGATAATACCTATACATCAAAGACTCTTTTTTCTTTTTTTGACGGATTGATCCCCGAAGGTTGGCTGTTGGACGTTGTCGTACACAACTGGAAGCTGAACGAAAAAGACCGCTTTGGTATTTTGCTCGCTGCCTGCAAGGATCCAATCGGAAATGTTTCTGTCAGGGAGGTGAGCGAATGAATTGCTTATGCTGCGGAAAACCGATAATCGAAACTGCCACGGAACAGGAAAAGGCTGTCGGGTGGCATAACCGTTGTGTGAAAAGATTTTTCGGGACAAAGACATTGCCTGATAGTCGCTGCACTTGGACAACAGCGGAGCAACGCCGAGACTGACTTTGGTGAACTATCCCACAGGGTATATTTTGAAACCTCAGACGAGAGAGTATCCTTGCTTGCCCGAAGCGGAGTATTTGGTAATGCAGATGGCAGAGAAGGCGAAAATCAGAACCGTTCCGCACGCGCTGATTCGTATCAAGGCGCAGGATAACGCGCTTGCATATATCACCAAGCGCATTGACCGCCGTGACGGAAAAATGCTTGCGATGGAGGATTTTTGCCAGCTTGACGGACGATTAACCGAGGATAAATACAAAGGTTCTTATGAACGCTGCGCGAAGATCATTCGCAAATACTCGTCACGCGCAGGGCTGGATATTACAGAACTGTTTATTCGCGTTGTGTTTTCCTTTATAGTCGGCAATTCCGATATGCACCTAAAAAACTTTTCTTTGATTGAAACCGACGAGAACAGCGGAAGCTATATTCTCTCCGACGCGTATGATATGTTGCCGGTCAATACCGTAAATCCGGCAGACACAGAGCAGACTGCTTTGACGCTGAACGAAAAAAAGCGTAATTTGCACCACAATGATTTTCTGAAATTTGCCGATGCGTGTCAGATAGACAGAGCAGTCGCAGGGAAAATCATTGACAGACTAAAAGGATACGAAAGTGAATTTATCCGTGAAACGGAGCAGTCGTATTTGAATGATGAATTGAAAGACAATCTTAATTCGCTGATAACGCAACGAATTAACGATTTATAATCAAAACTAACAGGCTCAGCGCAACAGAAAATGCGCCGAGCCTGTTTTATACCCTTCTCAAATACTCACGCTTATTCAAAAATCCTCCGTCAATATGTACTAACCCAGCCCCTGTTCAATGTTATCTGTGACGGGTCAGAATTATGGATATATATGGTATTTATGGAATTGGTGACAGCCATAGAATAAATCTATCGAATATAATCCATGAGTTTTCGAATAAGTTATTCGAATAAATTAAAAATAATTCGAATAATTGTTGACTTATTCAAAAAAATAGTTATAATAAGAGCAGGTGATAAAAATGATTTCGAAAGATTTGATAGAGTTAATTAAACAAATTCGAAAAAACGGTTCTGAAGATAATAGAATCGAGATAAAAAAAGCTGCAGGAGGTTGTCCAAAGATTTATGACACACTTTCCAGTTTTTCCAATCAATCCGGAGGCGGCATTATTATTTTTGGTATAGATCAGGATAATGATTTTGATTTATGCGGCGTTTATGATGCTGATGATTTACAGAAGAATATTGTGTCAATGTGCAAGCAGATGACGCCGGTTGTTCGCCCTATGTGTACTGTCGCAACGATAGATGACAAGGTGTTTGTCAGTGCTGAAATTCAAGAAATTGATATGTTTGAGAAGCCGTGCTTTTATACAGGAGCAGGAAGGCTGAAAGGTTCCTATATACGCGTTGGTGACAGCGATGAGCATATGACAGAATATGAGATTTACAGCTATGAGGCATTTCGCCAAAAAATACAAGATGAGATTCGTGTAGAGGGCAGGGCTGAAATAGAAGATATTGATACGGACAGCTTTGCGTATTATTTAACCAATCTCCGCAGAACAAAGCCGCAGCAAGGAAATCTTTCAACGGAAAAGGTGATGAAGCTTCAGGGCTTTTCGGACGGTCAGAAGCCTACTCTGGCAGGTGTTATGATGTTTGCTGAGTATCCGCAAGCCTTCTATCCGCAGCTGTGTATCACTGCGGTCTCCGTGCAAGGATATGAAATCGGCGATTTGGGAGATTTATCGCAGCGCTTTGATGATAATGAACGGATTGAAGGTACAATTCCGCAGATGCTCAAGGAAGCGTTGGGCTTTGTCCGACGCAATATCAAAGTCAGAACCATTATTGATTCCGCAACAGGCAAGCGTGAGGATAAGCCGGAATATCCGATTGTCGCATTAAGAGAAGTGATACTCAACGCACTGATTCACAGAGATTACAGTATTCATACGGATTTATCGCCTGTTACAATCCGTATTTTCAAAGACAGAATCGAAGTAGAGAATCCCGGCGGTTTGTATGGCAGAATGACGATAGATGAGCTGGGAAAAACGATAGCGGACACGCGTAACCCGTTTATTGCAAAGGCAATGGAAGTTATAGGAGAGACGGAAAACCGTTTCTCTGGAATTCCTATCATCAGAAGATTGATGGCGGAGTATCATTTGCCGGAGCCGTTGTTTGAGAGTAGGCGCGGCGTATTTAAAGTGACGTTATTTAATCAACAGGAATCAACCGAAAAAACAAAAGAGAATCCGTTGGATAATCAAATATTGGAGTTTTGTTCCGTTTGGAGAACAAGATCGGATTTGAAAAAACAGTTTGGTCATTTGACTTCGTCGTATCTAATGAGCTATTTTGTTAATCCTTTGGTAGCGCAGGGAAAGATAGCACTTCGTTATCCCGAAAAACCCCGGAGCAAAAAACAAGAGTATAAGACCATATAGTTATGCGATATTGAATGCACTTGTAATTTGACAGGAAGTAGTCTCAATGTTTTATCAAGTGTTATATATTGATAAAACAGAAACAGGCTCGGTAGCACAGAAAATGCACCGAGCCCGTTTTTGGGTTAATCAATAAGATAGTTATCTATTTCATAATGATAACTTTTATGATAGAATTGAAATAACAAAAAAGAAAAGAGGTGAGAAGGTTTGGAAAAGTACACAGATGATGATATTAGAAATATGGATAAAATTACCTGTAAGATAGCTGCGGACTACTTAGGAATATCTCCCAATTTGCTTACTATTGGTATGCGTAATGATAAACTCCCAATAGGTTTTGCTGTTCGCCAAGAAGATCGTTATAGAGAAAACTGGACTTATGCAATTGTTCCTGAACGATTGATAGCATACAAGCACGGAAAAATTAATGAGGTGCAGGTACAAGGCATTGAGCACAATCTGGAGACAATTATTAAAGAATTTACGGAAATGAAGAAGGACTTAAGTTTTTTATTGCGTGGCGAAGAATTGTAAAAGAGGTGAAACAAAACAGAGAAAAATATCAACAGGAAATAACAAAAATCAATGCCAGAAAAACAATGATTGAGGAACTACAAACAGCATTAAGAAAGGAGGCTGAGATTTTGGCAAATTATAAAATGAAACCGTTTTCACGGAAACTGATTTACGATGAGATCTGGAAAAACGGAACAACTAAAACCGCCAAAAAGTTAAATGTTTCATATTCAAAATTTAAAGAAGCTTGTGAACAGTCAAAGATTCCATTGCCATCACAATCCTATTGGGCAAGTCTTTCGGTAGGGAAACAAGTTGAGCAACAGCCGTTACCATTATCTGATAGTGATGAGCTTCTTTTACCGGTTATTGACACAAATGTTGATCATACAGTCAAAAAAGTTATTGACAAAAAATCTGCAGAACGAAAAAAAGATAATACCTGCGACAAAAAATCTATCCCTATCTTATCGGTTAAGTCAACAACTAAATCCAAAGCATCACAAACAGCAGCCGTTGCTCATGAATATAGCCTTTCAAAGGATAAGCTGATTAATACATATGATAGAGAAACATTATATAAGGAAATTTGGTCGGAACCAATTATCAAGGTTGCACAACGATATGGCGTATCAGATGTTGCTATTCACAAAATCTGTAAAGCAATGGATATTCCAAAGCCACCTGCCGGTTACTGGCGGCAATTAGAAACCGGCAAACAAGTTGATAGAATCCCGCTGCCTCCCACGACCAAGCCTACTCAAAAAACAGGTTTTCGCACACACGGGTGTGTTTATGAAGAAATAACAGAAAAGCCTATTTTGGATTTTTTGCCTGTTGAAGAACAGAACAGAATAATCGAAACCGCGCAGAATATGTTGCGGGAATATTCTGGCAAAAAGCTTCATACTGTTTTGAAGCAGAATAAGATAAGTATTGCCCATTGGGCAGCAACTCACCCAAGGGATATAAGCGCAAGTAGAAAACGTGACAGTTATTACTCTCCTCCTGAGGGTGAACCGCCATTATATTATGATATATCGAATGAAAGTTTACCCCGTGTTCACTCGTTTCTGAGTGTTCTATTCTATGCCGTTGAGTATTTAGGCGGAAGTGTTAATATGGATCTTACCCTGCAAATCCGCGGTGAAACAGTTTCATACTTTGTATATGAAAGCGAAACGCAAGTGGCGCATGTCTATACTAAAGAAGAACTACGGCAATTAGAAAAATATGAAAAAGAAAAATCACACAGTTGGGCATATAAACCCAGAATCAGGAAATACGATTATGTGTTCAACGGAAAACTACGATTCAGTGTTTTCAAAGATAATTGCTACAATGACAGAGGTAATGTGCTGATTGAAAACCAATTAGGCAATATTTTAATTGATCTGTATGAGAAATCGGAAGTCGTCAGAATTGACCGCGAAGCTAAGGAAGCAGCTCGACGAAAAGCGGAAGAAGAGAAAAGAAAGCGAGAGGAATTAGCCAGAAGAAAAAACAAAGAAATCGGTAAAACTCTTGCCTTGTGTAATGAAGCCGAAGATTTCATCATTGCTTGTAATATACGCGCCTATGCCAATACTATGGCTTCAAAACCAAATCTTACCAACGATGAGCAAGAATGGATTGAATGGGCTTTGAAAAAAGCCGATTGGTTCGACCCCATCATAGCCCGTGAAGATGAATTGCTTGGTGTACGAGAACATTCAAAAAGCAGTGAAGCGAAATCATTAACTGAGAAACACAGTTGGTGGTATTGAATGGTAGTGATGGAATCAAAATGTTTCGCTCATAATATGTTTCAGTATAAGCAAATATTTCCTCATAAAATGCTATAAATTACTTGATGATTCGCTATAATCTTTTTCTATAAAAATAATCTCTGAAAAAATGTAACGATAATATGCTGTTTTAGTACGAAAAATGCAACGAATAATTTTTACAATTACAAAAAATACAATGAAAAACAGGCTCGGCGCAACATAAAACGCACTGAGCCTGTTTTATACCCTTCTCAAATACCCACTGTGAATCAACTTTTCTTCGTCAATATGTACTAACCAAGCCCCTGCCTTTCAGCGAACCTGCCTATATTTACGCAGAAATCCAGCCAGGATATCAATGTTATCTGTGACGGGTCGGAATAATGGATATATATGGAAAATTCTATGCTTTCTAAATTGATTGTTTTTTCATATAACCGTGTCAATAAGCTGTCCGGCGAGGTCATAGCTTTCAAAGCGCATAATGCTTTCTTCATGGGTTCCATAGCTGAGAAAATTCACGCTTCCGTACCAAGCAACCTTTTGATCGATTACTGTGAACTTCTGATGAAATTCGGATTTGTATTTTACATGGATTCCGTGACACAAAAGCAATTCAGACTGTGCAAAAACTTATTTTGCATATTGCTGAGATGAACGACTTTAAAATAACGGTGTAGATTTGGTGTGAGGCAGCCGAAAGGCAGGCTCTCATTGCCTCTATTAACCCTTCA
>OMZU01000002.1 GCA_900315605.1 uncultured Eubacteriales bacterium | reverse complement strand
CTCTGCTGATTCCTTCGATGTGTTTCATCTGTCATCACTCCGTTTGCTGTGTTACCTATATTATAGCATGTTTTAAAGGTTTTTGCACGGGCTGAATTCAAACTTTATTCAGATTTATAAAATGTTTTTTCTGAAAAACACTTGATTTATATTTCTTTTTATGATATTATATTAAGGCATTTGATACCGTCGTAACTCACGACGCGGTTCAAATAACGGCACAGCCGTCATTTTGAAGCTGATAGTCCGCTGCCAATGGGTAAGAATATCGGGTAAAACTAGGAGGATAAAAATGGACGCATTAAAAGCAATTGCTGCCGATTCAGTAAAGGAGTCAACTCCCGAATTCGGCATCGGTGATACTATCAAAGTATCAGTAAACATTCGCGAAGGCGAAAGAGAAAGAATCCAGATGTTTGAAGGAACAGTTATTGCCAAGAGAGGTAGCGGCGTTGCCGAGACCTTTACCGTAAGAAGAGTAGCTTACGGCGTTGGCGTTGAAAGAGTGTTCCCGCTCCACTCACCTAACGTAAAGGATATCAAGGTTGTTCGTTACGGTAAGGTTCGCAGAAGCAAGCTCTACTATCTCCGTGACAGAGTTGGTAAGGCTGCAAAGGTTAAGGAACAGATTCGTAAGTGATTCTCGAATAGTGAAAGGGGACTGACTTACAGTCCCCTTTTGTGATTGTTTTTTAAAAAAGCAGGTGATATCATGGGCAAGAAGAATAAGTTTGATAATCAAGCGGACGCGGTTTTAAAAAGTCAGGTCGATGAAGATTTTAAAATAGAAAAGCAGAATATGAAATCCATTGACGAGCAGCTCAGCGAAGCTTTGATAATGGACGAGGCTTTAAAAAAACAGATCGACGATGATTTTAAAATTGAAAAGCGGGATCTGAGATCCCTGAACGATCAGTTGGATGAAGCTTTAAAAACGCAGATCGACGACGATTTTAAAATGGAAAAGCAAGAATTAAAATCCTCGGATGACGGGTTGGACGAAGCTTTGAAACAGCAAATCGACGATGATTATACCTTTAAAAAGCAAAATCAGGATATTGTTGTCGATGAGGATGATTTAGAGGACGGCAGGAAATTTACCGCCGCAAAATCCGACGGCGCGATTTCATCCATTTATGACTGGATCCGCTGCTTGATATTTGCCTTTACGATCGTTGTTATTTGCCTGACATTTGTATTCAGGCTTGTTGAGGTTGAAGGCTCGTCAATGGACGATACCCTTTCAACTCAGGACAAGGTTGTTGTTACCAACTTTATGTACAAACCGCAGAATAACGATATCATTGTTATTTCGCACGGTGCGGCATATGAAAATCCGATCATCAAGAGAGTTATCGCTACCGAGGGTCAAACCTTGAAGCTTGATTATGCTCACGAGCAGGTTATTGTAAACGGTGTTGTTTTAAACGAGCCCTATATCAAGGAGAGCACCTTCTCGGAAACCTTTGCAAATTACGATATCCCCGAGGTTATCCCGGAAGGAAAAATCTTTGTTATGGGTGACAACCGCAGGGTTTCTCTTGACAGCCGCAACAAAAAAATCGGCTTGGTAGACGTTGATGATGTAATCGGCAAGGCGCAGTTTGTCGCTTTTCCCTTCGATCATTTAGGATATCTGTATTAAGCCTATGCTACAGCTTTCTGCAAGGTAACGGCATACATTATCCGTTAATAATAACATTAAGGATGCAACGATAAATCCGTTGATTTATCAATATCCTTATGAGGAGACACTAATAAGCTTATTTCTTTTTTATACTAATGCTCGGATAATTAGTTTTAGAATCGAAATAAGCTTTTGTTTTTGTTTGGGGGAATGGGATTGTCAAAAACTAAATACAAAATAACTCCCAACAAAAACCGGTTGGCAGTTAATATCTTTGATTTCTTTAAGCCTATAATTTTTGTTTTTGCCCTTGTGTCGATAGTTTTCACCTTTATTATCAGAGACGCAAACGTTGTTGGAAATTCAATGACGGAAACCTTGCACAACGGCGACAAGGTCTTGATCACAAGCATGATGTATACTCCCGCATCCGGAGATATTGTCGCTATAAACACCGAAAACCTAAAGCAAAAACGAATCATAAAGCGTGTGATCGCCACAGAAGGGCAGATGCTGACGATCAACTACGAATCAGGAGAGGTTTCGGTTGACGGAATCATAATTGACGAGCCATATGTTTCATCACAAATGAAAAAAGCTGAAAACGCCAAAATGTCCATCGTTATTCCGCAAGGGAGTATTTTTGTGATGGGAGACAACCGGTATATATCGCTTGACAGCAGGGATGAAAAAGTCGGACTTATTTCAGTTGACGACGTGATTGGAAAGGCTCAGTTTGTTTTCTTTCCGTTTGACAGGATCAGATATTTATATTGATATATATTGAATTTTTTTTGAGGTAAAAAATGAGCGTAACGCAGAACATACAATGGTTTCCCGGACACATGACCAAAACAAAGCGACAGATCCAGGCAAGCTTGAAGCTTGTTGACGCAGTTGCAGAAATTTTGGACGCAAGGATCCCGGTTTCAAGCAGGAACCCTGATTTGAGAAATCTTATTCAAAATAAGCCCAAGATAGTTTTGCTCAACAAATGCGATATGGCAAACCAAACTGCAACCAAAATGTGGATCGACCATTACGCAAAGCAGGGGATAAAGGCTATCGCCGTTGACTGCAAAAGCGGCAGAGGTCTAAACAAATTTCCTTCGGCGGTAAACGAGGTTATGAGCGAGAGAATAAGCAGGCTCAAAGCAAAGGGTATGAAAAACCCAACAATGAGAATAATGATCGTTGGGATACCAAACGTGGGGAAATCATCGTTTATTAATAAAATAGCAAAGCAAAACCGCGCTAAGGTTGAGGACAGACCCGGAGTTACAAGAGGAAATCAGTGGTTTACAATCAGCAAGAGCCTTGAAATGCTTGACACACCCGGAGTTCTGTGGCCGAAATTTGACGACCAAACCGTGGGCGAGCATCTTGCTTTTACAGGAGCAGTAAAGGATCAGGTTATTGATATTGAGCTTTTGGCTGTCAGGCTGCTTGATTTTCTGAAAAAGCTAAAGCCGGCAGAATTTATTGACAGATTTAAGCTTGAAGAAATAGATTTGGACGAAATTGATTCCTACGAGCTGTTGAAAATCATCGCCAAAAAGCGCGGTATGCTGATTTCGGGCGGAGAGGTCAATACCGAAAGAGCGGCAATTATGCTGCTTGACGAGTTCAGAGCCGCAAAGCTCGGCAGGATCACCGTAGAAATGCCATATGGAGATTTAAAATGAATTGGTTGGAATTTGAACAACAAGCCGCCGCAAAGGGTTACTCGGCGATTTGCGGAGTTGACGAAGCCGGCAGAGGACCGCTTGCAGGTCCCGTCTGTGCCGCTGCTGTGATTTTGCCCGAAAATACGGTTATTGACGGCGTAAACGATTCAAAAAAGCTGAGTGAAAAAAAGAGAGAAGCTTTGTTTGATGTAATATGCGAAACGGCGCGCTCATATTCTATAGCGTATGCGAGCGTGGAAGAAATCGAAGAGCTCAATATTCTCAACGCCACAATGCTTGCCATGAAAAGAGCAGTCGAGGGGCTTGACGTAAAGGCGGACTACGCCATGATCGACGGCAACCGAACCCCGGATTTGGAAATAGAAAGTGAATTTATTATAAAGGGCGACGCAAAATCAATGTCTGTAGCCTGTGCTTCTATTTTGGCAAAGGTCTCAAGGGACAGGCTTTTGTACGAATATGCAAAGGATTATCCGCAGTACGGCTTTGAAAAACACAAGGGCTATGGCACCAAGGCGCATACCGAAGCCTTAAAGGAATACGGTCCCTGTCCTTATCACAGAATGAGTTTTTTGAAAAAAATACTAAAATGAGCATTTTTTCAAATAAAAATATAACAACAAGAGCTATCGGCGATTTGGGCGAAAAACATGTTGAGAAGCTTTTAAAAAAGCGCGGTTGCAAAATCTGCGCAAGAAATTATCGCAAGCCCTACGGAGAGCTTGATATTGTCGCCGACGACGGTGAGCTTCTGCTTTTTGTTGAGGTCAAAACCCGTCACGCCAATTCACTGACAATGGGTACCGACGCGGTTGACAAAAGAAAAATCCGCCGTATTATCAAAACAGCCTCGGCGTACCTACTCGAATATAAGCTCGACAGATACTGTCGCTTTGACGTAGCTGAGGTTTATTTTGACAGCAAAAAGCTAAAACCTGTAAAAATCAATTATATAGAAAACGCATTTGAGGCAGGTGAATATTATTAATATTATCGACCTTCACTGCGACACACTCTACAAAGCGGCAACGCAGGGGATATCCCTTTGCGGAAACGAGGTTGAAGTCAGGCTGAGCCGCGACAAAACCACTCACAAGCTTCAATGCTATGCAATTTGGCTTCCCGATGATTTGTCTGACGAGCAGGCTGAGGATCTGTTTTTTAAGTCGGCAAAGCTTTTGGAAGAAGAATGTCGTCAAAATAATATATTTCTGATTAAGAATAATTATAGCCCGACAATAGCGTTAAACGAAAATCAAAACTCCGCTTTTTTCACGGTTGAAAACGCAAAGTCTCTCAACGGTAAGCTTGAAAATATCAGCCGATTCAAGGAGCTTGGGGTAAGAATGATGACCCTGACCTGGAATGCTGCAAACAAAATCGGCGGCGGAGCGGACGCGGCGTCAAACGCCGGACTGACTGATTTCGGGAAAAGAGCCGTTGCTAAAATGGAAACAGACGGGATTATTATTGATATCTCCCACGCTTCTCAGGCTTTGTTTTATGACGTTGCAGAAAACACAAATCTGCCGTTTGTCGCTTCACACTCAAATTCATACAAAATCACAAGCCACAGGCGCAACCTGACTGACGAACAGTTTTCTGTTATTCGTAACAGAAAGGGACTTATGGGGCTGAATTTTCACAATGAGTTTTTAAACAACAACAGCCAAAACGCCGGTATGACCGATATTTTAAGACACGCCGAGCATTTTCTCAGCCTCGGCGGTGAGGATATCCTTTGCTTCGGCAGCGATTTTGACGGCTGCACCTTACCGAAGAATATAAATAACAGCGAGGATTTTGCCAAGATTTATGAATTATTTTTGGCGAATAATTACAGCGAAAGTCTTATTAGAAAGATTTTTTATGAGAACGCGCTGAATTTCTTTGAAAACTTTGACAATCTGCGAAATATGTAGTAAAATACTTTAGGATTTATTATTTTGTTGCAGGATGTTTTATTTTTACTGCAATCAATTATAAGTATTCTTGTCATCAAAGCTTCAAGATGTTTGAAAGGATGAATAATATGTTGTATAACAGCACACAAAATGCCGGCGAGGTCGTTTCCTCGGCTCAGGCAATTGCTCAGGGAATTTCAAAGGACGGAGGACTTTTCGTTCCGCAGGAATTTCCAAAATTATCCGAGGCTGATTTTCAGGCTCTGCTGAACACCGATTACAAGGGCAGGGCAAAGCTTATCTTTTCCGCGTTTCTAACGGATTTCAGCGCGGAGGAAATTTCCGATTGTGTTGAAAAGGCATATACCGCCGAAAAATTCGGAGGAAGCAATCCGGCTCCGCTGGCGTATACTGCGCTTGACGGAAACGAGCTGAATATTCTTGAGCTTTGGCACGGTCCGACCTGCGCGTTCAAGGATATGGCTTTGCAGATCCTTCCGCATTTGCTCACCAAATCTCTGAAAAAAACCTACGACGGCAAGGATGCTGTTATTCTGGTTGCGACCTCCGGCGATACCGGAAAGGCAGCCTTGGAGGGCTTTAAGGACGTTGACCATACAAAAATCATTGTTTTCTATCCCGTCAACGGCGTAAGCCCGATGCAGAAGCATCAAATGAACACTCAAGAAGGCAATAACGTAAAGGTTTGCGCGATCAAGGGCAATTTTGACGACGCGCAGACAGGTGTTAAAAAGATCTTTACCACACCTGAGGTTTCCGAAAAGCTTGCCGAAAACGACATGCTGTTTTCTTCGGCAAACTCGATCAACTGGGGCAGACTGCTTCCTCAGATAGTTTACTATATTTCAGCTTACTGTGATATGGTCAATGCCGGCAAAATCAGCTTTGGCGACAAAATCAACGTTGTTGTTCCGACCGGAAACTTCGGAAACATCCTCGCTTCCTATTATGCTTGCCTTATGGGGCTTCCGATCGCAAAATTCATCTGCGCTTCAAACTCAAACAACGTTCTTACCGACTTTATCAATACAGGCGTTTATGACAAAAACAGACAGTTCTACACAACGATGTCGCCTTCAATGGACATTTTGGTTTCCAGCAATTTGGAGCGTTTGCTTTACAAGCTTTCGGGCAACAGCGACGAGCTGACAAGAAACTGGATGAACGCACTCAAAACCGAGGGTAAATATGAAGTTACCGACGAGGTCAAGGCTATTATAAAGGATAAATTCTACGGCGGCTATTGCGACGACAAGGCAACTCAGGCGACGATCAAAAAGCTTTTTGACGAAGAAGGCTATCTCTGCGATACCCACACCGCCGTTGCTGTCAAGGTCTACGAGCAGTATGTTGAAGAAACAGGCGACAAAACTCCGTCTGTTATTGCTTCTACCGCAAGCCCCTACAAATTCTCAAAATCCGTTCTCGAAGCGGTCGCTCCCGGCGAAGAGCTTCCCGAAAACGAATTCGACATGGTTGACAAGCTCAACGAGCTTACAAAAATGCCTGTTCCGGCTCCGCTGGCGGGACTTAAAAACAAGTCCCCGCGCTTCTCGGACGTAACGGAAGCAAACAAAATGCAGGACTACGTGCTTTCGGCTCTGGGTATTGACTGATGTCTTTATTCGCCATAGCCGACCTTCACCTTTCACTCGGAGAGGATAAGCCTATGGATATCTTCTCGGGTTGGAACGATTACGTTGACAGACTTGAGGAAAACTGGCGCAGGCTGGTTACGGATGATGACACTGTGGTTATTGCCGGCGATATTTCCTGGGCAATGAAGCTTGAGGAAGCCTACACCGACTTTGCGTTTATCCACAGTCTCCCCGGCAAAAAGCTGTTGATGAAGGGCAACCACGATTACTGGTGGTGCACCAAAAGCAAAATCGACAGGTTCCTCAGCGAAAGCGGCTTTGATTCGATGCAGGTGCTTTTTAACAATTCTTATGTCTGCGGAGAATACGCAGTCTGCGGCACAAGAGGGTGGTTTCTTGAAAACGACACTCCCGAGGATATCAAAGTGCTCAACCGCGAGGTCGGGAGACTTACAGCTTCAATTGAAAGCGCGCTGAAAACAGGGAAGGAACCGGTGGCGTTTCTTCACTATCCGCCGTTCTACCGTTCGGTCGAATGTCCGGAAATCATAGAAACTCTGATCAAATACGGCATCAAAAAATGCTGGTACGGTCATATTCATGGCAGAAAGAATATGAAGCTTGCATTTGAGGGCGAATATAAAGGGATTGATATGAGGCTGATTTCCTGCGACAGAGTGAAATTCACACCGGTTTTGGTAAGATAAGCTTTCGGTCATCAAAAAATATACGAAAATTCATTTCGATTTAATCCGACGTTTATTTTTGGCTTATTTCTTGATTTTTCAATAGACTTGTGATATACTTAGTTGATATATTTTATTATTTTGGAGGATACTAAAAATGGCATTAAAGGAATGTACAAAAAAGGAACAGGCAAATTCATATGAAGTGATCGTTGAGGTTGACGGCGAAACCTTTGAAAAAGCCGTAGAGGCAGTATATAAAAAGCAGGTTAAAAGAATCAACATCCAGGGCTTTAGAAAGGGCAAGGCTCCAAGAAGAATCATTGAGAAAATGTATGGCTCCGAGGTTTTCTACGAGGACGCAATGCAGGACTGCTATCCCGAAGCTCTGTATGACGCTTCAAAGGAAGCCAACATAAAAATCGTAAAGGTAGAAAGCCTTGAGGCTCTTGAAGCCGGCAAAGAGGGCTTTACCTTTAAGGCAGAGGTAATTGTAGAGCCTGAAATTGAAATTGACAACTACAAGGGAATCGAGGTTGAAAAGCTTTCAACCGAGGTTACAGACGAACTTGTTGACGAAGAAATCGAAAAGGTGAGAGACAGAAACTCAAGAATCGTTACAGTTGACGACAGACCGGCTCAGGACGGCGACACAGTTGTTATCGACTTTGACGGTTATGTTGACGGAGAGCAGTTTGACGGCGGTATGGCTGAAAACTACAACCTCGTGCTCGGTTCAAACAGCTTTATTCCCGGATTTGAGGAGCAGATCGTAGGTCACTCAACCGACGAAGAGTTTTCAATTTTTGTGACCTTCCCCGAAAGCTACCAGGTTGAGGAGCTTGCAGGTGAGGAAGCTGAGTTCAAAATCAAGCTTCACGAAATCAAAACAAAGGAGCTCCCGGAGGTTGACGACGAGTTTGTAAAGGATGTTTCAGAGAAAGAAACCCTTGACGAATACAAGGAAGAACTCAAAGAAACCATTGCCGAGCGTCTTAAAGATGACGCCGAAAAGGATGTAAACGACAAAATCGCCGACAGTCTTATAGAGCTTGTTGAGGGCGATATCCCCGAAGCAATGTTTGATAACCAGACAAACGAAATGATCCGTGACTTTGATATGCGTCTGCGTTCTCAGGGCATGGATATGAAAACCTATATGGAATATATGGGCATGACCAACGACTCGCTCAAGGAAGCTTACAGAGAGGGAGCAGAGAAGAGAGTTAAGCTCAGACTTGCTCTTGAGGCGATCGCAAGAAAAGAGGGTCTCGAAGCAACTGAGGAGGATATAAACGCAGAATACGAGAAGCTTTCGGAGGCTTACAAAACAGACCTTGAAAAGGTCAAGAGCTCGATCCCGGCAGAAAATCTTGCCGAGGACATCAAGGTTCAAAAGGCTCTTGATCTCGTAAAGGAAAACGCGGTTATAAAATAATCCGAATAATCAACCGCGATCGTAAAACAATATATTGAAAGGTTTTGATAAAATGGCATTGGTACCATATGTAGTAGAACAAACCAACCGCGGCGAGCGTTCGTTTGATATTTATTCAAGACTTCTTGAAGACAGGATCGTTATGCTCAACGAAGAGGTCAACAGTGCCAGCGCAAGCGTAGTTGTGGCTCAGCTGCTCTACCTTGAAAGCAAGGATCCTACAAAGGATATCAGTTTGTATATCAACAGCCCCGGCGGAAGCGTTACCGACGGCTTTGCGATTTATGACACCATGAACTATATCAAGTGCGACGTTTCTACGATTTGCATGGGCATGGCTGCAAGCATGGGTGCGTTTTTGCTTGCGGCAGGCGCAAAGGGCAAGCGTCTTGCACTGCCAAACAGCGACATTATGATCCACCAGCCCTCCGGCGGTGCTCAGGGTCAGGCAACAGATATGGAAATTCACACAAGACACATTCTTGACATGAAGAAGCGTCTTAATCAAATTCTTGCCGACAACACCGGTCAGCCGATTGACGTAATCGCGCAGGATACCAACCGCGATAACTTTATGACCGCTCAGCAGGCACTTGAATACGGTCTTATTGATAAGGTAATCGAAAGAAGATAAGGTGAGGACAGCTAATGGCTAACAAAAACAACGAAAAGGATATTTACTGCTCCTTCTGCGGCAAGCCGCAGGAGATGGTGGGCAGGCTTATCGCCGGAAACGGAGTCTACATCTGCGACCAGTGCATAGGTCTTTGCATGAATATTCTTGAAGAATCAGGCGAAGCCGAGCGCGATCAGTGGCACAGCCATAATCATGATCTTGCGCCCAAAGAGCCGGATTATGATATTGCCGAGCTGCTAAAGCCAAAGGAAATCAAGGCGATGCTTGACGAATATGTGATCGGTCAGGACGAAGCCAAGGTCACTCTCAGCGTTGCCGTATATAATCATTACAAAAGAGCCTTTGCTCACGACGACAGCGTTGACTTTGCAAAAAGCAATGTGCTTTTGCTGGGACCTACCGGCGTAGGAAAAACGCTTCTGGCTCAAACTCTTGCAAAAGCACTTGACGTTCCGTTTGCAATTGCCGACGCCACAACGCTCACTGAAGCAGGTTATGTCGGCGAGGACGTTGAAAACATTTTGTTAAAGCTGATCCAGGCAGCCGATTTTGATATTTCAAAGGCTGAAAGAGGAATCATCTATATTGACGAGATTGACAAGATCGCACGCAAGTCCGAGAATATGTCAATCACCAGAGACGTCAGCGGCGAGGGTGTTCAGCAGGCTCTGCTCAAAATTGTTGAGGGAACCGTTGCAAACGTTCCTCCACAAGGAGGAAGAAAGCATCCGCAGCAGGAGTTTTTGCAGATAGACACCAAAAACATTTTGTTTATCTGCGGAGGCGCGTTTGACGGTCTTGAAAAAATAGTAGAAAAACGCAAGGGAGCTTCGGTGATCGGTTTTGAATCTCTTGTCAAGTCAAAAAAAGAACTCGACGAAACCGACTGGATGAAGGACGTTACTGCGCATGACCTTGTAAAATACGGAATTATCCCCGAGCTTATCGGCAGACTTCCGGTAATTACCGCACTGAGCGGTCTTGACACCGAGGCTTTGGTAAGGATCCTTACCGTGCCTAAAAACTCGATCGTTCAGCAGTACAAAAGGCTGTTTGAGCTTGACGGCGTTGAGCTGTTTTTCGAGGACGAAGCATTGGAGGCTATCGCTCAACAGGCACAGGAGCAGCACACCGGCGCACGCGGTCTGAGGGGAATTATGGAAGGCATCCTCAAGGATTTGATGTTTGAGGCTCCGTCTGATGATACCATCGAAAAAATCATCATCACAAAAGGAGTTGTAACCGACTCCCAAAAGCCTCAGATCATCCATCGCAAGGAAAAGTCGATCAAATCGGTTGGCTTTGCCAAGAAGGACCCTTCAAAACGTCAGAAGCGCAGTACAGCTTCATAATATAAACAAACCTCTAAGCGTTTTTTGATAATAGTATTAGTTGGTTTAAAAATTAAAGCTGTATTGATTCATGCAATACAGCTTTGTTTAATTTTGGATATTTGCCTTTGGGCAGCATGACCCAAAAGCATCTACGGAGATAAAAATGGATACACAAAACATCAACAATAACGTTATTGTTCCTGTTCTGCCGCTGAGAGGGCTTGTGGTTTTTCCGCAGTCGCTTATTCACTTTGACGTTGGCAGAAGCAAAAGCATCACAGCGATAAACAAAGCAATGCGCAGAGATCAGCTTATTTTTCTGACAGCGCAAAAGGACGCCACCAGCAACGATCCGACCCTGTCTGATCTATACTCTGTCGGCGTTGTCGCAAAGGTCGTTCAAATCCTAAAGCAACCCGAAAATTCAACACGCATTGTTATAGAAGGACTCTACAGAGCCAAAATCTGCGCTCCGGTTTTTGATAACAGCTGCCTTATGGCTGAGGTAAAAAAGCTCGTCTCTCCCGAGGAGGAGAGAACAGCTCCAACTGTTCGCGAAACAGCCTTGCTCAGATCGGTGCGCAGGGAGTTTGACAAATACATTGACATTGCACCAAAAATCCCTCCCGACATTATTTTTAAAATCGCCCTTTGCAAATATTCCGGCGAGCTCGCTGACTTTATAACCTCAAATATTATTCTGGACTTTCATACCAAGCAAGCGGTGCTTGAAACCATCGACACCACCGAAAGGCTTGAGCTTTTGATGTCGATTTTGGTAAACGAAAATCAAATACTTGAAATTGAGGATGAGATCAGCCGAAAGGCAAAGCAAAGAATCGATGAAAACCAGCGTGACTTTTTCCTCAGAGAACAAAAGCGCGCCATCGAAGAAGAGCTGGGAGAGGACGACAATCCTTCCGAGGAAGCCGAGGCATATGCCGAGCAAATTGAAGAGCTGAAGCTTGACCCCAAGAGTGAGGAAGCCTTGTTCAAGGAATGCAGAAAGCTTATGAAAATGCCCTACGGCAGCCAGGAGGCGTCGGTCATCCGCACCTACCTTGACACTGTGATCGAGCTTCCGTGGAACGTTTCGACGAAGGACAAGATCAATATTCCCTCAATCAGAAGATCACTTGACAAAACTCATTACGGATTGCCGAAAATCAAGGAAAGAATCATAGAGCAGCTCGCTGTGAGAAAGCTAAGCGATAAACAAAAGGGACAGATCATCTGTCTTGTGGGACCTCCCGGAGTGGGAAAAACCTCGATCGCCAAATCGATCGCCGACGCTATCGGCAGAAAATGCCAGCGAATCGCGCTTGGCGGCGTTAGAGACGAGGCTGAAATACGCGGTCATCGCCGCACATATATCGGCTCAATGCCGGGCAGGATCATGGCGGCGATCCAGTCTGCCGGCACAAACAATCCGCTTTTGATCCTTGACGAGGTGGACAAGCTTTCAAGCGATTACAAGGGCGATCCTACCTCTGCGCTGCTTGAGGTTTTGGATATCGAACAAAACAACAAATTTGTCGATCATTATATCGACATTCCCTTTGACCTGTCAAATGTTATGTTTATTACCACTGCTAACGACTTGGGAACGATCCCCGCGCCGCTCAGGGACAGAATGGAAATAATAGAAGTAAACAGCTACACAAGGGTCGAAAAGTTCAATATCGCCAAAAAACACCTAATTCCCAAGCAGCTTGAGCTTTGCGGCTTTGATTCAAAGGAGCTTAAATTCACTCAAAAGAGTATTTATCATATTATTGATTATTACACCAGAGAATCCGGAGTGCGTACCCTTGAACGTGAAATCGCCTCAATAATGAGAAAATGTGCGGTCAAAAAGCTTGAAAAAGAAAGCACTTCGTTTAAAATCGACGAAAAAGCCGTTGAAGAGCTCTTGGGCAACAAAAAATACCTTCCCGACGCATATTCAACCACAGACGAGGTCGGTGTAGTGAACGGTCTTGCCTGGACGTCAATGGGCGGCGAGCTTTTGCCTATTGAAGTTTCTGTGATGGATGGCTCAGGAAAGCTTGAGCTAACCGGCTCGCTGGGCGACGTTATGCAGGAGTCAGCAAAAATCGCCG
Source organism: uncultured Eubacteriales bacterium (assembly GCA_900315605.1). Taxonomy (GTDB): domain Bacteria; phylum Bacillota; class Clostridia; order Oscillospirales; family Acutalibacteraceae; genus Ruminococcoides. The sequence continues at coordinate 54,914 of OMZU01000002.1, read as the reverse complement.
TTACCTGCGTAAGAAGCCATGCTTCTGCGCTGGGGATCTCTCCTGATTTCTACAAAACCAAAGATATACATATTCACGCACCTGAGGGCGCAGTACCAAAGGACGGCCCTTCTGCCGGAATAACAATGGCAACCGCGATTTATTCTGCTCTTTCTATGAAAACCGTGCGACACGACGTTGCAATGACCGGCGAAATCACGCTGCGGGGCAAGGTCTTGCCGATTGGCGGTCTCAGAGAAAAGAGCATGGCGGCATATAAACACGGAATAAATACAGTTATTATTCCAAAAATGAATAAACCTGATTTGAGCGAGCTTGAACCCGAGGTTAAGGAAAAAATCAATTTTGTTCCCGTAGAAAGCCTTGGAGAAGCTCTCAAAATCGCAGTAACAAACCCGGTTATTGTAAACGAATCTGAGTGGAATCCCGTTGAACCGGCGCATATCGCAGCAGAATCCGTTGCCTCAATCAGACAATAGGGGAGAGTTTTATGAATTTTAATGAAGTGAGCTTTGAGTTTGCCGCAGGCAAGGCAAATCAGCTTCCGCCGTCGGATATGCCCGAGATCGTTTTTTCGGGCCATTCAAACGTCGGAAAATCCTCGCTTATAAACAAGCTTGTTCAGCGCAAGGCCCTTGCCAGGGTCAGCGCACAGCCGGGAAAAACCGCTACTATAAATTTTTACCGCTTGGGCGAATTTCGCATGGTAGATCTGCCGGGCTACGGATATGCCAAGGTTTCAAAGGCGGAAAAACAGAGATGGGCTGAGCTTGTTGAGGGATATCTTTCGTCACAAAGAAATATCGCGCTGATAATTCAAATAATCGACATCCGTCACAAGCCCACAAAGGACGATTACGATATGCTCCGCTTTCTCTATGAGAGCAACGCGCCCTTTGTTATTGTCCTGACAAAGAAGGACAAGCTCAAAAAAACCGCCTACGAAAAGCGTATAGATGAAATCATGGACGAGCTTGCAGAATTTGAAGGGGTCACCTTGCTTCCGTTTTCGGCAGTAAACGGCGAGGGAATGGACGATATCAAAGAAGTAATCGAGGAATACATCAGAGATTTTGAGGAGGAAGAGTAAGAATGGAAAAAACACCGTTTTTGACGCTTGAAAAAGCGCGCGAGATCATCAAGGAAGTGCCGACTCCGTTTCATATTTATGACGAAAAGGGGATAAGAGAGAACGCCAGGGCACTTTACAAGGCATTTAGTTGGAACAAGGGCTACAAAGAATATTTTGCAGTAAAGGCTACTCCGAATCCGTATTTGATGAAAATTCTTGCTGAGGAAGGCTGCGGAATGGACTGTTCCTCATACACAGAGCTCATGCTCTGCGAGGCCTGCGGAATAACCGGAAGCGAGATCATGTTCAGCTCGAATGTGACTCCTGCCGAGGATATGAAAAAAGCTTATGACCTTGGCGCGAATATAAACCTTGACGATTACACCCATGTTGAGTTTATCAAAAAGGTTTGCGGCGTTCCAAAAACAATTTGCTGCCGCTACAACCCCGGCGGAGTTTTTAAAATGTCTGACAGCGAGGACAAGGTTCAGGTTATGGACACTCCGGGCGACTCAAAGTACGGAATGACCGAGGAACAAATGGAAAAGGCGTTTGTTGAGCTAAAAGAAGCCGGTGCCGAGGAATTTGGTATTCATGCATTTTTAGCTTCAAACACAGTTTCAAACGGCTATTACCCCGAGCTTGCAGGAATCCTCTTTAATCTCGCAGTAAGGCTGCATAAGAAAACGGGAGTTCATATCAAGTTTATCAACCTCTCGGGCGGCGTTGGCGTTGACTACAAGCCCGAGGAGCCAAAGAACGATATTGCAATAATAGGCGAAGGTGTTCGCAAAAAGTTTGAAGAGATCCTCGTTCCCGAGGGTATGGGCGACGTGGAAATCTACACCGAGCTCGGAAGATATATGCTCGCGCCCTATGGTGCGCTGGTTGCTACAGCGATTCACGAAAAGCACATTTATAAGGAATACATAGGTCTTGACGCTTGCGCGGCAAATCTTATGCGCCCTGCGATGTATGGCTCGTATCATCACATTACGGTTCTTGGCAAAGAAAACGCGCCCTGCGATCACAAATACGACGTTACCGGAGGCTTGTGCGAAAACAACGACAAGTTTGCAATAGACAGAATGTTGCCCAAAATCGATATCGGCGATATCATTTATATCCATGACGCCGGCGCACACGGCTTTTCGATGGGCTACAACTACAACGGAAAGCTCAGAAGCGCGGAGCTTCTTTTGAAAGAGGACGGCAGCTTTAGGGTTATTCGTCGCGCCGAAACTCCGCAGGATTATTTTGCAACATTTGATTTCTCGGAGTTCAAGAGCCTGACAGAATAAAAATGCATTTGACATTCTATCATAATTATGATACTATGATGATAAGGATGTGATCGTATGATAAATATTAAGCCAATCTCTGATTTAAGAAATAAGTTCACGGAAATTGAAGGCAGCGTACAAAATGGTGAGGAAGTGATTCTTACAAAAAACGGATATGGCACAATGGTTGTTATGAGCATTGAACGCTATTCGCAGCTAACTGATTTGACCGAAATGAAATTAGATGAAGCCGACAGGTTGGCTGATGCTTCCTATGTAAGACTGTCACACGATGATGTTTTCGGGAAAGTTAGAGCACTATTGAATGAATAAGCAATACAAAATCAATTATCTTCCACTGTTCTACGAAGATTTAGCGTCGGTAACAAATTACGTTACAAAAAAGTTGAATAATCCAACTGCCGCACAAAATCTTATTGACAGAACAGAAGAAGCTATTATGACACGGTTGAGCAATCCGGATATTTTTGAACCATATCATTCAACCCGAAGCAGAAAACACCCTTACTACAGAATTAAAGTCAACAACTTTTCGGTGTTTTATGTTCTCATAGATGACGTAATGGAAGTCAGAAGATTCTTGTATAACGGCAGAGATATTCCCGATTTGTTATAAGGACACCTCTAAATCATCGTGTATATGACAATTCGATAAAACAAATAAATCAGATTTTTCGGCACAGAAAGACTTGTTCTTTCTGTGCCGATTTTTTTATCCGAAAAATAGGGGAGAGTGCAATTATTTCTTCCCAATAAATTTTTCGATCCCAAGAATATAGTCTGCCGATGCTCTGTAAAGGCAGCATAGTGTTATGAGATGCTTTATCGGAAGCTCGCGCTTTCCGCTTTCATATTTGCTGTACTGCTCCTGTCGCGTATGAAGAATAAACGCGATCTGCTGCTGAGTGTATCCGTTTTTGATTCTAAGCTCCCTTAATCTTTTGTTATAGTCCATAATATCATCTCGCATTATACAAATTGTAATATCAACACTATTATAACATGTTAATATGTCCGTTTGCAACTATTTTGTTTGTTGATTTCGTGTGGAAAACTCATTTTTGAATTATACAAAATCCTTGAAAAATGTTAAAACTCAAAAACAGGTAATAAAAGCAGTGGGAATCAATACCAAATCGCAGCCGTATATGTTCGCTTTTATAGATTTTTTTAAACCAAAATTGCATAATTCGCCCAAAAACACGTGCAAAACCTATTTTTTTAAAAAAATTTGCAGGAATATTGCAAAAACTATTGCAAAATTAAAAATAGTATAGTATTATATAATTGCTGATGAAAGTTACGCAAGGCAAACTTGCAAAAATTATTCTATCAACAAAGGTATACTACATATACATTATAATTAAAATATTAAGGAGGACTTACAAATGTCATATGTAAGCGAGCAGCTTGAAAAGCTAAAAGCAAAAAACTCAAACGAGCCGGAATTTATCCAGGCAGCAACAGAGGTTCTTACTTCACTTGAGCCAGTTTTTGAGGCTAATCCAAAGTATGAAGAGAACGGAATCCTTGAGCGCATCACAGAGCCCGAAAGAGTTGTTATGTTCAGAGTACCCTGGGTTGACGACAATGGCAAGGTTCAGGTAAACCGCGGCTTCCGTGTTCAGTTTAACAGTGCTATCGGTCCCTACAAGGGCGGTCTCAGACTTCACCCATCAGTAAACCTCGGTGTTATCAAATTCCTAGGCTTTGAGCAGATTTTCAAGAACTCACTTACCGGTCTTCCAATCGGCGGCGGCAAGGGCGGTTCCGATTTTGATCCAAAGGGCAAGAGCGACAATGAGGTTATGCGTTTCTGCCAGAGCTTTATGACAGAGCTTTCAAGACACATTGGAGCAGACACAGACGTTCCCGCAGGCGATATCGGAACAGGCGCTCGTGAAATCGGTTATATGTTTGGTCAGTACAAGAGACTCAAGAACGTTTACGAGGGCGTTCTCACAGGTAAGGGTCTTAACTGGGGCGGTTCACTTGCAAGAACAGAAGCTACCGGTTACGGTCTCCTTTATCTCACAGACGCAATGCTCAAGGACAACGGCAAGAGCCTTGAGGGTGCAACAGTTTGCGTATCCGGTGCTGGTAACGTTGCTATTTATGCAACAGAAAAAGCTACTCAGCTCGGCGCAAAGGTTGTTACTATGTCTGATTCAACAGGTTGGATCTATGATGAAGAGGGCATCGACCTCGCTGCTATCAAAGAAATCAAAGAGGTTAAGAGAGCAAGACTCACTGAATACAAAAACTACAGACCTAACTCTCAGTACACAGAGGGCAAATTCGACTGGTCTGTTAAGTGCGACGTTGCTCTTCCTTGCGCTACTCAGAACGAGCTCAACGAAGAGGACGCTAAGAGACTTATCGCTAACGGCTGCTATGCTGTTGCCGAGGGCGCAAACATGCCCACAACTCTTGAAGCAACAAAGCTTATCCAGGAAGCAGGACTTCTCTTTGCTCCCGGTAAGGCTGCAAACGCAGGCGGCGTAGCTACATCTGCTCTTGAAATGAGCCAGAACTCACAGAGACTTTCATGGACATTTGAAGAGGTTGACGCAAAGCTCAAGGGCATCATGGAGAATATCTACAAGAATATTTCTACCGCAGCTAAAAAGTACGGCTACGAGGGCAACTATGTTGTAGGTGCTAACATTGCCGGTTTTGAAAAGGTTGCAGATTCAATGATCCAGCAGGGCGTTTGCTAATTAAGCGTAACATTTAGTTTATTAAGGTTTTTCCTAATATCTTTTATTTATAAAAAACAGCAGTCGATCATAACTCGGCTGCTGTTTTGCTTCAAAAAAAGTTTAGATAATAGTGTATTATTAAAAGATTGACATTTTGTAAATATCCCTTATAATATATTTGTGGAGTATCGGCGGTTAATTAATGCCGCGACAAAAAACAACACTCTAAACTCTTATTCGTCAAAAGTTTAGGGCTTTATAAAAGGATTATAAATTCAAAATTTGCATGAAAAAATATATTACCAGAACTATAAAAATAACCTCGTTGGTGCTTGCCGTTTTTTGCGCAACGTGGCTTTTACAAAAATTTATTTTGTGCCACCCGGATCACAACAAGCTTAGAATAAACGGCTTTTATCTTGAAGAACCCAACACGCTTGACGTGGTTTTTATGGGAGCCAGCGAGATGTACACAAGCTTTGCTCCGGGTCTTGCATACGATAAATTCGGATTTACAAGCTATTCCTATGCCACTGCCTCCGTGACCGCAGGTGCAATCACAACACAATTCAAGGAAATAATGCGCACACAGGATCCGCAGCTTATTGTAGTTGAAATCAACCCGTTTTTATATCCCGATGACAAAAACGAAAGCAACGAGGGAAGCATACGCAAATATATAGACAACGTACCATATAATGAAAACAAACGCGAATATATAAAAAGTCTTGCCACCAATGATGAGATAGAGTATCATATTCCGTTTATAAAATATCACAATTCATGGACGGAATACCCGGGAGGAATCAAATTCGCAGGTGCGATGGTTTTACAAAATCTTAGGGGATACACGCTCTTAAAGGGCTACAAAACCAACACCGGGATTTGTCCGCTTGATGATGATTATTTGAATCAAAAGCTGATCAACGATGATACAACACTTGATTTATATCCGTTGTATGAAGAAAAGCTCAGAGAAACGCTAAGCTATTGTAACGAGCACAATATAAAAAATGTGCTGTTTATCCGCGCACCTCATTTATTAGAAACCGAAAGCGACTACGACGCGTTTTGCAGAACAAATGCCGCAGAAAAAATCATTAAGGAATACGGATTTGATTTTATTAATTTTGAGCGCGACCGCGAAACCATGAGTTATAATGCCCATATGTATTATAACCGTCAGCATCTTAACATCTACGGTTCAAAAAGCTTCACGGAATATTTTGGAGAAATTCTCAGTAATAAATACGGAGTCAGCAAAGCTCAGCTTACGGATCGGCAGAAATCTCAGTGGAACGAAGCTGCGGAGTATTATTATAAATTCTACAAGTGCTGCGACGAAATGACGATGTCAGATGAAAAAGCTGTAGAGATCGAAGAAGATTTATTCGGGATCAGAGAAATCGAAAAGCATCAATAGATCCATATATAATATCTTTCTATTATAATTCTTATTATGAATTATTCTGCGTTATTATTATTTATTAGAATTATAATTGAATTACTTATATACTAATAGTCTTATATTGTATATATATAAAACCTTGAACCGGTTTTAGGTATTCCCCGAATTATACAAAATATTCATTTTGTATAATTTTTCTAATATGTAATTATAGCCGTATAATTCTGTGTTATAATCATTTATATAGTAACAACCTCTTCTTTCAACAAATATATGCAACAAAGTAAATCAAGGAGTAATAAAAATGTCGGTACGGTTTCAGGACGAATCATTTCCGATCCTAAAGGACTATCTTAACTATCAGCAAACAATCAGGCAAAAATCACCCAAAACCGTTGATGAATACTTTCTCGACCTGAGAACGTTCTTTCGTTTTATGAAGGTTCACCGCGGAATTGTTTCTGACGATACCCCGTTTGATCAAATTCAGATCATCGATATTGACGCTGAGTTTTTGGATTCGATCACACTCGCCGATTCCTTTGAATTTATGAATTATCTGCTCCGCGAGCGCGGCAACAACGCCTCTTCCCGTGCGCGAAAATGTTCAAGCCTAAAGGGATTTTTCAAATACATATACAAGAAGAAGCATATTATAAGCAGCAATCCCGTTGAGGAGCTTGAAATTCCAAAAAAGAAAAAAGCCCTTCCCAAGTATCTTACACTTGAGCAAAGCTTTGAGCTTCTAAATGCTGTTGAAGGAGATAATAAAGAACGAGACTACGCCATAATAACCCTGTTTCTAAACTGCGGACTGCGAGTTTCCGAGATGTCCGGACTTAATTACACAGATATCAGAAGCGACAATACTATCAGAGTTTTGGGCAAGGGCAACAAAGAACGTGTTATTTACCTGAACTCTGCCTGCATCAACGCAATAAATGATTATATGCGCGTTCGCCCTGTTGACGGCGTAAAGGACAAAAATGCACTGTTTATCAGCAGAAATCACCGCCGTATGTCCGTCAAAACGATTCAGGCTATGGTTTATAAATATCTTGAAAAAATTGGTCTGAGCGCGCAGGGCTATTCCTGTCACAAGCTGCGCCACACTGCGGCAACGCTTATGTATCAGCACGGAAACGTTGATGTAAGAGTGCTCAAAGAGGTGCTCGGACATGAAAATTTGGGTACTACCGAGATCTATACTCACCTAAGCAATGAGCAACTCAAAAACGCCGCTGACAGCAATCCGCTCGCAAATGTTTCAAAGCGCGATTAACGTAGTCGTTCAGCAAATTCTGACAGCTCCTCCGATATCGGTCAGCGGAATATGCTCACATAAAATTTCTAATTTAGAATTATATTCCTTACAAAAACCCCTGATTTTTTCGTAATCAGGGTGTTTTTTTACGTTCCCGAAAAAAACTGTTTTTCCGTTAAAAGAAACTCCGGCACCGCCTATAAAACCGTAATCAAAGCCGTCCAAGAATATATTTCCGGGCGAAATCAAAAGCACCTCTACCCCATTGCTTTCCAGCGCATTTTTGATTGATATATCGGATGTTATCGCGGCACGGTCGTTGATAACCAAGGTTGAACATCTTGTGTAGCCTTGGTTTACATTGATTGTTTCAATTTCCAGCGATTCGCACAGCTTTAAAACTGCCTTGTCAATCGCACGCAGCTTCCCGTAAAGCTTGTTGTTCAACAGCAAACAATTGAGCAAAACGTTTCCGGGATATTTTTGCTCAGCGGATCTTTCGCATTTTATAGTATTTGCAAAACCGTAATCCGCTTCTCTAAGCTCAATGGTTTTTCCGCCGACCGGCAATAGCTGCATATCTGCGTGCTTTCTTTCGGGCTTATAAAAAATTTCTACAGATTGAGCGGCAACCACCCTATGCCCCATCGTTTCAAATGCTCTGCAAAATTCGGGAACGATATCTGACATCACAAACATCGCCATCAGCTTATCGCCTCAAAAGCCTCTCGAATATTCTTTACGCCGATAAGCCGCGCTTCTTCACAGTGGATCCCCTTTAGATTATGATAAGGCAGAATAATTTTGTTAAAGCCAAGTCTGACCGCCTCATTGACCCTCATTTGTGCCTGAGAAACAGAACGGATCTCACCTGCAAGACCTATTTCACCAAACACAACCGATTTTTCATCGATCGGAGTATCCTTCAGGCTGCTTATCAACGCCATTGCAATCGAAAGGTCGATCGCAGGCTCGTCTACCCTCAGACCGCCTACAATATTAATATAAGTATCACAATTTGAAAAATAATATCCAGCACGTTTTTCAAGCACAGCCAGCAGCATCGAAAGGCGGTTGTAGTCATAGCCTGTTGCCATTCTTCTGGCGTTGCCGTAGCCGCTTTGAGTTGCCAGTCCCTGAGTTTCAGCCAAAATCGGGCGCGAGCCCTCGATCGTGCAGGTAACGCAGGTTCCCGAAACACCGCTCGGACGCCCGGAGAGCAGCATTACCGAGGGATTTTCAACCTCGCTCAATCCTTTGTCGGTCATCTCAAACACGCCGATTTCATTGGTTGAGCCATAGCGGTTTTTGACTGCTCTGAGGATTCGGCAGCTCATTTGCTTGTCGCCCTCAAAATGCAGGACCGTGTCAACGATATGCTCCAGAACCTTTGGTCCTGCGATCGAGCCTTCTTTGTTCACATGCCCCACAACAAACATTGGAATATCGCAGCCTTTGGCGGTGCGCATCAGCATATTCGTACACTCTCTGACCTGAGTTACGCTTCCCGGCGAAGAGCTTAGTTCGGTCAGGTTCATGGTTTGGATCGAATCTATCATTACCAGATCCGGTTTTTCTATTCTGATTTGCTCGCAAACCGCTTCAACGTCGGTTTCGGTCATAATAAAAAGATTCGGAGAATCAACGCCCAGTCTGATCGCACGCAGCTTTAGCTGCCGTTTTGATTCCTCGCCCGAAACGTATAGGATGCGCAAGGTGTCGCCTAAATACTGACATATCTGCATCAGCACCGTTGACTTTCCGATTCCGGGGTCGCCTCCGAGCAAAATCAAGCTGCCCTTTACTATTCCTCCGCCCAAAACACGGTTAAGCTCCTTGCTGCCGGTGTCATAGCGGTGCTCGTCGTCGGTCGAGATCTCGTTTATTGCAAAGGGTTTTGCATACTCGCGCCTTATAGCCAAGGGCTTTGACGATCCCTTTGTTTGTTCCTTGATTTCCTCGTTCATAGTGTTCCATTCACCGCAGGAAGGACATTTTCCGTACCATTTCGGCGATTCATAGCCACATTCAGAGCAGATGTATACACTTTTTATTTTTGCCATTTCTACACTTCCAAGTCAGTATTTTTATAATCCAAAAATCCGGTTGCGATCGCAAGCGCGAGCTTTTTTTGATATTTTTCATCAAGCAGCTTTTCAAGCTCCTCTTTGTTAGAAATAAAGCCACATTCTACGATCACCGCAGGCTGACGGGTATTTTTTAACAGATATATTCCGCTGTCCGCTGTCTTGCATTCCCGCTCGTTTTCGGGCTGCAAAAGCGACTTTACCGAAAACCGGATCCCCTCGGCAAGCCTGGAGCTGTCAGCATTATTCGGTGAATAAAACACCTGGGTGCCGTGGTATTTGCTTTCGGTGAATTTGTTTTGATGAATACTTATCACGGTGTTCGATGGATCGCTTTCAAAGATCTCAAGACGCTTTTTCATGTCTGAAACCTTTCGTTCGCGGGTAGTGGCTTCTCCGTCAGACAAGTCGTTGTCGCTGTCTCTGGTCTGAACCACCTCATAGCCCAAAAGCCTGAACATATCGGAAACATCATTTGCAACCGAAAGATTGATGTCCTTTTCGGCAACTCCGCTGTCGCTCACCGCGCCTCCGTCCTCGCCACCGTGACCGGCGTCAATAACGATTCTTGTCTTTTCTTCTGCACTGCCGCTCACCGGGATCGTTATATTTGTGACCGAACACAGCATCAAGACCATGAACAGCGACAGGATAAATACACAGAAAAAAGTTGTGATAACACGCCTGAGTAACATCAAACCACCTCTGCCCTACCTTATGCGCTGCGAGGTCAAAAATATTACTTCAATTATACAATATAAGTAAAAATATGGCAATAAGTTATTGTTTAAAGATCAACAAAGTGATATAATTATTTTAACAAATGTTAAAGGAAGCGAGAAAATGAACAAGCCCGGAAGGAATGACGAGTGCTGGTGCGGAAGCGGAAAAAAATATAAAAAATGCCATATCGATTTTGATGAAAAAATCGAGGAATTTGAAGCTAAGGGTCATATTGTTCCCTCGCACGAGATAATAAAAAATCCCGATCAAATCGAGAAAATAAAGCAAAGCGCAGTTATCAATATCGCTGTGCTCGACTACGTTGCAGAGCACATTGCCGCCGGGATCTCAACCGCCGAAATCAATCGTTGGGTTGAAGAAATCACCGCCAAAATGGGCGGGATCCCGGCTCCGTTGAATTATCAGGGCTTTCCGAAAAGCGTTTGCACCTCGATCAACAACGAGGTTTGTCACGGAATACCTTCCGAGGATATTATTCTAAAGGACGGCGACATCGTCAACGTTGATGTGTCAACAAATCTCAACGGTTATTTCTCGGATTCTTCAAGAATGTTTTGCATCGGAAACGTCAGCGAAGAAAACAAACGTCTTGTAAACGCCGCAAAGGAAAGCGTGTACAAAGGACTTGAACAGGTCAAGCCCTGGGGCTTTCTCGGCGATATGGGTCAGGCTGTGAACGACTATATAAAATCAATGGGCTATTCGGTTGTCAGAGAGGTCGGAGGTCACGGGATCGGTCTTGAATTTCACGAGGATCCGTGGGTCAGCTATGTTTCGGAAAAGGGCACCGAAATGCTGCTTGTTCCGGGAATGATATTTACGATCGAGCCTATGATAAATATGGGCAAGCACGATGTTTATGTTGACGAAAAAAACGGTTGGACGATCTACACAAAGGACGGTTCAATGTCCGCCCAGTGGGAAATCCAGGTGCTTGTTACCGAGGACGGATATGAAATAATTTCATACTGATACTAACTTATTATTTCGGCGAATATAAGCCGTATTTAAGTTTTATTCTGTCAAGCTTTTCGAGCATTGGTTCCGCAGCAAAAAACAGAAAAACAAGAGTTGAAAAAGCGTGGATCAAATCCATTGGAAAACCCTGAACAAAAAACGAGGCTATTATTTTGACATCCCAAGGCGATCGCGTCATAATAAACGACGCAAAGTTCATAATAGGTCCGTAAATCAATATAGTGGCGACAAAGCCGAAAACACAAAGCGCGCCTCTGCTTCTTCCCAAAAATCCTTTTTTGAACAGGATCCCAGCCAAAAATCCGATTATACCGGCGGCAAACATCTGCCACGGAGTCCACGGTCCCTGACCGAAAAACATATTTGAAAGCAGCATTGTCACCGCTCCCACAATAAATCCTGCTTCTCCGCCAAAGGCTACTCCGGCAATAATCACAACTGCCAAAACCGGCTTGAACATAGGCAGCATATAAAACGCAGCTCTGCCTGCGATAGCCAATGCGCATAGCGCAGACAATATAACAAGCTCTCTTGCCTGCGGCTTTCTGCCCTCAAAGATAAGAAAAAACGGCAATGAGGCTTCGAGCATCACAAGTAAGGATATGAACATATATTTTTCATCATTCAAAAACTTTATGCCCAAAAACATGGTTAGCGGAATAGCAAGAATTATCATCACAGCCGCTGCAACAGTCCGCTTTCTCAGCTTTGTACCTTCCGCGGCATCGATTTTCACACCCTCGGATTTTGAAAAAGCACCAAACGAAAATATCAGCAAAACGATCGGCAAGGCAATAAGCAAAATGTTGATTTGTATATAGCTTTCGCCAAGATCAAACATTCCGAATAAATCAAGATTTATAAAAATCCCGGCAATAAGCATTGCAGCACCTATGATCCCCAATCCCTTTTTTAGCGGAGAAAGCTGTCTTGAACTGTCCTTATTTTCGTCTGATTTTTCGGCGTCATCAGGCATATCATAAGCCTGTGTGCTTTCACCCTCGTCAGGGTTATTATCAGGCAAATCCACATTGCAGCAGTAAATCACATCCTCTGCGGTGATCGCACTGTTAATGATCCCCTTTGACATTCGGTTAGCCGAAGTTGAATAAAAGCTGTTTGAGTTAAAAAACTCCCTTGGGCTTCCCGAAGAAACCGCGTCGCCGTTAAAGAGCATTACACAATTGTGCGCGTGAGCCGCACAGAATTCAACGTCATGGCTCACCATTATAACAGTAACTCCCGAAGCCGTGAGTCTGCGTATTATTCCGGCAAAAATCAGCTTGAATTCTGCGTCAAAGCCCTTTGTAGGCTCGTCAAGCAAGAGCACACCGAGATTTAGGAGCAAGACCTTTGCCAGTGCTGCACGCTGCTGCTCACCGCCAGACAAATCAAACGGATGTCTGCTCAAAAGCTTATCCAGTCTGCAAAGCGAAGCGATCGAGCTCACACGGCGGTTTATCTCTTCTTTCGCTAATCCTGACCCGTCCAAAACCTCGCCCAGATCCTCATAAACGGTATTTTTCAAAAACAGACTCTGTGGATTCTGCGGCAGAGAACCAACCTTGCGAAAGCATTTTACCTTTCCCGAATAAGGCTTGTTGATCCCACTGATAATAGAAAGCAGAGTTGTTTTTCCCGCGCCGTTTCCGCCTAAAATCGCGGTAAACTCGCCAGCTCTGAAATCAAGGCTCAAATCTTTTATAACGTCATTGGATTCCTTTTGATATCTAAAAAAAACATTTTTTAAGCTGACGGTTATATCTGTATAGTCGTGTTTTGTCTCGGAATTTAGTTCTCTGAGAGAATTATTTTTTGCGAATTGTTCAAGCCACTGCCTGCCTTCTGCAACGGTGAGCGGACATTCTCCCGTGCCGTCAACAGCGTTCCAGATCCTGACCGGTGCAGGCATTGAAAGAAATATACCGCTGTCTTGATCCTTTAAATTTTCACCAAGCTCACGAGGGCTTGAATCGCAAATAATCTTGCCTTTATCAATAACCAAAACGCGATCGCTCAGCGGCAAAAGCTCGTCAAGCGCGTGCTCTGTGATGATTACCGTTACGCCGAGCTCACGGTTGATTTTTGAAAGGCATCCGAAAAATTCAGTCGTCGCAATAGGATCGAGCCTGCTTGCAGGCTCGTCAAGGATCAGAACGTCCGGCTGCATCGCCATGATCGAAGCAAGACTTAGTATCTGCTTTTGACCGCCCGAAAGCTTAAAAACGGATTTTTCAAACCATTGCTCAATCCCAAAAAAAGCCGCTGTTTCGGCAACTCTTCTGCGAATAACGCTGTTTTCAAGTCCCAGATTTTCAAGCCCGAACGCAAGCTCGTGCCAAACCTTGTCGGTAACGATTTGATTTTCGGGAGATTGTTGAACAAATCCGATTCGCTGTGACTCTTCTCTATGGTCAAGCGAGGAGATATCCTTTCCGAAAAAAGTCACGCTTCCGCTTTTTTCACCATGCGGAGCAAGCGAGGGCTTTAAAAGCCGGAGAAGAGTTGTTTTTCCGCTTCCCGAACGTCCGCACAGGGTCACAAATTCACCGCTCCTGATCGAAAATGAGACGTTTTCAATTGCCGGCTGCTTTTCTTCGGGATAAAAAAAGCTTAGATCGCGGACTGTAATCGCTTCCATTTTATCCCCTCCCAAACGTTGATTATCACCGGCAAAAGCATTAATAATGCATAAATTATGTAGCAAGCCGCCGTTTCTGCTGAAAATGCTCCTCCCTTTACCATCGGGAAAAATTTAAAATCCACCGCATGGCATAGCTTTAGACCTATCAAGGAGAGCGACATTATTACAACAGCGGAAAGCACGGCAAAATCCCTTTCTCTGAAAGTATACAGCGAAAATGCTGTTCTGCCTTTCAATCCGTATCCCCTGCTTTTCATTGAATCGGCGGTTTCCATGGAATCCTCAAGCATTCTTGAAATCATTACCGAAATGATCTTTGCCGCCGTTTTAAGTCTTTGAAAAACCGAGCCCCTTGAAATATCCCTTCCCAAAGCTTTTTGAGACTCTTTGACCTCTTTTGTTTGTGCGGAAAGCTTTGGAACCAGCCTTAATGACATCGAAAATAAAAGACTCAGCGAGGGCGAAAGCCTGCCAAACAAATAAACCAGCTTGTCGGTCGTCATAACTTTGTTAAACGACGAGAACCACAACACCACCGTACACAATAATGCAGCGGCAAAAAAGCCGTACAACACCGATTCCAGAGTCAATGGGTTTCCCCACGGAAGATACGCCAGGATCGTAACGCCTGAATGGTTGAACAACGGATTTATGATTATTACCATGAGCATCGTCGGGATTAGATACTTTACGGTGAACACAATAGTTTTTTTCCCGTTTAAAGCTACGGCATTAACAAAAGCGCAGACAAGCGAAATACTTAAACAGAACGGGTTGTTCTCAAGCATCGAAAAAAGAATTACAAATAAATAAAAAAAGAAGCACACAACCGGGTGCAGTCTTGAAAAAGAATCTTTCATAATAACCTGCTGATTTTTAAAAAAACATATAACATACTAAAGGAACCGCCGATTACGCTTAATCAGCGATTCCTTTTTTACTATATAGGAAATTGTTTGACCCGCCGTCGAACACGGTCATCATTATCGACACAGTTCGGATAGGCGGGCAATTGTGCCGACCGGCAAATATTAATAGTTGCTTCCGCCGATATCCTTACCTAAGCTACAGGTATACTTCCATTCGACGTTATCATTGTTTTTGAGTTCATAACGTGAATAGCCGTAGTTAGGATACCAACCGTTTACACTATACATCCAGCCCGACTCGGAACCGCAATCAAATTCATACAAATTACCTATTCCTTCTGCGTAGTTTGAATCATAGAGAGGATTAAAGGTGTATTCAAAATGGATTCCGTTTTCTCTGCAAACGCGGTTCATAACCTCGCCGAGGTCTTCACCCTTCGTAAACTCAACAGTAACGGGCTTTAGGATCCAGCCGTCCGATGGGATCAGCTCAGCCTTGTCCTCGTCAAGCTTGTCCTTGTTGCTGAGTGCCGTTGCACATGAAATCGAGATCGTACAGGTAAGGGTCTTATCCTCTTCCTCCTGCGGCTCGGTCGCTTCCGCCTCGGACTCAGAGCGGCTTTTGGTCGGCGTTTGATCCTTATCCTTGTCCTTGTCTTTTTTGGTTGTGGCAGGAACAGTCGTTTGATTTTTGAGATCGTCGGCAAGCCGTTTGATGATCGAGTCAAGATTCGGGTTTACATGCACATTGTCATTTGACATTACAAAGTGGTAGCTGTCCGTTGGCTGTGTGCCGGAATTGTTTCCTGAAACTGCTGAAGAATTATTTGAATCATAGCTATTGACGTTGCTTTGATCGTAATTATTATCGTTGTTTACAGGGAAAAAGTTAAATATCCCGTTTTGCGTCGTCGGCTGCTGTTTTCTTAGAGCAGCCTCGTCATAGGTTGCGTTGGCGATAGTATCGATCTTTACAACATTACCGGTCAAATGCGGAGAATTATCACCGAAAATCAGGGTTAATGCAAGAATTATGGCAGAAACCAAACCGATAATACAATAAACCTTGTTTCTTTTGTAAATAGCAATTAGTTTTTGCATTTAAAATCAACCTCAAATAATTTTAGCCAGCCTCTTTTGAAGAAACGTGACGTCTGATATGTCAATATCTCTGTCGCGGTTGGCGTCGGATTTTTTTAATCCGAGCAGTGATAAGGTGTCAAGTCTTGCAAGCTGCTTTTGAATCGCTGTGCAGTCGTTAATATCAAAGCAACCGTCAAAGTTGACGTCATACAGGTCCTCGCTGTCGGCAAAAACATCTGTCATATCATATAACGATGTTTTATCCTCTTGCAGTCTATTAACCGAGGTCAGTGCATAAAATGCCTGTTCGGTTGACATTTGGTCGTATTCTTCGCCCGGAAAATGCGAAAAGCCGTTATTGACCGAGCAACGCAGCATTTCATCTATCACGCTTTTGCCGTCCTGCAAAAAGCGTTCGCTTTGCGGATCAAGCCCAAGGCTTGTTAATGCCACCGTCTGCTGTGCGCATGTTTCGGGAGAGCTGTTTTTGAACATTTGCGGAAAAAGCTCCAGAGCTCTGTCCACAGCCGGTTTTACTTCCGGCAGGATGTTGTAGTACGGAGCAAGCGACTGAACTGCCATTGCGGTCATATCGTCAGCCACAGGATCGGTTTCGGCGATTGACCAGCCGCCGTCCGGAAGCTGTGCGTCGAGGATATAGTCGATCAAAGCTTCTCTTGTGACCTGTTTATCGGAATTAATATCGGGGATCTTGTAGTTATTGCTGTCAAAGGCGATCAATGCCCATACAGAACCGTTGATTCCCTGCTTTTTCAAAAAGCTAAAGTCCGCCAAGGGTTCAAGCAAATTGTAGCCTCCGACGTTGGTAACGTCTTTTCCGATAGAAGTCAGCGCAAGCACAACTCTTGAATTCTCAGTTGACTTTGCACGGTGAAGCTGAGGCTTGCCAATGGTTTTTACCGTATTAACAACGTTTTGATAGTATGCCTCTGCCGTTTGTGAAGTCATAAAATACGACCGCGCAAGTCCGAGCGCAAGCCACTCGCCGCCGACTGAACCCAGCGAAGGCGCAGGAAGCGATGAAAGATAATTGCCTGTTGAGAGATATTTTGAGTTGATCGAATTATTATCGGCTGCAAAAACGGTAACGCCTGAAATCATTGCAAAAGTCAAAAGACATATTACCGTCTGCCGAAAAATCCAAGCAAAAGCCTTCTTCATCACACAAGCTCAGCGAGCATCAACTGGATATGGGTCGCGTCGTTAATGTCAACACTGCCGTCACCGTTCGCATCTGCTGCATTGAGTCCGTTTTCGCTCAAAGTATCAAGATCTGCAAGATAAAGCTGGATTGCTGTTGCGTCGTTAATATCAAAAGCTCCGTCTCCGTTCACATCATATTGCACCGACACTTCGGAGCTTACGGAAAGCTTGTAAACAGTTTCTTCATACGGCATGGAATTCATGGTTTCCCAATTAGGGTTGGCAACACCGATATAGACCGTATCTCCGTTTTCGACCTCAAAGCTTCTGCTCTTGACAAGCTCAGAGCCGGAGCTTTCGGGTGTATATTCGTTTTTATATATTCTAACCTGGAAATTCTTATTATATGCTGTGGGAGTCAGCAGAATTTCAGCAGTATTTGAATCAATTCTAAGGGTGTATTCCTTATTATCGGCAGAAAACTCAGGCTCAAGCTGTGCTCCGGTGACTTCAAGCGAGCTGAGAGTCGTTGTTGAATCGCTCCACATGCTCGAAATATCAGCACCCCATGAGCAGCTGTACTGCATACAAAGCTCGTCTCCGTCCTTCAGCTTTCCGTTTTGAACAGTATAAGCGTCTGTGCCCTGAGCAGTGAACCAATCGTTGAGCGTTATCATCCAGCCGCCCGAACCGTTGTTCTCGTATTCGTCCAGACCGTTTACGCTCTGAAAGTATTTGTAGCTGTCGGAAAAGGTGTAATCCATTTCGTAGCTTTCAAAAACACCTTTCATGACCGAGGTCACGGAATCGTTGTCGTCAAGGCTTACAATTTCGTCGATCAGAACTCCGTCCCAGTCCGCACCGTTTTGAGCGGAATAAACATCATTTCTGACAATTACTCTCACCGTGCCGGGAGTGTTGTCCTCAACGGCAGATACAGCGGTGAGTGAAGCTGCCGCAAGCATAGTAGCGGCAAGCACGGATGAAGTGAGTTTTGTGTAAGTTTTCATAAAATCCTC
The DNA here is from genome assembly GCA_900315605.1 of uncultured Eubacteriales bacterium. GTDB lineage: Bacteria > Bacillota > Clostridia > Oscillospirales > Acutalibacteraceae > Ruminococcoides. The sequence continues at coordinate 36,576 of OMZU01000002.1, read as the reverse complement.
CTGTTTTGGCTTTCAGCCATTTTCAGAAAGAAAACACAGGAAAACAAGTCCATAAAATATGAGCAAATGTTGGCTGCGCTTCTTCTTGTCCAAGAATGCAAATCCAAGACTACGCGGAAGCGATCTGACTTATGACAAAGCATTTTGCAGCCTTGTCAAATACAGTAATGACAGTTGCTTCGGATTCTCACCGAATTCTCTATTACCCGACGAAATTCGCCGGAACGCGTAACCTGATTATTAATCGCATACGTATACACGATAAACACAGTATAGCACAAAACAACATTTTAGTCAATGCTTAGGTTGTTTGTGTTATTGAAAATTACGATAAATTACGGTTTTATCCGCTTTTTAGTCAGATTTGATCGCGGAGTTGCGCTGCTGAACAAAAATCACAGCGCAAAGTATGATCGCACAGCCGATGATTTGAGTTATTGTCAGGCTTTGATTTTCCTGCAAAAATCCTATTTTGAACGCAAAATATCCTGCAATTGCCGAAATAACGCTTTCCAGGCTCATTATCATCGCAGCAATTGTCGGATTAAAATTCCTTTGTCCGACAATTTGCAGAGTATAAGCAACACCGCTTGACATTATTCCGCAGTAAAGCAGCGGAAATATCCCGTCGCTGATCTGTGAAAACGAGGGCTTGTCAAATACAAGTGCGAGTATTCCGCTGACAAACGCGGCAACAAAGAACTGTATACATGACAAAACCACGCCGTCTGTCAAAGGAGAAAACCTGTCGATTATCATAATATGCACCGAAAACAGCGCGGCACAGATGAGCACAAGCAGGTCTCCCAAGGAAAGAGAAAAGCTCTCGGTAATGCACAAAAGATACATTCCTATGATCGACGCTACAGCTCCTATCCAAACAGCAGGACTGCATTTTTTCCCGAGAAAAAGCCCGAAAATCGGCGTGATTATAATATACATTGCAGTAATAAAGCCGGCTTTTCCGACGGTTGTGTTCATGATTCCGTATTGCTGGAACAGCGAAGCCGTACACAGCGCGATCCCACAGAGCACACCGCCGAGAATTGTTTGCCTTATATTTATCAGGCGATTTTCCGGCGGTTTTTTTCTGTCCTTATAAAAGTTGAGGATTGCCAGAGGCAAAATCACAAGACCGCCGAGGAAATATCTCAAGGACACAAATGTGAACGGCTGCATATAGACGCCGCCCATGGTTTGAGATACAAATGCAATTCCCCATATAAAAGCAGTCAAAAAAAGAAAAAATACACTTTTCACGTTATTGTTTTTCATCATATCACCTTGCTTTTTGAATTTTAACACTTTGTTAATTCAAAGTCAAACAACATTAATGTAACCTGAACGCTCTTTTTGAATAGGATAAAAAGAGTAGGTGAGATCATGAAAAATACCGTTCCTTTGAGTGAACTCGAATTGAACCAAACGGCAACAGTTGAGCAAATTAGGTGCAGCCGGTCGTTGATAAACAGGATATTTGATTTTGGAATAATCCGAGGCGCACGAATCACGCCGCTGTATAAATCACCATTTGGCGACCCAACGGCTTACCTTGTAAAAAACGCAGTTATTGCGCTGAGAAATTCGGACGCAGAAAAAATCAGCGTATCGGTTTTATCTGCGGATAAGAAGGTAGATTTGCATGAATAAACCACAAGAAACGGATTTTTCAATAGCCTTGTCGGGAAATCCGAACGTCGGCAAAAGCACGCTTTTTAACGCTTTGACCGGACTGAGACAGCACACCGGAAACTGGACGGGAAAAACAGTGGGGCTTGCTTTCGGAGGCTTTGAAGCCAAAGGAAAACGGTTTGAAGTCACCGACTTGCCCGGAGCGTATTCTCTGTCGGCGTTTTCGGGAGAAGAAGCTGTCACAAGAGACTATTTACAATCAAAGAACTATGACTGCGTAGTGATTGTGCTTGACAGCGGAATACTTGAAAGAAATCTAAGCTTTGCCCTTCAGGTTTTGGCGATCGCAACAAAGGCAGTGGTTTGCCTTAATTTGTATGACGAAAGCCAAAAGCGCGGCGTTATTATTGATGAAAAGACTTTGTCCAAAGAGCTGGGCGCACCGGTCGTAAAGACCTGCGCAACAAAAAAACAAGGCCTCAAAGAACTGAAAAACGCAGTATACGGCGTTTGCAGCGGCAAAATCAAATGTAATACCGAAAAAAATATGTATTCGATTTCTTCCGAAAGCTACGAGCAAATCAGCAGCAGCCTTTCAAAAAGGTGCCGGGAGATTTGCGCTGTGTGTCAAAGCCTTGAGAAAGATAATAGCTTTGATATTAAAAATCGCAGGATAGATCGTCTTTTGACCTCAAAAGCATTCGGTATTCCGGCGATGCTGTGCCTGTTTGGTTTGCTTTTTTGGATCACTGCCATTGGCGCAAATTACCCCAGCGAGCTGTTAAGCCTTGTTTTCGGAAATATAAAACAAGGACTTTATCGTGCTTTTGAAATCCTAAACGTTGATCCATTTTTTACCGGCTTGCTTATCGACGGTGTTTATACAACTTTGAGTTGGGTCGTGGCTGTGATGCTGCCGCCCATGGCAATATTCTTTCCGCTGTTTTCGCTTGTAGAAGATTCGGGCTATTTGCCGAGGATCGCCTTTAATCTTGACAAATTCTTTTCAAAATGCGGTGCGCACGGAAAACAAAGCCTTACCATGGCAATGGGGATCGGCTGTAATGCCTGCGGCGTGACCGGATGCAGAATACTTGAAAACCGCCGCGACAGACTAACCGCGATTTTGACAAACAATATCATGCCCTGCAACGGACGGTTCCCGATTTTGATCGCTATGATCATGATGTTCTTTGCCGGAAGCTCGTTTGGCTTAGGAAGCTCAGTTATGACCGCCGCGCTGCTGCTTATGATTATCAGCGGATGTGTATTATTCACGCTGTTTGTTTCAAAGCTGCTCTCACTCACAATTCTCAAAAGCGAAAAGCCGAGCTTCGCGCTGGAGCTTCCGCCTTACAGAAAACCGCAGCTATTAAAAACGATCATAAGCTCAATAAGAGACCGAACGCTGTTTGTGCTGGGCAGAGCTGTGATGGTTGCCGCGCCTGCCGGTGCAATAATTTGGCTGACGGCAAATATTTATATAGGCGATTTTTCTATCCTAAAATACTGCACGGATTTTTTCGATCCTTTAGGCAGACTGATGGGGCTTGACGGTGTAATTATTATGGCGTTCGTTCTGGGGTTTCCTGCAAACGAAACCGTTATTCCCATAATCATAATGTCTTATATGGCAAGCGGAACGCTTGTTGAATACACAAGCTACGAGCAATTACTGAGTCTTTTTACTTCTAACGGTTGGACGGTAACAACAGCCGTTTGCATGATTATTTTCACGGTTTTGCATTTTCCGTGTTCAACGACCTGTCTGACGATAAAAAAAGAGACAGGAAGTCACAAATGGACGCTCCTGTCTGTTATAATTCCAACTGCTTTGGGAATAATACTATGTTTTTTAACCTCGTCGGTAATGAGATGCTTTGGATTCTAAGGCAGTTTTACTGCTCCTCTGACTGAGCGACCTTCATCATGATCGCACACTCTATCCGCTTTTTAAAAAGCTCGCAGCCGTATTTGTAAACACCTGTGACTGAACCTGTGGCGTGATACGAATTGGCAGCGCAGCCACCGCTGCAATAAAGCTTTGCCCAACAATCCTTACAATCCTCTCTGGCATAGGCGTTGCATAATTTAAACTCGTTTTGAACCTCGGTGTTTGTAACTCCGTCAAAGATATTTCCCAGGCTATATTTTGGCTCACCCACGAACTGGTGACACGGAAAAAGCTCGCCCCAAGGAGTAACAGCCATGTATTCTGTTCCCGAGCCGCAGCCGGAGACTCTTTTGTAAATGCATGGTCCTGCGGTCAAGTCTATCATATAATGATAGAATGTGATCGGCTTGCCCTCCTTTTCGCGTCTGAGCATATCCTTTGCAAGAATTTCATACTGCTCAAAAAGCACCGGCAAGTCATCATAGGTCAGCGCGTAGGGATCGCTTGGATCGCAGACAACCGGCTCCATTGAAAGCTCGGTAAAGCCCAGATCCGCCATGTGAAAAATATCATTGGTAAAATCTGTATTGTTGTGAGTAAAGGTGCCGCGGACATAGTAGCCGCGGTTGCCTCTCTTTTTGACAAAATCCTGGAATTTCGGAACAATTATATCATAGCTTCCCTTGCCGTTTATTGTTTTTCTGAGCCGGTCGTGGACTTCTTTTCTGCCGTCCAAGCTCAAAACAACATTGTGACACTCTTTGTTGGCAAACTCGATAACGTCGTCGTCAACAAGCATTCCGTTGGTGGTTAAGGTAAAACGGAAGTTTTTGTTATGCTGCTTCTCAATGCTTCTGGCATAGGCAACGATTTGCTTTACAACGTCAAAATTCATCAGCGGTTCGCCGCCGAAAAAATCAACCTCAAGATTCACTCTGCTTCCTGAGTTCTCTATCAAAAAGTCAATCGCCCTCTTGCCTACCTCAAAGCTCATCAGGGCTCGTTCGCCGTGATATTTTCCCTGACTTGCAAAGCAGTATTCGCAGTTCAGGTTGCAGGTGTGTGCGATATGCAGGCACAAAGCCTTTACAACAGTATTACGTTTTTTGAAATCAAAGGCAATGTTTTCGTATTTGTCCTCCGAAAAAAGCTTGCCCTGAGCCTTGAGTTCCTCAACATCGTCAATGCAGTCAATGATCTCCTGCTCGGTTATCTCTGAATCGGAACCGTATTTTTCAAGCATCAATGCCGTTATCTCTTCCCTTTTATGATCCGGGAACAATTCAATTATATCGTAGGCAAGGTCGTCAACGCTGTGAACGCTTCCGCTTGCCGGGTCAAGCACAATATTATATCCGTTTAGCTTATACTGATGAATCATTTATTTACCCTCTGTGCGCCGACGGGCACTTTGTTTGAAATATAAAAATATGAGCAAAAGGAAAGCCGTTAAACCGAAAAGGCTAACGGCGTGATTCCTAATTAACAATAATTATTTCTCGCTGCACTTCTCGCACTGCTGATTAGCAACGCCGCAGGAGGTTTTGCAGGCTGACTGACAAGAGGTCTGGCATTCGCCGCAGCCTCCGGTCTTTACAGTCTTTTTAAGATCGCGGGTTTCAATAGTTTTAATTCTTTTCATGAAAATCGAACTCCTTAACTGTAATTTTATATTTAGATTTTAGCATATTAACGACAATTTGTCAATCAAATTCGGCAACCGAAATACAAAGATTGTTATTTAAGTTATTTTGTGAGGAATAAACCAAAACTCCTGCGTCGATCATGGATTTTATCATCAAAATCAAATCCCCGGAAATGATCTCGCCCGGAACGATCAGGGGGCTCCCCGGCGGATACGCCCAAATGTACTCCATTGCAGCTTTGTTTTCTGCCCGGTCAAGCTCTGTTTTTACTTCTGTATGATTTTCTGCTTCGCAGGGCAGAAAGGCTCGATCGGGAATTTGAAGCTTATGACAGGAAGGTTTGATTTCATCCGGGACAAGGCAATTTGAATCTATTTCAATGAGTACCTCAAGCAGTCGCTCAATACTGCTTTTGGTATCGCAAACCGAAGTCATGGCTATTACATAATTGAGCGAGGACATCTCAGTTTCGATTTTATATTTCTCTCTGAGAATTTTAGCAAGCTCAACTCCGCTGAGATCGGTATTATTTGTCACAATAACAAGCTTTCCGATATCGAACCCAAATTCAAAGTCAGCTTTTTTGAGAAGTCTTAAATTTTTAAGTCTTTGCGAAGCTTTATAAAACCGATTTAGATTTTCATTATAAAGCTCAAAGTCGCTTTTATTCTTTTCGATATAATCAAGGCACATTTCAACAGAAGCCATCAAAACATACGACGGGCTGCTTGACTGAAAAAAAGATAGGTTGCTTTTCAGACTTTGAGAAAGCTCCTCGGAATCAGTCAACAAAAGCGCGGTTTGAGTCATTGAAGGCAGGGTTTTGTGCAGGCTGATCACAGCGGAGTCTGCACCTGCCTTTACTGCCTCTTGCGGAAAGCTTTCCGAGAACGGAAAATGCGCGCCGTGCGCTTCATCAACAAACAGCTTTGCACCGTGATTGTGACAGACCTCGGCTATGGCTTTGACATCGGAGCAAACGCCCTCATATGTGGGAGAGGTTATGATAACAAGCGAAATATCGGCGTGTTCTTCCAATGCTTTTTCGATTTGTTTTGCGCAAACCCAAGCGAATATATCACATTTTTCGTAATATTCCGGAAGAATAAACTCGGGCTTCAAGCCAAAAAGCTCGATCGCGTGATATACCGAGGCGTGACAGTTCCTTGCAACCAGCACCCGGTCTCCCTTTTTTGTCATAGACCTGATTGCAGCCAAAACACCTCCGGTTGAACCGTTTACCGAAATAAATGCTTTTTTAACTTCATAAAGCCGCGCGGCTCTTTCCTCAATAGCTTTGATACAGCCGGTTGGATTTTGAAGGTTGTCAAAGCCGTCGATCTCGGTGATGTCAAGCTCAAACGGAAGCTTTTCGTTATAAAAACGCCTCTTGTGTCCGGGCATATGAAAAGGATATACGCCGCTTTTTGAATAACCTTTCAGCTTATCGTACAGCATATATCCTCCGTATTTTAAAAAATTTAGTTTGTTCCAAATTCTCTGAGCTCAAGTCCCTTGTTGTGCTCCAAAGCCCAGTCTATGCTCCAGTAGCTTGTAAAAAGCAGAAGATAATTTCCCTTAAGATCCTGGATCCTCTTGGTGTCGGAAGCCAAATCAAGCTCCTTGGGGTCGATATCCTCATTGACGATCCACCTGATATACTCAAACGGCAGACCTTCCATAATTATATCAACGTTGTATTCGTTTTCAAGACGATATTTAAGCACGTCAAACTGCAAAACGCCGACAACGCCGACGATAACCTCTTCCATTCCGGCGTCAAGCTCCTGAAAAATCTGGATCGCACCCTCCTGCGCGATCTGATTTGTACCCTTGATAAACTGCTTGCGCTTCATTGTATCCTTTTGGCGAACAAGCGCAAAGTGCTCGGGCGCAAAGGTGGGGATACCCTTGAACTGGACCTTGTGATTTGCCGAACAAATCGTGTCGCCGATCGAGAAGATGCCCGGGTCAAAAACGCCGATGATATCTCCGGCATAAGCCTCCTCAACAATTTCTCTTTCCTGAGCCATGATTTGCTGAGGCTGAGAAAGTCTTAGCTTTTTGTTTCCCTGAACATGGAAAACCTCCATGTTTTTCTCAAACTTTCCGCTGCAAATTCTCATAAATGCGATCCTGTCTCGGTGAGCCTTGTTCATATTCGCCTGAATTTTGAACACGAATGCAGAAAAATCGTCGGACATCGGATCAACGTTTTCGCTCACTGTCTCACGCGGAAGCGGAGAGGTCGTAAGCTTCAAAAACTGTTCCAAAAACGGCTCAACGCCAAAGTTTGTAAGAGCAGAGCCAAAGAAAACTGGAGTAAGCTTTCCACTGCGTACAGCGTCAAGGTCAAATTCATCGCCTGCGCCGTCGAGCAGCTCAACATCATCAAAGAGATCTTGCTTGTGATAAAAGCCGATCGTCTCTTCCAAAGCCGGATCGTCCAGCGCAAGCTCCTCTTTTTCAACCTCTTTTTGACCGTTGTTGGCGGTAAAGGAGAGGATTTTTCTTGTATTTCTGTCAAAAACGCCCTTAAATTCCTTGCCCGAGCCTATCGGCCAGTTTATCGGATAAGTATTGATCCCCAAAACATTTTCTATATCCTCAAGCAAATCAAAAGGATTTTTGGCGTCTCTGTCCATCTTATTTATAAAGGTAATAATCGGGATATTGCGCATCACACAGACCTTAAAGAGCTTTATCGTCTGCTTCTCAACACCCTTTGAGCCGTCGATCACCATGACCGCAGAATCAGCCGCCATAAGCGTGCGGTAGGTGTCCTCCGAAAAATCCTCATGTCCCGGAGTGTCAAGAATATTTATGCAGTATCCGTCGTACTTGAACTGCAAAACCGAGGATGTAACCGAAATACCTCTTTGCTTTTCAATTTCCATCCAGTCCGAAACCGCGTGCTTGGCGGTGCGCTTGCCCTTGACCGAGCCTGCAAGGTTGATCGCGCCTCCGTAAAGCAGGAGCTTTTCGGTAAGCGTGGTTTTTCCGGCGTCAGGATGCGAAATAATCGCAAAGGTTCTGCGCTTCTCAATTTCTGATTTATAAGAACTCATTTGGTTCATCCTTTCGGAATATTTTGCCTTAAACTCTATTATATTATTTATTTACCCGATATGTCAATAATTAATCGATAAATTATAATAAAATAAATCACTACAAAAGCTTGACAAAATTATTAAAATGTTGTAATATATATACGTAAGGTAAAGATTATTCCTATCTTTTCATATACCTTCCAAATTTGGGGCAGAAACTTCGGTTTCTGCCCCAATACTATATGCGTCGATTATCACCTTCACTAAATCATTAGTGGTGCCTAAAAAAATGTTGTAGAGGAAAAGAATGAAACAAACAATCGGACTATATATCCATATCCCGTTTTGCAAAAGCAAATGCCCTTACTGCGACTTTTTCAGCGGTCGCGGAAATAAGGAAGAGTACGAAAAATATGCAAATCTTTTGAAACAAAAAATAAAAATGTGGTCTGAAAAAGCCCAAAATACATCTGTAGGCTCCGTTTATTTCGGCGGCGGCACTCCCAGCGTTTTGGGAGCAGAGCTTCTCTGCGATTTACTCAACAAAATAAAGTCTTGCTTTGAGGTCGATCCCAAAGCAGAAATAACCGTTGAGGTCAATCCGGACAGCGGAAAAGACCTTGATTTTGAAAAGCTAAGTCAGGCAGGCTTTAACAGAATTTCCGTCGGACTTCAAAGCGCGGCAAAAGGTGAATTAAAAGCCCTCGGCAGGATCCATTCCGCCGCTGACGCCCAAATCACTGTTCAGAGAGCAAAAAAAGCCGGGATATGTAACATCTCGCTGGATTTGATGATGGGCATTCCCGGGCAAGCCAAAGAAAGCCTGAAAAAATCTATCGACTTTTGCGCTTCTTGCGGAGTTGAGCATATTTCTTCATATATATTAAAAATTGAAGATGAAACTTATTTTGGAAAACACCGCGAAAAGCTAGCTCTTCCCTGCGATGATGAAACCGCGGAGCTTTATTTGTATGCGGTCGAGTATCTGAAAAAGCTGGGGTACGAGCAATATGAAATTTCTAATTTCGCAAAAAAAGGCTTTGAGGGCAGACATAATATAAACTATTGGAAATGCGGAGAATACATAGGATTAGGTCCGTCGGCACATTCTTTTTTTGACGGAAAAAGGTTTTATTATAACAGAAGCATGGAAGATTTTGCCGCAGACAAAATAATTCCCGACGGCAGCGGCGGAAACAAGGCTGAATTTATTATGCTCGCTCTCAGATTGAGCGACGGCTTGATTTTTGAAGATTACGAACAGCGTTTCGGCGAAAAGTTGCCCGAAAGTCTAATAAAAAAGCTAAAATTGTTTGCAAGCTCCGACTATGTTATAATGAATAACGAACGTGCCCGACTAACGCCGAACGGTTTTTTGGTGTCAAACAGCATTATTTCAGAATTGATTTCTGAACTTTGATTCGGTAACGTGAATTATACAAATAACGCCTGAGTTCTTATTTTCAACTCAGACGTTTTTTTTTAAGAATAATGCTACAGCAGCTTTCTTTTATTTTTAACGCCATTTGCGTTTTGGTTTGTAAAAGAATTTTGCTTGCAGTTTAGAAGCTCTTTTCTTCCCAATTCGTTGCGTGTATAAACCACCCTAAAATCGCCCGACCTGCCATTCAACATAGTTGCAAGCTGTTGAGCGGTTTCTTTTTTTACTCCTATTCTTGTCGGGCAGGCATAGCTTATCCGGCTGTTGTTGCCGTAAATTATAAGATAGCGCGGATTGTCTATCGGCGACAAAAGCTCGCTTATTGCCTCGGAGAATACCCTTTCGTCGTGCGAGGCGGCGTTGCTGAGGAAGCAAAGCGCGTTTCCGCTTGGATCGGTCTGTGCGCTTACAACAGCGTTTTTCGTTGTAATGTCACCGGTGCTTAACAACACGTCTCTTATACATTCACCAATAAATTTGAGTATTCCCTGTGCAGAGGAAAAATCAACGCAGCGTTTGATTTTGAATATCAGAACAGGAATAAATATCGCTCCCAAAATGATGTTTAATGCTACTCGTATCCAAAGCGGCAAAAAAATCATAAGAGAAACACAAAGAATCAACAACAAGAAAACTATCGCTGTAATTATCACCGATTTCCAGAGCTTTGCCGTGAACACCTTTGGCAAGAGCGCAGGCGCGACCTCTGCGGTCTCTATAACCTGCGGAGCTTCTCCTCCTTTAGGCGTATACGACGAAGTCCAGCGCGCTTTCATTCCTTCTCTGTCAGCGGCAAGGGCAAGCATTTGCGAATTGATCCGAGAGATCCCATCGCTGTTGAACGGCGGCGTAAGGATATCAATTCGGTCAATTCCGCTTTCAATTGAATTTTGAGTGTATCGCGGAGCCATAAAGCAGTCAAATCTGCGTTTAACAGTATCATAGTCGCTGCCCGAAAGCAAGTTGTCGGGAGCATTGGGGTCAAGCGTGACAAGATGCCAGATGTTTGAAGCCTTGCCCGGAGCGTTTTTGTCAGTTCTTATTGCTCTGCCGCGCATTTGGTTAGATAGCATAAAACTGCCGACGAAGCTTGCCAGAATCAAGGAATTGATGCACGGAGCGTCCCAGCCCTCGCCCAGCAAAGCCTTTGTGCCGACAAGGACGTTGAAAAGCCCCTGTTGAAACGCTTCTGTCAGCACATATACCTTGCTTTTGTTTGAGCCGGACAGATTCATCACACAAAAGCCTGTTTCGCCGATTGCAGAAAACGAGTGTTCTATGCATGAGTCCGCGGCGATTTTTGCGATTTGAGTTTTTGAAGCTTCGGGAATAATAACCAAACTTCCCGACAAAAGCGCGAGCTTCAAGTTTTGACAGTTTCGCCTTATGCTCTCAAAGATCGGAACCGTTCCCATTGAAAGGATCGGCTCGTCGGCGCCGACAAGTCCCATGAGATCTTTTTTTATAAAATCAGTCAAAACAAGCATTCTCAAATCCGAGCCAAGCGAATTGTATTCGGATTTTACAATATCGTTAATGCTTTGAAGCTTTCCGATCGAGGAAACAAGCAGCTTGTTCATCGCCTCGTTTGATTCAAGGCTCACCTTTCCCCTGTCGATCAATGAATTTCTTGAAAGAATAGACCTAAGCGAATCGCTGTTTTCGTTTCCGAAAACTTCTGGGTGGTCAATTACAAGCTGAAAAGCGGTTTCAACGTCTTGGTAGGTATATTTGGTTTCTTTTTCAAGGTTAAAGGCTGATTTGAGCTTAAAAGGCAGTTGAGTACCTGTAAGATTGCATATTTTAAAAAGTGCGAAATATGAATCATAATCCTCATATAATTGTTCTTCAAAAGAATTATAATTATTTAAAATCCCGCTCGCTTCAAGAGCATTATTCAAAAAACGTTCGTTAATAAGCTTTGAGACCGCCTGAGCGGATCTTTCTTTAAAGCTATTGATTTTCTCCTGCTCTTCGGGAGTAGGATAATTAAAATAAATGTAGTCTTGGTGCGGACACAACGTCTTTTGAGCTACAAGACCCGGAACCTGGATCTCGTCGTCTATTTCGCCGCAAAGGTCGCTGTATCTTTTCCATTCGGCAGGACTGCTGTCATAAGGCGGAGTAGCTGTCAGAGCGATAATCGTTACCTGATTTCCAAGCTTTTTCAAAAAGCCTTCAAGAGCCTTTTGCCACTCACTTCTCAGATGATGCGCCTCATCAAGACAAACAGTGCGTATCCCGGCTTCTTTGACGGTTTTCATAATATCAAAGTCAGCAAAATCCTCATGCTCAGGCTGTTGTTCACCGTCGTCCTCATCAAGCGTCAGCTTGCTGAACGCTGCATGAAGTGCCTGATATGTTATCGAGGTTATGAGCGCAGGCGACTTGAGGTCATATGACATATATCCGCTTTTGTCAGCGTCCTTGGGCAAAAAGCTGCCCTCAAACCTCTCGCCCCACTGCTGGCGAATAATAACCGACGGGGAAAGCACCAATGCAGGAGAAGCAAGGCCGCGGATAAGCTCAAGACCAAGAATAGTTTTTCCGCTGCCCGGTGCTGCAACGATATGTATTTTGCCGTCCTTCAAATGAGTGTTAGCGTTTTGAAGCACCTTTGCCTGATAATCACGAAAGGTGCCGTTGAATCTGACGTTTTTAAAATCCTTCATAAAATCTCCCATATAATAAGTATAGATGCACAGCTCTGTCAATGGTAAAAAAGCACTTATGCCAACAATCCTGCATAAGTGCTTTTAATAAGCGAAATATACGCTTTGCAAAAGGTTGATCCTCGCATTGCGCGAATCAACCGGCTTCCCTGCCGAGAAGATAGTCTACCGACACCTCAAGAATATCTGCGAGCGCGACAAGCTCGACGTCGGTGACAAATCTGATTTGACCCTCAAGCTTTGAAAGACCCGAAGCGTTCATATCGACCCCGTTGACCTGAAGCTGAGCCAAAAGCTCCTTTTGCTTCATGCCCTTTTGTTTTCTGACAAGCTCAACGCGGTTCCCGACAAGATTTCTGTCTCCTAATTCCTGTTTACGTAATCTCATTTTGCCCTCTCCAAATCAAAAGAATAATTCCTCAGAAAAATTCTTCAAAAAAATTCCTGAAAAAAATTCCCTCAAAAAATTCTTTAATAAAATTCTTTTAAATCATTGTGATACTATTATAATACGTTCAAAGAAAAAAAACAAGTGTTTTTTGTAAATAAATTTAAAAAAATGAGATTTTTTATTGGAATAAGTTACAAAGAGATAATTTATTTTGCTATTTGCACAAATATTGGTTCAAAATTATGTGCAACATAAACAATCAGCATGGAATTATTACCATTTGTTAAAGATTGTTAATACTGTGGAAATGTCGTTTTCAGTCTGTTAATAAATGTTAATCATGTTAAAAACGAGGTTTTAAATCAAAAAATTACATTTTCTTACAAATTGTAATTTTTATACAAAACAGACCGCATGGATTTTTTCGTCTTTCCAAAAACAGCTATTATTATATTTGGCGACATTTATATTCTATAGAAACTGCAAACTTGCTCGTCATATTATCTGTATTGAATCAATGCAGAAACGTTTATTTCGGGCAACCGCTAAAAAAAATAACACCGCACTATCTGCACGGCGAAAAAAATCGGGCATCCGCCAAAAACCAATATAACCGAACTGTCTGCTCGTAGTAAAATACTTGCAACAATTTTGAGTTTATTATACACTATATATATGAACGATATCGTTGGAGGATATTATGAACCAGAATGAATTAATCAAGGCGGCCAGAACCGGTGACAAAAACGCTTTTGCAGAGCTATATATAAAATATAAAGACAGTATGTATCGTTCGCATATTTTAAGCTTGAAAACGAGCAGGACGCGCTTGACGCGGTTTCTTCGTGCATTGTTGAGGCTTACACAGGGATTGCTTCTGTAAAGAATGAAAAAGCATTTTCTTCATGGCTTTTTAAAATCCTTTACAGACGATGCTGCGCCGTGCTAAAGCAAAGGATGCAAAACCGAAATACGCTGAATATCGACGAAATGGAAATCCCAACGGACAGCGGCAATACTGTTAGTGTTGAGCTCAGAGAAGCATTAGCGACCTTGTCGGAGGAAGAAAAGGATATAGTGCTTTTGTCCGCTGTTGCAGGCTACAGCAGCAAAGAGATAGGTCAAATCACAAAGCTTAAACCGGCAACAGTCAGGTCAAAGCTGTCTCGTTCGCTGGCAAAAATGAGAGAATTTTTGAGGTGATTATTATGAAGAATAATGATATTGAATTTATAAAGGATAAGTTTTCACAAAGCGGCGTCAATGCTCCGGATTCTATAAACGCCGAAAGCATTAAGGAAAGGCTAAACGGCGTTGAGCCCTTGCGTGCTGTTGAGGGCGGAAAAAAGAATAGCAGACAAATGATTCTGGTCGCAGGTATCGCTCTTGTTACCACAGTTGCGCTTTCGGCGACAATATTCTTTAACTTTGCTCCTATTTCAAAAATCAAGAACACTATGTTTCCTAACAAGTACGGCGTTACCGCATTCTCGTCATATAATGAAGTTAAGCAGGAGCTTGCACAGATCAATAGTGCCAAGATGATGTCCAACTTGAACTTTGCTGATGGGTTCGATTACGGTGCGAAAGGAAGTGCTCCGGAAGCTGCAAAAGATTCCGCAGCCACAGGCTCGGCAAGCGGAAGCTCCGGCTCCGATGATTACAACTCGACCTACACTCAGGTTGAAGGCGTTGACGAAGCCGATATCGTTAAAACGGACGGAAAATATATTTACGCCGCGTCAAATAGCTCTGTCAGTGTTTTTCCTGCCGAGCCAGATAAGCTTGAAGAAATCGCCAAAATCAATGAAGAAAGCCGATACATCGAGGAGTTCTATATCAGCGGAAATGATTTGATTACTATATCATCGGAAAATGTTCATGAAAATAATTATTATAAGATCGTGAGCTATTTATCGGTTTATGATATCTCGGATATTAACAATATCTATTTAAAAGGCAGCTTTTGTCAGGAAGGCAACTATATTTCTTCAAGGCTGATCGACAACATGCTCTATCTAGTCTCTTCATCCTATGCAAATAATGACGATTACCTTCCCTGCTACGGAAAATCACAGTCAACACCTGACGAACCGGATTTAGAGCCGATCCCGGCTGAGGATATCTATATGGTTCAAAATCCCTCGGAAACTACGTTCACGATTATCAGCAGCGTCGATATCGGCGATCCGTCTCAGCCAACCGCTACAAAGGCGATACTCGGCTCTGCGGACGAGATCTACTGCAATACCGAGCACTTGTATATTACAGCGGAGAGCTACAGTATAAATCCAATCAGGTCGTTTATTGAGGATATCAGCTATGAGCTGGATTGGAATTATTATTACACAACGAGCTCATACAAAACTCAGGTAATCAAAATTGATTTGAACAGCGATATTGACTTTGTCGGCTCGGCGACGGTCGATGGTTATATAAAAGACCAATACTCGCTTGACGAATACGAGGACAATCTCAGGATCGCTACTACCTCGGAAAACGATAACGGAAAGGACATAAACAATCTTTATGTTCTTAACGCCGAAATGAAGCAAATAGGAAGCGTCACCGGTTTTGCGAACAATGAAAGCATAAAAGCAGTTCGCTATATAAACGATACCGCTTATGTGATTACCTATGAGCAAACCGATCCGCTCTTTATTATTGACCTCACAGATCCGACCTCGCCTAATATCACCGGAGAGGCAAAAATCACAGGCTTTTCGACTATGCTTGTTCCGGTTGATGAAAACATCCTGCTCGGTATCGGATATAATACCGAAGCAATAGAGGATGATGTGTTTGATATGGAATATCAGGATGGATTGAAGCTGGTTGTTTTTGATATCACCGACAAAGCAAATCCTGTCGTAAGCGATACAAGGGTGTTTAATGGTGTTTATTCCGAGGTCCAGAGCAATCCAAAAGCCCTGCTTTATAATTCCAAAAGGAATGATTATACTATTCCGTTCTACAAGAACGGCCTTACAGACGATGACGAAGATTCTGCGTACTATAATAAATATGCCGGACACCAAAGCGGAATAATCAACTTTAAGGTTACCGACGGAAAAATCAGCGTCACTGATATATATTCTTCACCGGAATTTTACGGCGTGTATAATATGTGCGACGTTGACCGCTGCGTTTATGTTGATGATTATATTTATATGATCGGCTGCAACAGAACCGGAGGTTTGTATTACTATGATGATAAAGAAGGCTACACAAACGACGAAACCCCAAGGATCGATTGTGTAAAATACAAATGATCGACAAAGTAATACAATATTATCAGTCCTGTATAAACCAACAAAACCGCGCTTGCCACTAAAGGTAAGCGCGGTTTTATACCGTCATTGATTATTCATCAAAGGTCCCGTTTTCGATAGCTGTTATCATAGCAACGCGGTTATCGTGTCTGCCGCCTTCCTCCGGGGTGTTTAGGAAAATATCGGTAAACTTAACAGCATCGTCCTCTGTTGTTACTCTGCCGCCCATACAAAGAATATTTGCGTGATTGTGGCGGCGGGTCATTTCGGCACCGAATTCATTTCCTACAACGGCTGCGCGGATACCCTTGATTTTGTTTGCTGCCATTGAAATTCCTATTCCCGTGCCGCAGCACAAAATACCAAAATCATATTCTCCGGAGCTGACTGCCCTTGCAACCTTGTAGGCATAAACCGGATAATCAACGCTTTCCTCGCTGTCTGTGCCAAAATCAGTATATTCTATTCCCTTTTCTGCAAGGTATTTTTTTATCGCGCAGATCAGATTAAATCCGCCGTGGTCGCACCCAATCGCAATTTTCATAACTTTTCTCCCCTATTATTTCAGTTTTGATAAATCAGTTGTTTCTTAATCTTGCGTTAAGCTCTCTTTGCGCCTGCGGAAGCCTGAGATAAATAGGCATAAGCTCGGCGGCAGTTTGCGTTTTGCCCTCAAAAAGCTTCTGAAACGCCGCGAGAGCGACCGATGAGGCTGTTTGAGTTCTTCTGTTTTTCGGAGCTAAAACGGCGTTTGAGGCTTCATTCTTTAAGAAATCGTATGTAATCTCAGCTCCGTCGCCGACAATCAAAATCCTTTCGTCTGTCTGCTTGAATTCCAAAAGCAAATCAGAAAGCGACAATGCTCTGTCGTCGGTCAGCCGTTCAACAGTCTCGCCCTTTATGCGAAACATTGCGTTGTACACCTGGGAGCAGCGTGCGTCCATGACAGCGCAAACCACACAATCTGTGCCAAGCAAATTGTAAGCCATACTTTCAAGCGTTGAAACAGAAACACAGGGCAGGTTTTTTGGGAAAGCCAGACCCTTTGCCGCCGCAACGCCTATTCTTACTCCGGTAAAAGAGCCCGGACCGGCATTTACTGCTATTGCGTCAACCTCGTCAATTGTCATTTCGGTGTTCTTTAGCAGCTGCTCTGTCATCGGCATAAGCGTCTGACTGTGGGTCAGCGAGGTATTAATAAAAAACTCGCCTATTATTTTTTCCTCATTCGCGATGCAGACAGAAGCTGCCTTTGCAGAGGAATCTATAGCAAGTATTGTCAACTTAAATCAGCACCTTCGATTTCAAAAATTCTGCTATCGTCGTTTTCTCCGCGTGATATATTTATTCTTATGGCATTCTCGGGCAACGCGCCTTCAATATTCTCGCTCCATTCGATCAACAAAACACCGTTGTCGATATAGTCAAAGAAGCCGGTTGAATACAGGTCGTCCCAGGTATTCACGCGATACATATCAAAATGATAGATTTTATATTTTCCGCTGTACTCATTCACAAGCGCGAAGGTTGGGCTTGAAACGCCATCTTTCACTCCCAAGCCTAGGGCAAGTCCTCTTGTAAAGGCAGTCTTGCCCATTCCGAGACCGCCGAAAAACGCGATGACCTCGGTTCCCTTTAGCTTTTGAGCCAGCCTTGCGCCAAGATTTTCGGTTTCTTCAACGCTGTTTGTAACAAAAGTGCTCATATCAAAACAAGCCCGCGATTTTGCCGTTTTGGTCAATGTCGATATTATGTGCGGCGGGAGCCTTTGGAAGACCCGGCATGGTCATGATCTCACCTGTATAGACCACAACAAAGCCCGCTCCGTTTGAAAGGCTGACGTTTCTCACGGTGATTTCAAAATCCTTTGGCGCGCCGAGCAAGGCAGGATCGTCCGAAAGCGAATACTGAGTTTTTGCGATACAAACCGGTAGCTTGTCCGCACCGAGTGCTGTGACCTCGGCAATCGCTTTTTCTGCCTGAACGGTGTAATTTACTTTTTTTGCGCCGTAAATCGATGAAGCGATTTTTTCGATTTTTTCTTTTATTCCAAGCTCAAGCGGATAAATGGGAGCGTAGTTTGAAGGTTTTTCGCACGCTTCGACAACCTTTTGAGCAAGCTCCTTTCCGCCGTCTCCTCCGTTGGCAAACACTTCGGCAAGCGCGAATGACGCTCCGTTTTCGCGGCAGAAATCTTCAATATATTTTAATTCTGCGTCGGTGTCCGCATAAAATCTGTTGATCGCAACGACAACCGGCACATTGTATTTTCTCATATTTGCAATGTGAACGCCGAGGTTTACTATACCCTTTTTAAGAGCCTCAAGATTCTCTTTTGAAACCTCGGTTTTGGGCACGCCGCCGTTGTATTTAAGCGCGCGGCAGGTTGCGACCAGTACGATTGCGCTTGGCTTTAAGCCTGCGTAGCGGCACTTGATGTCAAGAAATTTTTCCGCGCCCAAGTCCGAACCAAAGCCGGCTTCTGTTATGCAGTAATCGGCAAGCTTTAGCGCGAGCTTTGTCGCTCTTACGCTGTTGCAGCCGTGAGCTATGTTTGCAAACGGACCTCCGTGCATGATAGCCGGGGTTCCTTCCAAAGTCTGAACAAGGTTAGGCTTTATCGCGTCCTTTAAGAGTGCGGTCATTGCGCCCTCTGCTTTCAAGTCCTTTGCATAAATCGGCTCTCCGGAATAGCTGTAAGCAACAAGGATCCTGCCCAAACGCTCCTTCAAATCGCTGATATCGGCAGCAAGGCACAGAATAGCCATGACCTCGGAAGCTACGGTGATGATAAAATGATCTTCTCGGGGAACGCCGTTTACCTTTCCGCCCAGACCTACAACGATATTTCTGAGCGCGCGGTCGTTCATATCAAGGCAACGCTTTATAAGAATCCTGCGCGGATCGATCATCAGCGAATTACCCTGCTGAATGTGATTGTCGAGCATCGCACAGCAAAGGTTGTTTGCGGCTGTAATAGCGTGCATATCACCTGTGAAATGAAGGTTTATGTCCTCCATCGGAAGCACCTGAGAATAACCGCCGCCTGCGGCTCCGCCCTTGATTCCGAAAACAGGACCCAAAGACGGTTCTCTGAGGGCGATCACAGCTTTTTTGCCGATTTTTGCCATAGCCTGTCCGAGACCTGTGGTAATTGTAGTCTTGCCTTCTCCGGCAGGGGTTGGATTGATCGCAGTAACCAAAACAAGTTTTCCGTCGGGGTTATCCTTTACCCTTTCGGCAAGCTCATCGGAAAGCTTCGCCTTATATTTTCCATAAAACTCAAGCTCATCCTCTTTGATTCCGATTTTTGAAGCAACATCCTTGATCGGCAACAGCTTTGCCTGTTGAGCGATTTCTATATCTGACGGCATTTTGAGCACCTCCGAAATTTATCTTGTTTTATTATATCAAATTTGTGAATATATATTATTCTATTTTGAAAATAAAGGTTGATAAATAGGATATTATTTAATATAATAATATTGATTTGTTACCAAAAACAATTATTTTATATTTCCGGGAGTTTATTTTGAGCAGATTTTTTCAGATCACCGGCGATTTTTTCAAGAAAACCGATAAGGTTTTGTGGGTGTTGACCGCACTTACGGTCATTTACAGCCTGCTGCTGATTTCCAGTATGCAGCGCGCCGGAGAATACAACTACATGAAATCGCAGCTTTTTGCAGTGATTTTGGGTCTTGCAGCGTCGGTTATTATTGCAGTTGCAGATTACAGATATATAATAAAAAAATGGTACTTTGCTGCGATCGCGGCAGCGGTTTTGGCAGCATTGGTGTTTATTTTCGGAATGCGGGTAAGCGGAACGGATGACATGGCATGGATCGTTCTTCCCGGAGGATTTACCATTCAACCGTCCGAGCTTATCAAAGTATGCTTTATTATCACCTTTTCCGCGCACCTTGATTATTTGAGGCGCAGAGAATTTCTTCACACACTGCCCGGAGTAATAAGTCTTTTGCTCCATGCTGCATTGCCTATGGCGATCATTCATATTCAGGGCGACGACGGCACGGTTTTGATTTTCGGTTTGATTTTTCTGATAATGTCCTTTGCTGCCGGGGTGCAGCTCAGGTATTTTCTTATTTTATTTGCACTGATCGCTGCCGGCGCACCAATAATCTGGAGCTTTTTTATGAACGACGAGCACCGGAACCGAATACTGGCACTATTTGATATTGACGGAAACGCCGCAACCGATTACGGCTGGCAGCAATTTCAGGGCAAGATGTCTATTGCAGGAGGAGGACTGAGCGGCAGCGGACTGTTTCACGGACAAAGAGTCGAGTACGGGATCGTTCCCGAACAGGAAAACGATTTTATATTCACCGTTGCCGGCGAAGAGCTCGGCTTTATCGGCTGTGTTGCTCTTTTGGCTATTTTGCTTGGGATAATAATAAAGGTGATACTTAACGCAAAACGCTGCACCGATCCCCGGGGCAAGTCAGTCTGTGCCGGAGTATTTGCGGCGATTGCATCTCAGTCAATAATCAACCTGGGAATGGTGCTGGGCTTCTTCCCTGTTATCGGGATCACTCTGCCGCTTTTCAGCTCGGGAGGAACCTCGGCTTTGAGCACCCTGATTTGCATAGGGCTTGTGCAGAGCGTTAGATATCACGAAACGGACGATATGAATTTTGCTACCATAAGACAAGGAAGCAAAACAAGATTCAGGTTATAATTATTTTCAAAAAAACCGCGCGGATCCAGAAAAATGAACCGCGCGGTTAATTATTATATTTTGAAAATCATTTTTCGGTAATGGTCAGATTCGCATTATACTCACCATACGCCCAGCACTTGTCTGAATCGCTGAACGTAAAGGTTACCGGCATTTGAACAGAGCCTGTTTTGCCGTTGGAATCTGTGGTGTCAATAATAGCAGTTATTGAGCTTGCCTCCATATCCTCCAAATCGCTCTTGGGACCGATCACAGTTACCTTGATACTCTGCTGAGTTACCTCAGACTTGTATTTATCCGACAAGCCCTTGACAGTAATATGCTCAACATCAAAGGTCTTTGAATCAAGCGCGCTCAAATTGAGTGTAACCTTTGCGGTTGTTGAATTGCTTATATTCTTACAATCGGACGGAATATCGATTCCAAGCGATTCAAAGGTTACTTCATCATTTTTAAGCGTTGAAAAATCAATTGCCTGAAGATTAACCGATTCGGTTTTTTCAAGTATACTTTTCGGTCCTGCAAGCAGGATAGTCGATGGCTTTACAGAAAGCATTTCATCTGTGATATTAAGACCCGAAGGCTTGTTGGTGAATACAGGATTTACAGTTACGGTCTTTTCGGGAAGAACCGAAACCGTCGCCTTGACCTTGGTTGTATCCATAGTAAGCAAATCGGTATCGAGCTCGTTGCCGTCCTCGTCATATACCACAATGTCGGTGTCAACGGTCACGCTGTCGGTAAGCGTTCCTCCGATCTCTGCAACGGCAGCAATTCTGTCTATTTTTGAGATCTCGGTCTGAGGACCCGAAACGTTTATCGTTTTTGCCGAAAGAGTTGTTGAAGCGTAGTAACCGTCGGCAACCTTATAAACAACATTTTCCTGAAGCTGAAAGGAAGTTTCTCTAAAATAATCAACTGCGACCTTGATCGACGACGGAACAACCGCAGATGTGATCTGGAATGTGCTGGTCGGATTAGTTTTTGCCGCCGAAACAGGCAGCGAATAATCGCCGGCAGAATCGATCGTATTTGCCGCAGCGGTCACGGTGATGTCAGATTCCTTTATCGCGCCCAGGGTTGCGCGGTTACCGGTAACGGTAACTGAGGCTGTTTGCTCCTGACCCGAAAAAATCATAAGTCCGGCATTCATCGCTTCGTCGGAAAGCTCGATTTGAATCGGTATTCCGCTGACGGTAACGTTGGTATCGTTTGACGTTCCGTAGCTCATATAGATCCAGATCGTAAGCGAAATCAGCACCGAAACAATAAATAGTACCTTGTTGTTGGAAAGAAAGCCGTTGAGAGTGAATTTTTTACTTTTTTTCATTCTTCACCCTCCCTTTTCTGCGGAAGCGCGAATTATCATCATTCTCATACTCGTCAAGCAAAAGCTCGTTGAGCTTGATGATAAGCATATCGTGGGTAAAATCACGCATAAGAATACCGTCTATTGCAATTGAGATTACTCCCGTCTCCTCGCTGACCGTCAGCACGACCGCGTCGCTTTGTTCGCTTATGCCCAGAGCAGCACGGTGGCGTGTGCCAAGGTTTATATCAACATTTTTGTTGTCGGTAAGCGGAAGAATACATCCGGCAGCAAACAGCTTGCCGTCGCGGATGATGCAGGCTCCGTCGTGGAGCGGAGCTTTGTTAAAGAAAATGTTTCCGAAAAGTGCAACCGAGGTTTCGGCGTCGATGATAGTACCGGTCAAAGCAATATCGGAAAGCATGGTTTCTCTTTCAAACACCATGAGCGCACCGGTTTTTGAACGCGAAAAGAGCATCGCAGTATCGGCGGCGTCCTGGATAGATTTTTTGATCGCTTTTTTCTGTTCGTCGGTTTTTCCTCTCTTTTGCAAAAACTTGATATATTTTGACCAAGTATTGTTTCTACCCATTTGCTCCAACGCCTTACGGATCTCAGGTTGAAAAATAATTGCGATGAGCACAACAGCAGCCTCAAAAAATGCTCTGAGGAGTCCTGAGAGCATTACAAAACCGAACAGTGAGGAAATAAAGTATACGACAAACAAAACCAGTACGCCCTTTAGAAGCTGCACTGCTCTTGTTTCTCTGACAAGTCTGAAAAGTCCGAAAATAAGGAGAGCGATCGCCAGTATATCGATTATATCTCGGATTTGAATTGTTTTGATGATAGAAAGAAAATTATCAAAAAAATCCAAGGCAATGCCCCCTTTCTAAAAACTTCATTTTTATTTTAACACATTTAGTAACTAAATTGCAACCTATTTTTTTAAATATTGTAACTTTATTCAAACAGCATAACCTAAATCAGTCTTAGAGCTCACGCAAGTCTTTTGATACAATCGGCAAAATAATTCACCTGAGCCTGAGTTGTAAATGCGGATACAACCGCTCTCACCGTTCCTTTGTCGTCGGTTTTGAACGACTGATGCGCAAGAGGCGCGCAATGAAGCCCCGATCTGACCGCGATATTGCAACGCTCGCTCAAAGTCATGGCAACGTCCTCGCAATCCTTACCATTGATGTTAAATGAGATAACAGCAACTGATTTGGTTCCCTCGGGCTTTGGAGCATAGAGCTCAACGCCAGGAATATTATTTAGTCTTTCGTAAAGGTTTTGAGCAAGCCTGATTTCGGCTTTCATTATTCTTTCAGGATCTCTTGAAGCGACAAATTTTACACCCTCGCACAAGCCTGCGATACCAGGCAAATTAGGCGTTCCGCTCTCGTATTTGTCCGGCAAAATATCCGGCTGCTCCCTGCTGAGCGACAAGCTCCCGGTGCCGCCCTGGATCAGGCTTTGCGGAGTGTTTTCCGTGTTGATAATCAAAATTCCGGTTCCCATAGGACCGTAAAGCCCCTTGTGACCGGCAGTACAAAGAAAATCAATGCAGCTATCTGAAAGCGAAACGGGAACTGCTCCGGCGGTTTGTGCAGCGTCAACGCAAAACAGAATTTCATATATCCTGCATAATGCACCGATTCTTTCTACAGGCAGCCTTACCCCAAACACATTTGAAGCGTGAGTGCAGATCACCAGCCTTGTATTCGGGCGAATAGCTTCTCTGAAATTATTAATGGTTTCTTCTTCATCAAAAGAAAAATCCGCAACAGAAAAGCTTATTCCCTGCTTTTTCATAAATTCCAGCGGCCGCACCACAGCGTTGTGCTCCAAAGAAGAAATAACCGCATGGTCGCCGCTTTTGAGTATTCCCTTTATCACCGTATTGAGCGCGGCGGTGCAGTTTTGGGTGAAGATCACATTTTCGGGCTTTTCCGCTCCAAACAGCTTTGCTGTGTTCACCCGGCAATCATAAATCAGCTCAGACGCCTTGAGCGACATTTTGTGTCCGCTTCTTCCGGGATTAGCCCCATAGAGCCGCATTGTCTGATTCATTGCCCTAATGACAGAGGGAGGCTTCGGAAAGGTCGTCGCTCCGTTATCAAAATATATCACGAATGATCCGCGGCAGCAGTACCGCTGAAGGGTATCCTTTTTTCTTTTATCAAAGAAACCGCCTTATCAATATTTGAATCAACAGCAAGGCTGTAGCCGCAGTTCTTTTTGCCCGGCTTTGACGGAGTGCGCACAAGTTTTGAGTGTATTCCGGCATTTTTGAGAATATCGCGCGCCCTCAGTGCAGGCGTCATTGAGCCGAATATAATTAAATTGTCCATATAATTCACCTTTTTAGTATATAGAAAATAGCATGGTACCGGTAAAGTACAAAATCAGAGGTTCCCTATATTCTATTCATAAGCAAATCATTGTGTACAAAAAAGCCGAAAAATCAACAAAGACAACGCCCAAAATCTCAGCGTTGTCTTTGATATTGTATTTTAATCAAGAGGTATATTAATTCGCGATTTCACGATTTTGGTTATCTCTAAGCTTTTTGCGCTTGATAACCTTTAATCGGCTGAACTCCTCCCTGTCTTTTTCGTCCAGCGCGTCGGAAATAAATTTTACGGTTTCTTCAAAACGCGGGATCATAATATTTTTCAGCGCGTTGGCTCGCTTTTGAGTTTTTTTGATCGAAACAGCGAGCCTGTAAACGCTGTTTTCGATTTCTGCAAGCTCCACTGTGAGCACCTTGACCCTTGTAAAAAGGATATAAACCTTGTCAACAGCCGAGTTTGTCGTCCTTGTTCCGTAGTGAAGAAAATTGTGTTTTTCCGTTTCGTCCATTGTTAAAATCGGGATCTCAACTCCCATTACACTGCGCGATTCAAGATGAAGACCGTTTTCAAGGGGAACCGCGTTTGAAATATCCTCGCAAAAGCCGTTGGTGATATTTGCGGTTTGCAGCGCGATATAAGCTTCCTCATACGCGCTGTCGATCTTCTTTTGTATCGTATTGGCGTGGTCGATCAGGGTCATCATCTCACGAATAAGAATGTTACGCTTTCTGTCAAGCAGCTCGTAGCCGTTCTTTGCCAGCGCGAGAGATTTTTTTGTATTCATCAGATTGCCCTTTGTCGGCACTGCCTGTACAGCCATAAGCTCACCTTCTTATCCTTTGTAATAGATGTCGAGCACTGCGTCGTCAACGCGGTCAAGCTCTGACCTCGGAAGAGTTGAGAGCAGCTCCCAGCCCAAGTCAAGACTCTGCTCAATGCTTCGGTTTTCGGTAAAGCCCTGATTAACGAATTTTGATTCAAACAGCTTTCCGAATTCAACATATTTTTTATCGATTGGCGAAAGCTCCTCCTCACCGATAACGGAAGCGAGTGCTCTGGCGTCGATAACCTTTGCATAAGAGGCAAAAAGCTGATTTGCAAGCGGCTGGTGATCCGCTCGCGTAAAGCCCTCGCCTATGCCGTCCTTCATCAAACGAGAAAGCGACGGCAAAACGCTGACAGGCGGATACAAGCCCTGACCCTGGAGCGCGCGGTCAAGCACGATCTGACCCTCGGTGATATATCCGGTAAGATCCGGGATCGGGTGGGTGATGTCGTCGTTAGGCATTGTAAGGATCGGGATCTGAGTTACCGAGCCCGGATGACCCTTTATCATTCCGGCACGCTCATACAGAGACGCAAGGTCGGAATACAGATAACCCGGAAAGCCTTTTCTTCCGGGGATCTCACCCTTTGAGGATGAGAACTCTCGCAAAGCCTCGGCGTATGCCGTCATATCAGTCATGATTACAAGAATATGCATATCAAGCTCAAACGCAAGATATTCTGCGATTGTAAGGGCACACCTCGGAGTGAGTGTACGCTCTATGATCGGGTCGTTGCTCAGGTTTAAGAGCATGACTACCCTGGAAAGAACTCCGCTTTCCTCAAAGCTTCTGCGAAAATATTCTGCAACGTCCTTCTGAACGCCCATCGCAGCAAAAACAACGCCAAAATTGCTGCTGTCAGCTCCGCTGATTTTTGCCTGGCGAACGATCTGAACCGCAAGGTCGTTGTGAGTCATACCGGAGCCGGAAAAAATCGGCAGCTTTTGACCTCTGATAAGAGTCATCAGGGTATCTATGGTAGAAATACCGGTGTTGATGTAGTTTTTCGGATAAACTCTCGAAACCGGATTGATAGGAGTTCCGTTGATATTTGCCTTTTTGACCGGGAAAATATCTCCCAGTCCGTCGATAGGTCTGCCCGCGCCGTCCAAAACTCGTCCGATGATTTCGGGAGAAAGCGGCATTTCCATAGGATGACCGGTAAGTCTGGTGCGGGTATTTTTGAGGCTGATCCTTCTTGTTCCCTCAAATACCTGAACAACGATTTTCTCGCCCTCGATCTGCACGACCCTGCCCTGGCGAACAGAGCCGTCATCAAGCTTTATGTCAACGATTTCTTCATTGGAAACGCCCTTTACGCCATCCATTACAATCAGCGAGCCGTTGATTTCTTTTACGCCTACATAATCAATAATCAATGCGTTTCCCTCCTTACTGTAACAGCGCACCGAGCTTTTCGTCGATCTCGCTGATATAATCGTCAAACATTTCAAGCCTGTTGTTCGGAATATCGTACTTCATCTTTGTAAGCTTGTCAAAAAGTCCAAGCTCAATAATCTTTGAGATAGGGATCTCGCGCGCAACAACCTCTTTTGCCTTGGCATGAAGATGCAAAATCATCTTCATCATCAGCTTTTGCTTTTCAAGGGGAACATAGGTATCCTCGGAATGAAAAGCGTTTTGCTGCAAAAATCCTACACGTATAGCTCTTGCGGTTTCGATTACAAGCTTTTGGTCGTCCGGCAAAACATCCGAGCCGATAAGCTTTACGATCTCCATTAGCGAGCTTTCCTCCTGGAGCAGCGCGCTGATACGGTTTCTGTATTCGATAAAGTCCTCGCCCAGATTTTCTCTGAACCAGGGGTCGAGGTCGTTAAAATATTCACTGTAGCTGTTGATCCAGTTTATAGCCGGATAATGTCTGGCATAGGCAAGCGATTTGTCAAGAGCCCAAAAGACTCTGGTGAATCGCTTTGTGTTCTGAGTAACCGGTTCGGAAAAGTCAGAGCCCTGCGGAGAAACCGCTCCGATAAGAGTAACTGAACCTTCGCCGCCGCTGAGCACGTCGGCGCGTCCGCCTCTTTCGTAAAACTCGGCAAGCCTTGAAGGAAGATAAGCCGGAAAGCCTTCTTCCGCCGGCATTTCTTCAAGACGACCGGAGATCTCACGCAAAGCCTCAGCCCAGCGCGAGGTCGAGTCAGCCATCATAGCAACGTGATAGCCCATATCGCGGTAATACTCGGCAAGCGTGATACCGGTGTAGATCGAAGCCTCACGCGCCGCAACAGGCATATTTGAGGTGTTGGCAATAAGAACTGTTCTATCGGTCATCGGACGGTTTGACTTTGGGTCGATCAGCTCCGAAAATTCGTCCAAAACCTGGCTCATTTCGTTGCCGCGCTCACCGCAGCCCACATATACGATGATATCAGCGTCGCACCATTTTGCAAGCTGATGCTGGTTCATGGTTTTGCCTGTTCCAAAGCCGCCCGGGATCGCGGCAGTACCGCCCTTTGCGATCGGGAAAAGAGTATCCATAACACGCTGTCCGGTAATAAGCGGAATTGACGGAGTAAGTCTCTTTTTTACAGGTCTTGCCGTTCTGATCGGCCACTGCTGACAAAGCTTTAGCTCGTGCTTCTCACCTAAATCATCCTCGATCACGGCTACGGTGTCAAAGAGCTTATACTCGCCGTCGGGCTTGACTTCCTTTACAACGCCCGAAAGTCCGGGGTGAAGCATCAGTCTGTGCTCAATGATCGGTGTTTCGGGAAGCGTAGCGTAAATTTGACCGCCCTCAAGCCTGTCGCCCTTTTTTATCTTCATTGTAACAGTCCAGTGCTTTTCGGTAACAAGCGAAGAAACCGAGGCTCCTCTGCTGATAAATGCTCCTGACTGCTGCTCGATCGCCTTTAGCGGCCTTTCGATCCCGTCAAAAATATTATCAATGATCCCGGGACCCAAAAGCACGTTCATCGGCGCGCCTGTGCCGGTTACCGGGTCGCCCGGCTTTAGCCCGGTCGTTTCTTCATAAACCTGAATGGTGGTCAGGCTGTCAGTGATTCCGATGACCTCTCCCACCAGATTTTGAACGCCGACGTGAACCATTTCCATCATTTCAAAGCAATCGGCGTTTTTAACGGTGACAACCGGACCGTTGATTCCGTATATAGTATTATTATTCATTGTTTTCATCTCTTTCGGTTCAGAAGGTTCAAAGCACGGAAAGCGAAGCGTTTTCAACAAACCACTCGCGCTGTGCCTCCAGCTTGCTATCAAGGGTCTCGTCTGCAATTATTCTCATGCTCTCGCAATATCCCCTAAGCCCGCCGATTTTTATGGTCTTATCCGTCCTGACCTCAGCTCCGGCCTTAAAGCAGGCTTTGATCTTGTCCGCGCTTGCAAGGTCGCGTTCGTTAAGAAAAAGCACGCATTTGTTGTCTCCGAAAAGCTCTGCGATCTCACGCGCACTGTTCAAAAGCTTTTGCGAATAATCGCCCGACTTGGTGAATTCAACCAGCCTTTCGGCAGAAAGCTTAAAAATCTCGTCAACCATAGCAGAACGCTCAATAAAAAGCTTTCGCTGACCCTCCTGAGTTTTTTCGGCAAGCATAGCCGTTTGCTCATTGAGCTTTTCCTGAAGCTTCTCTTGGATCAGGCGGCCGCTGTCAAACTCAGCCTGCTGCTCAGCTTCCTTCAACCGCTCGGTTTTGAGCTGCTTTACCTCGCCCTGCATTGCGGTTTTGCTCGCTTCGGCGTATTTTTTTATAGCCTTTAGAAAGTTATCGGTTTTATTCTTTGGCATAAGTTACCTCTCTTTGTGATATAGCCTAGAGCTTAACGCCGATCGCGTCCTGAACATATTTTGTAATACTGTCCTTGGTCCTGCCGTTGCCGTGACGGTCGGGAATTTCAACTATCAGCGGCTTTTTGCGGTTAAGCTTGAGGTCGTAAACAATGTCGGGACAAAGAGAAACAAGCTTTTCTGTCATAAGAATAACAGCTATATCTTCCCTCTCAATAGCTTGCGTCAGCTCGCGCCTGACCTCTTCCTCCTCGTGAACGACAACTCCGGGTATACCTGCAAAGCGCATACCCATCTTGGTGTCTACATTATCACTTATCAAATAAAATTTCATAATTGTCACTTAGCCTATTTTTGAAAGGATCATAATTGAAATAAGCATACCGTAGAGCGCGATACCTTCGCCCAATGCAACAAAGATGATCGCCTTACCAAACGCCTTTGGATCCTCGCTTGTTGCACCGATCGCCGCCGGTGCAGCGTTTCCAACCGCGATACCGCCGCCGATGCACGAAAGTCCTGTTGCGGCAGCCGCGCCGATAAACGCCATTCCGTCAGCTCCGCCTGCTGCGGCAGCCGCAGCACCGGGATCGCCTGTTGCCGCGCTTACTGCAAACGGACAAACCATGCAGATCGCAAACACAGCCGCAAACGAAGCAAGCTGCATAAGCATTGTTCTTTTTCTGTTCTTTCCGAGTGAAACCGCCCTTACAGCGATAAGCACCGAGCTGATCAAAAACACAACAGGCAAAGCCATAAAAATAAAATCAAAAACTGACATGATAAATAACCTCCAAAATTAATCTGTAGAAATTTTAACCGGCTCAAAGGCTCTGCCTTCGCCGGAATAGAAACGGCTGAACATTTCGTAATATTCAAGTCTGAGCACCTGGATAGCAACAAGCAGTGCTTCAAGCACGATAACAAGCGAATTGCCTATTACAACAACCACCCAATAGCCTATTCCGCCAACCGTCTCGGCAAGCACAAACACAACCAGCATCATACCGGCGTGAACAAGCACGAACGCGCCCACACGCAAAAAACTCATTGTGTTGGTAACATAGCTTAAAAGAACCTCGATGGATTCAAAAATATTCTCGACTATATATCCGCCCCAGCTTTCGGGCTGCCAATCCTTCTTTCCGTTTATAAGGTCGCCTAAAGGCTTTGAGAAAAAGACAAGAATAAACGGAACGACTATCAACCCCAGAATATAAGGCAGGGTCATAACATGGATCCCCATGAACATTTCGGCTGCAAGCCCGAAAACGGTTGAACCATAGAACAAGATCCCGGCTACTCCGCTTGTTCCGAACAGCGCGCGCCCGTAGTCCTTTTGCCGAATCGACGTATATACGTTTAGAAGCATCGCGATCAGCAGCAGGAACACGCCAATACCGATCGCGCCCATAATAATGATGTTGGTGTTTTGCGGAGCCATGACCTCAATAGGCTTCTCCTTAAAGCCGACCATTCTGAACAAAGGATTGAGCGTATCCTCAAATCCGAACAGACTTCCGAAAATCGTGCCGAATACCATAGCGGAGAGTCCGCACGGAAAAAGTATTCTGCCTATCTTCATTTTTTTGAGCTTCCACATCAGCAAGCCTGCGATAGCAAGGACAAAACCCTGCCCCAAATCGGCAAACATGATTCCGAAAATTATTATATAGGTAATCGCGATAAACAGCGTGGGATCGATCTCGTTGTATTTTGGCACGCCGTACATTTCGGTGTAGAACTCAAACGGTCTTGCCAAAAAGCAATTTTTAAGCTTGACCGGCGGATTTTTGTCCATCTCTTTTTTTGCGTTTGAAAAGTCAAGATCAACGCTTTTTATCTTTTTGAGCCTTTTTTGAAGCTGCTTTTTATTTTCCGACGGGACCCAACCCACAATAATAAAGCTGTTGCCGTGCTGCAACGCCTTGCTTCGGATTCCGGCATACAAATAAAGCTCCTCTAGCTTTGAGAGACAGCGCGAGATTTGCTCGCCGTTTTCTTCAAAATACTGCTCCAAATCCTTGTTTGCTTCCTTTATCTGCGCCTCAATGATCGGGATCTCC
Organism: uncultured Eubacteriales bacterium; assembly: GCA_900315605.1. Taxonomy (GTDB): domain Bacteria; phylum Bacillota; class Clostridia; order Oscillospirales; family Acutalibacteraceae; genus Ruminococcoides. The sequence continues at coordinate 5,548 of OMZU01000002.1, read as the reverse complement.
TTTTTGTAGCTCTCGATTTTTTCACCCGGAGTTTCGTTTTCACCCACCAAATCGGCAGGCTCAAAATACAGCCCCTCAAAGATCTTGTCGATCTCTTCAACCTTATCCTTCGGCGCAAAATACACGCCCCAGCAGTGGGTCTTGTCCTCGGTACAAACGGCAAAATCAACGTACTCGTTGTCCTTATACGCCTCCAGCTTTTGCACGCTGTCCTTGGGCAATTTGCCGAAGCGCGCCCTTATGTACTTCATCTTCAAAACCTTTTCCAGCTCAACGTCAAGCCCGGAAAAATGCTCTGCAATGCTTAGATCCTTCTTTGTTGCTTCAAGCCTTGCCTCAGCCTCGGCTCTTTTTTCAAGCAGAGCGTCGATCTCCGCAGTAGCCTCAGAAGAAAAGCTCTCCAACTCCTCAAACGACGGGCTGTAATCGCTCACATCGCAAAGCGGAACATTTCGTTTTGCCTGATTCAGAGCAGCTTTTAGATTCGTCAAAGGCTCGGCGTAGCTGTTTTTTGTTTGAAGGTGCGTAAAGCCCTGAAGGTCGCTGTAAAAATTGCTGACCTCGTCAGGGTGAAACACGCCCGATTCACCAAGAACGGTAATTGCCTCGTCGATGTGCTCCATCAGTCCGATCACGTTTACCGCCTGCATTGATGATACTGCCAAATTCAAATCACCTCTTTATATCATATCAAACGGCACCGACCGTCTGATGATATTTACTGTCAGTCATCTTATCAACAGCGACTGAATTGTTTTTTGGTCGAGCTGATATCTTATTCCCTCGATCAGGCTGATAACGTTCATCAGCTCGGTTTCCGAGAGAAACATAAAAGAAATCATCACAACCGACGGATTGTTTGAAAAATGTATATTTTTCTTGGCAAGCTTATGCTGCACACGCGGACTTATATCTCCTGCGTAGTTATAACCTATCTTGCCTATCATTCTTCCGCTGCCCGTGCTCTGCATTATCTGAAAGACCTCGGCGGAGGACTGCGCCTCGCACATTTTGTCTATCAGCTTTGGGCTAAGGCTGCAAAAGATTGAATCCATATTTGTTTTTATGACCTCAGGCGGAAGATCGTAATATTTTTTCAGCCTCAAAATTCTTGAAAAAATACCGTAATCGTTTATTGTCCTAAAAAGCGACAAAAGCTCCTTCCGCTCGCTGCCCATGGTTTTTTTGTCGATAAGCTCGAGCATGTGCTTTAGAACATTAGTATAAAGCTTGTTCTCCATATCCGATACAGGCAGCCTGCCCTTTTCGTCGGGCTTAAAGACCTTGAGTATATCATAATACGGAGTCTTTTCGAGCGAAGAAAGAAATTCGTCGTAATCATGCGCGTTGGCAAGCTTGTTTACATCAAGCTCGGAATGCTTTGACAAAAAAGCAGGAAACTGAAAAATAAACTTTTCGGTCGAATTGGAATTCAAAAGAATCAAAAACCGAATTATCTGCTCTACCTCTGTTTTTTCGATATAGTATTGCGAAAAGCCGGAACTAACGCTCGAATCATAGCGGCACAGACTGTCAAATTCATTGAAAAGATATTGCCTGAGCAAAAGCTCCAGTCTGCCTCTGTGAACGTCGCGCTCATTGACCTCCGAAAGAACTGAGGCATAGTGAGTGTGTGATTTAAGATAAACCATTACCTCGGCGACGCTTTGACATGCAAGAATGTTTGAATAGTCCCTGTCTGTCAAAAATTTCCCGTATTTTGCCCTTGCCTTAGCCAGAACAGCATAGGAAGTTGAGGACATAAAACCACCTCCCTTATCAGCCTGTGACGCGGCTTACGATCTCATCGACCCAGCCGTCGCGGTTTATCTCATAATCAGATTTGAGTTTTATCAGGGTAGATTCCTGTTTTGCGGTTATCTCCTTGAGCTTTGCCGCAAAACGTTTTTCGATATGCGCGTCGTTTTTTGCTATCTCGCCCTGAGCACCGTCCATATACTTTTTGTATATATTGGCAGCTTCCTGTTCGATCTTTTGTTTTTCTTCCTCGGCTGCCTTTCGGTTGGCTTCTTCAAGCTCTTTAGCCTTACTGTCCGCCTCGATTATTCTTTTTATCATGTCCTGCATATATCTCACCTCCGATATAACGGAATATAGGCGCAAGTAAAATCAGATCAAATGTTGATCTAATTTCCCGTGATCTCATTTTTATATTATTTAATTCTTTTAAATCATTATTTTCATTCTAAAACATCCCTATCATTCGGGATGTTTTATTTATTCTTTTTTAAATCAATACAATTCTATCACTAATAATTTAAAAAATCAACTCTTTTTAAAATACGGACAATAACTGACTCTAAATTTCATTGGCTTAAAAAAACAAAAGTAATGACAGAAGCATACTTTTTTCAGCAAATTCTGTCATCACTTTTTTATTAAGTTAAAATTTTCATTGATTATGAAACAATATTAAGATTCATTATCAAATCCAAATCAACGTATCCGCTGATTCCGCTCACCCTGCCTGTTTCGCTGTACTGCCAAATGTCGCAGTTTTCAGTCAAGCTTGAATTCCACTCGGCATTCCAAATCGAATAGCCGCTTAATGAGCTGCGATAGATTTTGCGATAGAGCACGCTCGCGCTGGCGTAAACTCCCGGACGAAAGCCTCCGCTTTTGATGATTTCACCAAAACTCAGTGCAAGCCCGGTCACCTCTGAGGCAGACTTTTGATTAACGATGTACCCTTCCTCTATATCGCAATAAACCGGCATGTCAAGATATTTGCCTTTCAGCACGTTAAGACAAGCGTTTGCTTCCTTTGCCGCGCCGTTCGGGGTACTTGCGTAAAGATACCAGTAAACGCCGATCTTCATTCCTGCGGCGCGCGCGTCGCGGTAATATTTTTCAAAGCGGTTATCCTTGGTTTCGCTAAATCCGGCGCGCAGGATCACATAATCAATGCCTGACGCCTTTAGCTTGTTGAAATCAACGTTGTCGCCCTGCCAGGTCGAAATGTCAATGCATCTTGCCGCACTTCCTGACACAGTGATTTTAATTGTATCTGTCTTGCCGTTATAGGTTTTCACACTTATCGTTGCTGTTCCCTCGGACATAGCCCTTATCTTGATTCCGTCATAGCCCGCGCTTTCAATCTTTGCAACCTTGGCGTCGGAGCTTGAATAAACAAGGTTTAGCGAAAAGGCATTGGCTCCGAAATCGGAGCTGACGTTTATTATCTCGCCGACCCTTGCACTTCTGTTTGAGCCGAGAGAAACAGAGCCCGGCAGAGGCTTTACGGTTACATCGCAATAGGTTTTCACTCCGTTTGAAAGCTGGCAATATATCCTGGTGCTTCCTGCGGAAATCGCTGTCAAAAGACCTCCTGCCTCAGCAATCGAAGCGATTTTTTTGTTCTCGGAATAATAATTTCTGTAATATGCAACGCAGCCCTCAGGAACATAGCTGTCAAAGTCAAAGGTTTCTCCGATACCCAAAGTTATCGAGGTTTTGTTGAGCGACACCGAGCCAGCCATTTTTCCGACCTTTACCAAACAAAAGGCACGCGCGCCGTTCTTTGTTGAGCAGTTGATTCTCGCCGCGCCCTCGCTTAGTGCGGTAACGGTTCCGCTTTGCCTGTCAACAATTGCAACATAAGGATTGTCGGAATAAAAATATTTGTATATCGTAAATTCATCCTTGGGCAGATAACATTCAAGACGATATTGCTCTCCGATACCCAATGACAGGGTTTCCTTATCGAGAGAAAGCTCAGTTGCAGCCTTGCCCACGGTAATGCGGCAGCTCGCTCTCAAACCGTTATCGGTTGTGCAGTAAACATCTGCTGTTCCCTCGCCCATCGCTTTGATGACGCCTTCGTTTGAAACCTTGACAACGTGAAAATCCGAGGACGAATAATAGCGGTAAAAAGCCGCCTCACCGTCGGGGATATGACTTGTCATGTTGTAGGTTTCTCCCACTCCCATCTTTGCAGATTCAAAATCAAACCAAATCGAAGAAGCCGGAGCACTGACTTTTACAAAGCATGTCGTTTTTACTCCGTCGTCGGTTACGCAGGAAATCACGGCAGTACCTTCTCCGACAGCCTCAACGATTCCCTCGGGCGAAACAATAGCGACTCCGGGGTTGTCGGAGCTGAAAAACCTGTGAAATGCAGCCTCTTTTCCGGGAATATAGGATTTAAGCTTGTAGCACTCACCTACTCCAAGCTTTAAGCTTGCAGTGTTGAGCCAAATCGAAGTAGCCGCCGGGAGCACCTTTACTCTGCATTTTTCAATTGCTCCGCCGGGTGTTTTACAGGTGATGTTCGCAACACCCAAACCAAGAGCAAAAACATCTCCGTTCCGGTTTACATCTGCAACCAAAGGATTATCTGAAATAAAAATATATCCATTGCACAGCATATATTCAGAACACAGACCTTGGATTTCGCCCAACCCAAGCTCAAGCTCGGTATAATCAAATGAAAAGTCTGTATCATCAAAAACATCGGTTTCGTTCTCAGCAGGTTCATCCGGAACGGTAATATATTCGGTAGGTTCGATGATATCAGCTTCCGGAGCGGTGGTAACTTCCGGAACATTTGAAATATCGGGAACAGTTGTTTCTTCCGATTCATTATCAGCTTCCGTTGCAGGCACATCAGCGGTCGTCGGCTCCGTTTCTGCAAAAGCAGTTGTTTGTTCCTCAAAAGTAGTATCTTCTTCGGTAACCAAAGCTTCTGTAACAGTCGTTACTTCAATTTCCTTTGGCTCGGTCGATTCGGTTGTTACTTCAACAGTTGAAACTTCCAAAAACGTTGTTTCTTCAAAAAATGTAGTTTCTATCTCATTAGGTACGCTTGCAGCCGTTGTTATCTCAAGAGGTTCTGTCTGAGATAAAGTCGATTCTTCCGGCAGTATTTCCTCAAACCCCGTATTCTCGGTGGTTGCAGAGGTTTGATCCTCGGCTTGATATGTATTGGGCTCAAGTGTAGGATCCATAAGCGAGGTGGTTTCAACAAATGCTTCCGTGACTATGTCAGAAGTTGTTTGACAAGAAGTAGGCAAAACAACTTCCGAAGTTGTCTCATAAAAATCCTCTATATCAATTACATCCGAGTACAAAGTATTAGATATTTGATCGTCAGAAAAAACCTGAATAGAAGGAGCGTTTTGGTTTAAATTCTCATCATCAGCAATCGCGACTACCTGTGAAATAAAACAAGTGCAAAATATCATTAATGAAGCGACTAAAGAAATTATCCTTTTATTAATAAACATTATATCCTCTTTTCCGGAATAAAATGTGATATCCTATAAATTTAATTCTAACATATCATCTTGCTTTTTACAAGCGGTTTTTAAACTTTTAGGTATATTTATTCAACAAATGAAAAACAATATAATATTATTAAGAAATATTCATAATACAAAAAACTGTTAATAACACAAAAAATCATTAATAATATGTCTTGAAATTTGTAAAGGTAACCTCTAAAAATTGATAATTTTTATTTACCTATCACACATAATTCCAATTAAGAATAATATCCGCCTAATAGCGGACAATCTATAACATTATA
>OMZU01000091.1 GCA_900315605.1 uncultured Eubacteriales bacterium | reverse complement strand
TCAGCAGCAGGGCATTATGACGCCGCTGATTGTACGACCGCTTGAAGGCACAACCGACGAATACGAAATCATATCCGGACACCGCCGCTTCCGTGCGGCGCAGAAGGCAGGGCTCACAGAAGTCCCTGCCTTTATTCGTCCCGTCAGCCGTGACGAAGCAGCGATTATGGTGGTGGACAGCAACCTTCACAGGGAGCATCTTCTGCCGTCAGAAAAGGCGTTCGCCTATAAACTGAAATATGACGCTCTGAAACGTCAGGGCAAGCGCACCGACTTAACTTCGTCCCAAGTTGGGACAAAGTTACGAACGGACAAAATCATAGCGATTGAAGCCGGAGAAAGTCGCAATCAAATTCAGCGCTATATCCGTCTGACTAACCTTATCCCGGAATTGCTTGAGCTGATGGACGAGGGCAAAATCGCCTTTTCCGTCGGTGTAGAATTGTCCTACCTCAGTGTTAATATGCAGTATTATCTGCTGGATATTATCGAGCGTGACGACTGCACGCCGTCCTATTCACAGGCGTTTCATATGCACAAGGAAATGCACAACGGGACACTCACAATGCAGTATGTTGACAAGCTGATGGCAACAGAGAAGCCAAATCAGCGTGAAATGCTCAAAATCCCTGCCGACCGTGTGAGAGCCTTTTTCCCGAAGAACTTAAAGGCAGTTGAGCATTACAACAAATATCTGCGCCGCCAGCGTGACAGGGAGAGGTGAGATAAATGAAAACCGATATGAATGACCACACCAAGCAGTACCGTTTTATCGACGGACACCGCGTCTGTATCTCGTTTGCAAAAGAACCTAATACCGACTTATTCGGAAATATCAGGGGTATTTTGCTCACCTGCGCAGATACCTCGTACATTTGTCGGAGCGATCAATCTGTTGATAAAATGAGGGTATCAAATAAGGAGGTATCGTAATGGAGAAAAACAGAGTTTGCTGTTTGTACCGTGTTTCGACGGACAAGCAAGTGGATTACGACAATAATAATGAAGCGGATATCCCGATGCAGCGCAAAGCCTGCCACCGCTTTGCCGACAAAATGGGCTGGACGATCGTACACGAAGAACAAGAGGACGGCGTTTCGGGACACAAGATCCGTGCCGAAAACCGTGACAAAATACAGGCTATCAAAGAGCTTGCCCGCAAGGGCAAGTTCGTTATCCTGCTTGTATTTATGTTTGACCGAATCGGACGTATCGCCGACGAAACACCGTTCGTTGTCGAGTGGTTCGTCAAGAACGGTATTCAGGTCTGGAGCACGCAGGAGGGCGAACAGCGTTTTGATAATCATATCGATAAGCTGATCAACTATATCCGCTTTTGGTAGGCTGACGGCGAGAGCGAAAAGACCTCTATCCGTACACGCACCAGCCTCGGTCAAATGGTAGAAGAAGGACACTACAAAGGCGGTAACGCCGCGCTTGGTTATGAGCTTGTCAAAAGCGGCAGGCTGAATAAGCGAAAGCACGAGCTGTACGATTTGAAGGTCAAAGAGGAGGACGCTGCTATTGTCCGCTTGATTTTCGATAAGTACACCAAAGAAGGCTTGGGCGTTCAGAAAATCGCCAATTTTCTCAATAACGGCAGTTATGCCAATCCTACGGGCAATCGCTGGTCGTACAACACCATCCGAAACATACTTCACAATCCTACCTACACGGGTTATCTGCGAAGCGGAGAAAGCCGTTCTCCGTTTATCCCTGAGTTACAAATCATTTCACAGGAACAATTCGACAGAGCACAGGAGATTCTGCGACAGCGTGCCGACACACTAAAAAACACACCGCGTGTTCCTTTGAATATGAAAGGAAATGCGCTGTTGTCCGGCAATGTGTTCTGCGGACACTGCGGAGCGAGGCTGCACTTATCCACGGCGAACAAGTGTTACACCAAAGCCGACGGCACAAAGGTCAAAAAGCCCCGAGTTCGCTACGTCTGTTACGGCAAGACAAGAAAGATAACGCCGTGTGAAGGGCAGTCCGCATATATACAACACAAGCTCGACAGTATGGTAGAGAAAGTCGTAAAAGAAATCTTTGAACGTATCAAGGGCGTCCCCAAGAGCGCCATAATCAATTCACGCTACAAGGAAGAACTGGCAGTCAGAAAAGCAAACTCCAAACGCCTGCAATCCGAATACGCAAAAGAACTGGAAAAGCTGAACAAGCTCCGTGAGGAGGTTGTAAAGTCGATTCAGGGCGAAAGCGCCTTTTCACAGTCTATGCTGGCAGGGCTCGTCGAGGATTCCGAGAAGAAATCCGAATCGCTCAAGGCGCAATGCGAGAAAGCGGAGAGCGATGTCGAATCCTCAAAAACGCTCATCAAGGATTTGAACGACCAATATGACGAAATCATTTCTTGGTCAAGCCTGTACGACAACGCTCCGATCGAAGCAAAGAAAATGATAGTCAATTCGATGATCAAACGAGTTGATGTTTACCGCAACTATGAACTAAATATAGAGCTGAATATGAATATCCGACAGTTTTTCCTCGGTATGGAAGAAACAGAGAGTATTCCGATTACAGCATAAAATTTACCCGCCTGTTCACCAAAGTGTGAGCAGGCGGGGATTTTTATTATAGACAGAAATTATAATCGAAAAAAGTCTATCCGCTTCTTTAAA
>OMZU01000017.1 GCA_900315605.1 uncultured Eubacteriales bacterium | reverse complement strand
TAAATTCAACTGCATATCATCACCATCTATCTTTTGATGGTTTAATTATACCATATTCTCATTCGTTTTGCGAGGAATTTTTAGAGGTGACCTTAAATGCTTTGTTTACTGAATTGCGTTGATTATTTCATTTTTATTATTTCTTGCAAAATCGCTCAACTCATACGATCTGATACGTTCGTTGACGATGTGCGGCGCAACAAACCCGTTTTTTACAAGAACAGCCAAACGTGTGATGATCGTCTTGTTGGTAACACCGAACGCTCGACTGATTTCTATAGGAGTAAAATCTATGCTACTACGAACATATTATACCACTCAGGCTCAAAAAAATCCACTATTATTCCACTATTTTTACACTATTTTTCACTATTTAGAGGTGCCCTTAAATTATTCCAAAACAAAATTGCGCGGTTTTTGAACACCGGCTCCGCCTTTATCCACGTATGCTTTATCAGCGTTTTGACAACAGAGGATGCGTTGTTGATATCGGAAAGATTTTTATTTTGGTAATTTAGAGAGCCTGTCGATCAATCTATAACAAAGCTCTGCAAGGTCTGACTTCATTTTTGTTTCGTCGTTTGTCACGGCAAAAAGATTGATATGCTCGTCCGGGTTTGTATAGTCAACGGCGTAATATGTTGAGAAAAATCCAGTGTGAAACAAACCTCCCTCGCCGTCGGGGTTGATACCGTAGCCGTAGTAATATTCCTCCTCTGGCGAATAATCCTGCGACATCTCCTGAACAGATTCCTCCGTGAGCAGGGTGTGTTTCCAAATGGACGAAAGCCACTTATCCATATCTCCTGCGCAGGAATACAAATCTCCCAGACCTTGTGTGATGCCTATATAAATGCTTTTGGTGTCTACCGAGGGCTTTGATAGTCCCGAAAAATCCGTGTTGTCGTCGATAAAACCGGTTTGCTTCATACCCAAGGGCTCAAGAATGTTCTTTTTGACAAAGTCCTCATATTCCATTCCCGAGATCTGACTGACGATTTCGGCAAGCAAAAAGAAGTTTGAGTTTGAATACTCATAGGTTGAATCCGGCTCAAAAATCAACGGTTGCTTAAAAAGCCAGCCCTTCAAAATCTCGCGGTTTTCGCCGGGAGTTTTTTTGTTAGTGAGCACTCCCTCCAAATCATTGGTCGGTATCTCGGTGAACGCGTCGTTAATGTAATGCACGCCGTAAAATTCCGCTATTCCGGAACGCATGGTCAAAAGATTTTTTAGTGTGATATCCTTGCCGATTGTGTATTGCGGAAAGTATTTTTTAAGCTTGTCGTCAACACTGAGCAGACCCTTTTGCTTTAGCAGCATGATCGAGGCGGCTGCAAACTGCTTTGACACCGAGCCGATGCAGAACCGCGAATCCATTGTGTTTTGTTCTTCCACACCGGAATATGTGCTGCCGCGTGCGATTTCGCAAAGCGTCTTTCCGTCCCTGGTGATTCTGATTACTCCGCCAAAATCAGCTTCTTCCGTCAGGCTTTCGAGCATTCTCTGCAAGCTTTCGGACCTAGTATCCGAGCACGAGCAAAAGGAAAAGAGCATGACGACGGAAAGAAGGATCGATAAAAATTTTTTCATGATTATTCAATCCGGACAAAGCCGGTCTCCTTTCGGGTTGATTGCGGTCAAATGCCGCTTGTCTTAATGATTATATCATACTGCGGCGAAAATTCCTACACAAAAATCAAAAAAAGAAACAGACGGAGTGCGTTTGCTCTCCGTCTGCCCCTTTTATTATCGGATAGATCCGATGGTTTAATTAGTGGTGGATATAGTAAGATGCGTCGTAGTTTGCGCCAAAGTTGTTAGCCCAGAACTCTGTGCCGTTTACCTGGTAGCAGATAGCATACTCGAACTTGCTGTAATCCATGTTAGAAGGAAGGTTGAGTGTTGTTGTCCAAGTCTCAGTGCCGTTCTCGTTTGTCTTGTCATAACCGAGAGCCTGATCGTTGTATGAGTTCCAACCGTCTGTTGTGTATCTTACATATACGTTCTTCTGATAAGCATAGTTCTGGAGAACAGCGTTGATCTGGAACTTGTTGCCGTAGAGCTGATAGCCAAGTCTCTCAGAAGTAACAGGAGCTACGCCGAGGATGTCGTTGCGTGTGTAGTCGTTGCCGTTGTTGTTGTCCCAGTACTCACGACCGTCAGCAACGAACTTGATAGCGAACTTTGTGTTCCAGCTTGAGAAGTTAGCTTTCCAAATCTTTGAACCGTCGTTAAGAGTAGTTACATACTCAGCCTTAGCGTCCTGCCAATCCATTGAATCCATGTAGTTGTAGTGAACATAAACTTCCTGGTTACTTGCGCTGTCGTTTGTCTGGATGTAAGCCTCAAATGAAGTTCCGCCGTACTTTGAGAAAGTGGGGTTCAAGGAATAAAGGCTTACCTTGTCTGTAGCTGCGCTAACGCTTGTTGCACCGATCATGCTGAACATACCGAATGCCATTGCAAGTGTGAGAAGAATCGCTGCAAATCTTTTTGTTGTCTTAGTCTTTGTCATGATTTTTTCCTCCGTTTTGTTTTTGTTTTTCAAGTGACTTTGACTTGTATTTGTTTGTCGCTTTCCCTTGCGACACCTATATCTTACCAAATGTTAAAACAAAAATCAAGGGGGTAAAAAGCATTTCTGCCTATTGGTTATTATGCACGGTTTTGCGATATGCTTTTTGTGCAATATTACAAGCGTTTTGGCAAAGTGCATTAAATTTGTAAGTTTATTATGTATCAATCGACGGTTTTTGGTGCTTTTAACGAAACCGTGCGTTTTGAAAACAATCCGCTTTGATACGATAATATATTGCTCGCTTTTTTCGCGCCGAAAAAACAGGCTTTTGGGCAAAACAAAGCCGGCGGAAAAACACCGTCGGCTTTGTTTTTTCGCAATCAGCCCGTTGCGCTGAATTTCATCTTGACCGAATTCAGCTTGCTTTGCTCGGCTTGCTCGGAGGGATACCAGCCCTTTTCCTGCATTTTGGAATATAGCTGTTCCTGAAGGCAGAGCGAGGTGTTCAGCGAATCGGAAAAGGTTCGGTGAACGTTGTCGGTTGAAGCCTCGATCGTTCCGTGCATAAACAAGTCGCACGCGCCCTTTTCAAGCATAAGCATGTTTTCCATAAGATTTCTGTCGTCCATACTGCGCCTCCTCAAAGCAAGCTGTAAAGGTTTTGAAAAATGTTCCTGTGCTGCTGTTCAAGCTGCTGGGCAAAGCTGCGAAGCTCGCCGTCTTGGAGCTGATTGGCGGTCTCGCGGCACTGAGTTTGAAAATACTGCTCGTGACCCAGCGCGTCCTCAACATACATAAGTTCCTTTGAAGTCATGTTTTTTACCTCCTGTGTTTGATATACTTAGTATGCAACAAATCAGTCTGTATATTCTTCACAAGGTAAAAAAGCTGATACAGGGCACCTATAATGATTCCTTTTAAAAAACACTATTTATGCTTTGTAAAAATATGTAAATGCAGTCAAGAACAAAGGGATAAACGCGAACCAAATCCCGGAGGTAGAAAATAAAAGGCTTACAAAGCAGGACAGAGCTACTCCGATATGAAAGAAAAGCAGGGTCGCCCAGTAAAACTTTGCTTTGTCGCGCAGGGCTTCATCCTTTGTCATAATATAAGATGTCAGCGAGGTCGTGGCTATTCTCAGATTGTTTGACGAAAAAATGGTCGAGCTCGTATAGCCGGCGGCGGAGCAGAACGCGTTCCACTGAACCGGCGCGGCAAAAAATATCGGCATAAGTGCGAGGTAATCGTTTGAAACAGCAGGAGAAAGCCCGGTTATAACAACCGCCGCCGCAGTCACGGCAAGGCTGACTGCTTTTGGATCAACGGAGAAAACCTTCTCCGAAACCGCGCTGAACACGTTGCCTGCCACATACACCAAAAAACATATCAGCAAAAACGGCAGCACGCTAAAATTGCCGCAGAACAGCTCCTTGATCATTTTTATCATATTGACAGTTTGGGCGTTGCCGAAGATGTCGCAGTGATTTATAATGGCGTAGCCGCCCAAAAATCCGCCCGTCATGGCGGCAAAGTGATGTATCAGCTTTTCTCTTTTTTCGCTGTCATACATATTGTCACCCCTTGTCAATTCAAATTGCAAAAACGGCTGCCTTTTTCAAGACAGCCGGTTCTTCCTTATAAAGAGTTGCAGTTAAATTATGCTTCTGCACTACCTTTTTTCAAGCTCAACATATTCCTTTGGCGTAGAAATACTCATATACGCCGGGCGGATGATCTTGCCGGCATTGTTAAGCTCCTCAAGTCTGTGCGCGCTCCAGCCTGCGATCCTCGCAGTTGCAAAGAGCGGAGTGTAAAGCTCGCACGGAATGTCGAGCATACTGTAAAGCAGTCCGCTGTAGAAGTCTACGTTTGAAGCCACGCCCTTATAGATTTTGCGCTTTTTGCCGATAACCTCAGGCGCAAGCCTTTCAACAACCGCATAAAGCTCAAATTCCTTGGAATATCCCTCAACTTCGGCAAGCTGCTGGACCGCACCCTTCAAAATCCTTTGACGCGGATCAGATATCGTGTATACCGCGTGGCCCATTCCGTAGATAAGTCCCTTGCGGTCAAACGCTTTTTTGTCAAGCAGCTTTTCAAGATAGTCCGCGATCGCGTCCTCATCCTTCCAGTCCGAAACATTCTGCTTCATATCCTCAAACATCTCATAAACCTTAACGTTCGCGCCGCCGTGCTTGGGTCCCTTTAGCGAAGCAAGAGCCGCAGCAATAGCCGAATATGTATCGGTTCCGGACGAAGTTACAACGTGCGTGGTAAAGGTTGAGTTGTTACCGCCGCCGTGCTCCATGTGGAGTATCAACGCCATATCCAGCACCTTTGCCTCAAGCTCGGTGTATTTTCTGTCGGGTCTGAGCAGCGAAAGAATGACCTCGGCGGTTGACATCGTTGGCTCGGCGCGGTGGATATACAGGCTCTTGTCTCTCAGATAATGATTATACGCGTGATAACCGTAGACCGAAAGAAGCGGAAATACAGAGATCAACTGAACGCACTGCCTGAGCACGTTGTTGATAGAAGTATCATTTGGGTTTGAATCGTAGCAAAAGAGAGTGAGAACACTGCGCGCTATCGAGTTCATCATATCTTCGCTGGGAGCCTTGAGAATAACGTCGCGCACAAAATTCTGCGGCAGGGTGCGATAGAGCACCAAAAGCTTCTTAAAGCTTTCAAGCTCCTCTTTGTTGGGCATTGTGCCAAACAAAAGCAGATAAACAACCTCTTCAAAGCCAAAGCGGTCGTCGCTCATGATTCCTTTTACGATATCGTTCACATTATAACCGCGATAATAAAGCTCTCCGTCGCAGGGAACAAGCTTGCCGTCAACCAGCTTGTTCTGCTTGATCGTCGAGATATCGGTCAGACCTGTCAGAACTCCCTTTCCGTCAAGGTCGCGCAGACCTCTTTTTACGTTGTATTTTGTATAGAGCTCGGGGTCAATCCTGGAGTTGTCTATCATTTTTTCTGCGAGAATGTTGATCTCGGGCAGAATGTCGGAGTAGTTCCAGTTTTCAGTCAAAAAATCACTCCCTTTTTGATTTTTGTAATATTTAATAGTGCAATTACTAATAGTATATCATATTTTCAGAAAAAAGCAAATATGCAATTTGAGCAAATTTAGAAATTTTCTTTGCTTCCTTTACAAAAATATACAAGGCAAGCCTGCAACCTGCACAGGACTTGCCTTGATATCGTTATTCAAATGCGGATGAAGTTATTATCCAAACGGAAAAATCTCGTCGTATGCGTCCGCCTGAGCCGAATCCTCGGGTGCAGACGGGATCAGTCCGGTGCAGTCGGTTGCCGAAGCTGTGCTGTACATCAGCATATCGTCAAGTATTTTTCCGGCGCGCTCCATGTTTTTGTTTGGAAAACGCTTTTTTGAGTGCTTCATCATGTTGTAATTCAAATATTTGCGTAAGCCGCTCAAACCAATCACCTCGCTGTAATAGTGTTTTCAGCGAGCGTGTTTATATGCCTTGGTTTAATTTAGAATTTTTAAGCCAAGCGGTGTTGCCTCAATTGCTTTTTAAAACCAAACCCTTGATTTTAAAAACGTCTCCGTCCATAACGGTGTAGTTGCTGCGCAGCTCACCCTTGATTTCGGGCGAAATGCTTTGATGGATATACAGGCTGTCAATGCCGAAATCCGCCGCGCCGCCAATGTCGGAAATATAATCGTTGCCGATCATGATCGATTCGCTTTTCTCAAGCGAATAGCGGTCGAACAGCGTTTGAAAAAAGCATTTGTCGGGTTTTGAACACTCAACGTCCGAGCTTATCAAAATCCCGTCAAAATACTGCGTCAGCCCAAACATATTAAGCTCGTTTTCGGTAAACGACCTCTGCGCGTTCGAGAGCAAATAAATCCTTTTTCCGCGGCTTTTCAGCGTGTTCAGCAAATCCTCAACGCCGTCGTACAGCTTGATATACTTTGTGGAAAAGCATCTAAAGGCTTCGGCAATAAACATGATCTCCGATTTTGAGGGCTTTACGCCCTTTTGGACAAACAAGCCTCGAAAAACCTTTTCGATTTTAATATCGATCACCGAAAAATCCTTGTGCCTGCGGCGAACAGCCGCCTTTTCTTTGTCAACCAGCCTGCCGTATTCACGCTTTATTTCGTTCCATGAATAGTGCGCTCCGCGGTAATCGTAGAGCATAGCGAGCTTTTTCCACAAGGCTGCCTGCCATTCGTCTGTGTTTATGTCGATCAACGTGCCGTATAAGTCAAAAATATAGTTTTTATACATAAATTCATCACCGATTATATAATATCAGGAATACTCCGGAATTGCAATAGCCTTTAAATTATGCTACAATTATTTTACTCCGTTTTTTACTCCGAGCAGAAGCGTTTGCTGAGAACCAAACGTTAATTTCCCGACAATGCTTTCGTTTAGAAATAAACTTTTTACTCCGAGCAGAAGCGTTTGTTGAGAACCAAACGTTAAATTCCCGACAATGCCTTCATAGAAAAATAAACTTTTTACTCCGTGTAGAAGCATTATATGATATTAGACCTAAAATACCCGACAATGCTTTCGCTTAGAATTTACCTTTTTATTATTCAAGAAATTACTCCGGCACTTTATAAAAAACAGGAGGTGCGCCATGACAAAAAAGCAAATCGCTCTCAGTGCGGTTGACGCGCTGAAAAAAGAGTACCCTGATGCGATATGTACTCTGACCTACACCGACCCCTTGCAGCTTTTGATCGCGACCCGGCTTGCAGCCCAATGCACCGACGCAAGGGTAAATATTGTCACGCCGGCTTTGTTTGAACGCTTTAAGACCGCAGAGGATTTTGCCGGGGCAACTCCGGATGAGGTTGCAGAGTACATAAAAAGCTGCGGACTTTACAAAACCAAATCAAAGGACCTTGTCGGGATCGGCAAAACGCTGTGCGAGGAATTTGGCGGCAAGGTGCCGGATACGATAGACGACCTGCTCAAATTGCCGGGTATCGGCAGAAAAACCGCGAATCTTGTGTGCGGCGATATCTTCGGAAAGCCTGCGGTCGTGGTTGACACTCACTGCACAAGGATAACCAAAAGACTTGGCTTGCATGATCTGAAGGATCCCAAAAAAATCGAGTTCGCGCTCAGGGAGCTGCTTCCGCCGGAGGAGAGCAATAATTTCTGTCACCGTTTGGTTCTGCACGGACGAGCAGTCTGCACCGCGCGCAATCCCAAATGCAGTGCTTGCTGTATGAACGGCTTTTGCAGATTTTTTGCGGAAAACCAAGAAAACTCATAAAATAAACAAGGCAACATCACACGATTTAAATGTGCGGTGTTGCCTTGATTTTTATTTTATTGGGATTTGCGTATCCCGCCGTTGAACGCGGTTATCATTATAGGTGCAGCTTGGATAGGCGGGCGAAAGTGCCCACCGGCACTTTTATGATGTGAAAGCAATTTCTTCTCCGTCCACGCTTGGGTAATCTCCCTCGGTTCTTCCGCCGCCCTCGTCGGTCAGTATGAGTGCTCCGTCAACCAGCCGTGCGGTTGTGTAGGTGTAGCCGCCCATGTGCGCATAAAACAGCGTCAGCCCGTCGTCGGCGGAATACAGCGTGGTGTTCGCCGAGGCAAAGGAACCGGCAAGGCTGCTTCCGTTTTCGCCGATAATATAAACCTCGCAGTGCTGTTCGGCGTCACCCTCGCCGATGTTTACTATCAGCTCGGGATTTCCGTCCTTGTCAATGTCATATTCCGCATGTTCTCCGGCTCCTGTGTTGCTGAGCACCTCGGAAATTATTTCCTCGCGCGTCATCGCGCTTTGACTGCTCTGAGCTTCTGTTTCCGCGGCGGTCTCCTCTTGGGGCTGAGCCTGAGCGTCGGTTTCGGCTTCGGCTTGGGTCACGTTTGATGCTTCCGCTTCGGTGTTCGGCGCGGCTTTTGTTGTTGCAGCCATTGTTTTTGCTTGGGTGGTTGCTTGGGTCGAGGCTTGAACTGTTGTAGTCTCGTCTTGCTTTTCGCTCTCGCCGCAGCCGCAGAGCGTTGTTGCTGTTATTGCCGCTAAGATTGCGGCTAAAATTTTATACTTCATTATCTATCACAAATTCACAACAAGCATTTCGCAGCTTGTGGGTTTTAAATACAGCTTTTCACCGTCATAGCGCGAGCCGAACAACGGCTTTGCGTTGGAATATCCCGGCGGCGGATCGATCACGATCTCGTGGTCATACGCGCTGAAAACACAGTAAATCGCCGATTCGGAGTCGTGTCTGATATACGAAAGCCGCCTGTCGCGTGCAAAGGCGTTGATAAAATCGCCGTCCCACAGCGCAGAGCAGCTCTCTCTGAGCTTGCCCAGGGTGCGGTGCCATTCAATAAGCTCGCTGTTCTCTCTGCCCCAAGGGTAGCAGCAGCGGTTAAACGGGTCACGGTAGCCCTCCATTCCGGCTTCGTCGCCGTAGTAAACGCAGGGGAAGCCCGGAAGAGTGTATTGCATGGCTACAGCCAGCTTCATAAGCTTTATTCCGCGCTCTCTTTGCTGTTCGTTCATTCTGGTGTGTGCCTGCCACGCCCGGTCGCGGTTGTTCAGGGGCTCGCCGCCCAAAACGGTGAGGGCGCGTTCGGTGTCGTGCGTAGAAAGCGAGTTCATAAGCACTCTGAGCACGGGGCGCGGATAGTTTTCAATAACGCTCATGATCTCAGCCATTGTATATTCCGCAGCCTGTCCGCGGCAGAAATTCAGAATAGCGTTTCTGAAAACATAGTTCATAACGGAATCAAGCTGTTCGCCGAGCAAAAATCTTCTTCTTGCTCCGTAGCTTTCCTTGTTGCTGGCGTCCTCCCAGACCTCGCCGACAATAAACGCTTCGGGATTTTCGGTCTTGACCGAAACGCGGAGCTTTTCCATAAACTCGTCGGGCAGCTCGTCGGCAACGTCGAGCCTCCAGCCCGAATTGCCGCAGCGCATCCATTTGCGGATTATCCCGTTTTCGCCGTTGATATATTCGTTGAACGCCGGGTCGGTCTCGATGACCTCGGGCAGTGTATAAAAGCCCCACCAGCTGTTGTAGTTGTTCGGCCATTCGTTAAATTTGTACCAGCTAAAATACGGCGAATTTTTGTCGCGGTAGGCTCCGCCGTCGCCGTATCTTCCGGAACGGTTAAAATACACGCTGTCCGAGCCGGTGTGAGAAAAAACTCCGTCGTTAATAATATGTATTCCGCGCTTTTTCGCCTCGGCGCAAAGCTCTCTGAAATCGTCCTCTGTTCCCAAAATCGGATCAACGTGCGAATAATCGCCGGTGTCGTAGCGGTGGTTTGAATATGCCTCTCCGATAGGATTGAGGTAGATGCAGCTTACGCCCAGCTTTTCAAGATAGTCCAGCTTTTGGGTGATACCCTTTAGGTCGCCCATAAAAAAGTCGTTGTTGGTGATCTCGCCGTTGTGGTTTGGCTGCCATTCCGGAAGCGCGTACCAGTCGTAGTTGCGCTTGTAGTCTGTTCTTGCGATCTGCTTTTCCTCTCCGCTGAAATTGAATCGGTCGGGAAAAATCTGATACATAACTCCGCCCACAGGCCAGCGCGGTGTGACAAAGCCCTTTTTGTAGCAGGTGATCTGCCAGCTTCTGCCGGGCGAGGTTTCGATTTGGCTGATAGAGTTGGGGTCGCCCGGAACGATATACCTCATTCCGTCTATGGTATACAGCCTAAAGCTGTACCAGTACAGCCCGATCCTGTCGGGCGCAAAGTCGCACTCCCAGATCTCGGTGTCTCTGTCAAAGGTGCCGCACCAGATCAGCTTCACAAAGATCCAGTTGTAGTCATAATCGTATTTTACACAAAGCTCGGCTTTTTTTGCGCGAACTCCGCGCGGAACAAGGATCCTAAAATGGATCGGAGTGTCCTCTTCCACCGCGCCGAACGGAGATCGGTAGTATATTTTTTGAGAATCAAAGGGTATAGGCATTGTTCTCTCTCCTATACAAGTTTTAAATATTCTAAAATTATACCACAAATCATCAAGCTTTTCAATGTCAGTAGAAGCTATTCTTTAAAATCATCAGTATTGAAAAAATCGACAATATGTGCTAAAATAAAAATAGTAAATATTCGAGGTGAATTGTATGGCAAACAAAAAGAAAAGATACACAAGTTATCGTGTGGTTGAAAATGGAGCTAAAACAAAGAAACCCGAACCTCCTAAAAGAAAAGAGCCCAATCCTCAAAAAGAAAATCAAGATAACAAAGATAACGAGGTGAAGTGATTTGGATGCTTTATTAAACATTCTGCCTGAGGCGATATTATATTTTGCCAGTGGTTTTTTATTTATTTGCGGTTATTATTTTCTTATAAACCGTCGTTTTGACTTTTTTTCAGATGTGAGTTTATCAATTTGGTTAGTTATTGGGTTTGCCATCACTAATGCATCGAGAGCAATACCTAAACCGTTTCATTTCCCAAACGAATTTACCAGAAATATATGCATTCTTTTAATCAGCTTTTTAATTGGTATTATTGTTGCATTTACAAGAAATAAACTGGCACCATATATATCGAAATTTACTATAAAAATCGGCAGAAAAAAGACATCTTCAATAAATTTTTGGTACGATATCATAGATGATGATCCTAAAAAACCTGTTTGGATAAGACTAACCAGTTTTGAGAAGAACTACATATTAGAGGGAATTCTAATCTCTCTGTCAGAGGAAAAAGAAAACCCCTATTTGCTTTTGAATAGATACATCGAATACAATTTAGATGGTGATATACTTGATGATACTAATTTTGGAAAGCGTAATGTGCAGATTATTGTAAGACCCGATAACTTTGACAAGATAATGTTGACTTATGATGAAAACAGTTCTAAGTGTGTGGATATTAATATTATTGATGAGGATATAGATAATGAGTGATAATTACAAATCTTTTAAAGAATTTGAATCTATAGTTGTGCTGGAGTCTCCTAATGATATTGATGAATTGTTTTGCGCATTTTCGGAAAGAGATAAAGAGTTTGATTATTATTGTCCAAAAGAATATCATCGTGTAACAGATGGGATTTACCAAAGGGTAAAAAAACTTTTAGAATTATTTACATATCCTATTACCGTGGTTTATGATAGATATTATGTTGACAAGGTTTACAGAGATGAATACTATGAATATTATGCGCGGAAGCATGTCGTGATATCACGCAACACAAAGCGACTGGTTTTTCTAAGCGGAGTATATGATAGGTCAAATTTATTGGACGGTAGCGAAGTTGAACATAAGCGTATAGAGAGCAGCATAATCGGAATGATTGTTTTAAAGCCTACAAAGACAATTGGCAGGATTTTAATTGATCCAAGAAAAATAAACATTCCAACAGCTTATATTAAAACAACAAAATTTGAAATATCTATATTAGGCCTTCTATATAAAATTGAAGCCTTTCCTGCCAGCGGTCAAGACCGAGAAGTGATGACTTGCGCAGAAGTAAATATGTGGCAAATAATGGAGTATTTTGGTAAAAAATACGATCATTATAAAACATTATTGCCAAGCGAACTGCTTTCTCTAACAAAAAAGAATTCTAATGTTAGGGTGCTTCCGTCGGAAGGATTAACTGATGAGCAAGAGTCGTTTTTATTTATGAGAAACGGTTTTGCGCCTAAAATTTATACTAAATTGTCAGAGTGTGAGTTTAATAATGAAATAAGACTTTGTGAAGAGTATGGTGATCCGGATTTTGAAAACATTTTGCATTTATATATCTCTTCCGGAATACCTGTACTGTTAAATCTTATTTCAAAAAGTGAAGATTCTTGTGAAGGACACAGTATTACTTGCGTTGGATTTGTAAATAACGATATTAGCAAACAAAAGGGAATTATTAAAAATTCTATTGACAAAAGTGATGTTTTGCAGTATGATGGATTAAGCGTGATTGAACTGTGGAAACAAGAGTTCAAATATGTTTTTATGGAAGATCATTCTAATCCATATTTAATTTTAGGATTGGATGATTTAAGTTTTCCTGAATTGCAAGGGGATTGGAAGATTGATAGTTTTGTAGTTCCTTTGTACAAACATGTTTTTGTATCTGCTGAAGATGCGTGCAGTATTGTTGAAAGAATAATTTCGCAAACTTCAGACAGGGTTAGGGAAACTATTCATGAAGAAGATTTGGTTTTGAATTTGTTTTTAATTGCATCCAGAGTTTACAAGGAATATAGAATTTCTCATGCAAATAATAACAATGAAAAGATTTTTTACAGCCAAATGAATTATCCTAAATATCTATGGGTAACGGAGTATTCAACTAAAGCTTTTATTACAAAAGGTCGTGCTTTGGGAGAATATGTGATTGATGCAACAGCTTCAAAACCCTTTGAAAGATCTGATTTCAGTGCAGTTATATCCATTCGTCACGGTGCTGATATATCTTTTAGAAATCCATATGATAAAACAGAAGATGTTGTTGATCCATACGATATTGCGTTAGGAAATGATTTTGAGATATACAAAGATAATAATTCTGTTAACTCTTAAGAAGGGAGGCTGATACCATGATAATGATAGATAAGCCGCTAATTACCTCAAGACGTGTTAATACTGAAGGAAAACGCTTGTGTTTTTTAAACGAAGGTATTACATCTATTTATTCAAGCGAGAAACCGAGTAGCGGAGTGAAGCGTTTGGGGATAAAAAAAAGTTTTTCAAGCACAAAATCAAGAAAAGCCAGAAGATACTAAATATTTGAGAGCAAGAGAGAGCAAGATTAAGTTTGTCTTGCTCTCTTTTTTACTATTAGAAAAAATCTGGTTACAATGTTTAAACTATTCTTTTATTGGCGCGAATTATGTATTATAATTATATTGGTTAGGTATATGTATTGCCACAAAAGCTAAAATGAGGTTTGGAATATGGAAAAAAAGAGAATCAGCGTTCAAATCGAGGGCAGAAACTATGCTCTGATTTCAACAGACGAAGAAGAATATGTAAAAGAGGTCGCCGCCGAAATCAGCGACCATATACACAAGGTCGCGCAGCAGGGCAAGCGGCTCGACACCCGCGACTGCGCTGTTTTGACCGCACTTGATATGTGCGACGACCGCAACAAGGCGAACCGCAGGATCAAGGAGGTCGTTGACAAGGCGGACAAAATAATCCGCCAGTCAAACGAGCTTAACAAGTCCTCAAAGGAGTATAAGGATAAGCTCACCGAGGCGATCAACGAGAACACTCGCCTGACAAAGCGCGTTCGCACGCTGGAGGAACAGCTTGCCTCTGTGCTGAGAGAAAACGAAAAGCTGAAAAAAGCCACGGATTCGCGCCCTGAGGATGAAAAAGCACGGGCGGAGAAAAATATTAAAGAAAAAAAGAACGAAAAGCTGATGGGCTATGTGCCCATGGAACAGTATTCGCTGTTTGATGAAGATGGAAAGAAAAAGAAGAAAAAGCATTGAGATACTTGCTCCCGCCGGCGGCTTTGACAGCGTTATCGCGGCGGTGAGAAGCGGAGCGGACGCGGTTTATATGGGCGAAAAGTCCTTTTCGGCTCGCGCCTCCGCCAAAAATTTTGACGACGAAGAGCTCAAAAATGCCATTGCCTATTGCCACATTCACGGCGTAAAGGCTTATATCACGCTTAATACGATTGTATTTGACGACGAGCTTGACCGTCTTTGCTCGGCGATAGCTGCGGCTGCCGAGGCTGACGCGGACGCGCTGATAGTGCAGAACATGGGAGTTGCTCGATTGGCACGGCAAATCGCACCAAAGCTCGCGCTTCACGCTTCGACCCAGATGAGCGTTCACACCGCTTCGGGAGTCAGAGCCCTGCACGAGCTTGGCTTCAAGCGCGTGGTGCTTGCGCGTGAAATGAGCCGCGCCGAAATCATAAAGGCTGCCGAGATCCCGGTCGAGCTTGAGGTCTTTGTTCACGGCGCGCTGTGCATGAGCGTTTCGGGTCAGTGCTATTTCAGCGCGATGCTCGGGTCGCGCAGCGGCAACCGCGGTGCCTGCGCCCAGACCTGCCGGCTTCCTTTTTCGGTGGGCAAGTCCAAGGGAGGTCACGCGCTGAGCCTAAAGGACAACAGCCTGATCGAACATCTGGGCGAGCTTGAGGAGATCGGCGTTGCCTCCGCAAAGATCGAGGGCAGAATGAAACGCCCGGAATACGTTGCGGCAGCGGTGAGAGCCTGCAAGGAGCAGCGCGACCTTGGCTTTGTGACCGACGACACAGCGCGGCTTTTGCGCGGAGTTTTTTCGCGCACGGGCTTTACCGACGGATATTTTCAAGGCAAGATCGGGAAAAACATGTTCGGAACGCGCACAAAGGACGACGTTTTGTCGGCTGACAGCGGACTGCTTTCAACTCTGAGACAGAGCTACAAGGATGAGGTCGGAAATGTTGACGTCTCCGCCGCGTTCTACGCGAACATCGGAGAGAAGCCGACGCTTTGCGTTACCGACGGCGAGCACACGGCAAGGGTCACCTCGGATTTGATTTGCGAGGCTGCACAAAAGGTTGCGCTGACAGAGGAAAGAGTAAGGGCGCAGCTTGAAAAAACAGGAGGCACTGCGTATAAGCTTACAAAGCTCGGCGTTGAGCTTGGCGAAAACTGCTCTCTCCCGGCTTCCGCGCTCAACAGTCTGCGCCGAGCGGCGTTTGAGGAGCTTGACAAAAAACGCGCGAATGTTCATAATTACATAATAAACCGCATTGAACCGGATAAAATAATCCCGTATGTCCCTGCCGCAAAGCGCGCGGTCAGGGCGAGAGTGACCGGAACAAGGCTGAGCGAAGGCTTCAAAAAATGCGAGTATGTTTTTGTGCCGCTTTTTGTCGATCCGCTCGAAATCGAAAGGCTTGTCCGCGAGGGCTACAGCGTGGGAGTTGAGATCCCGCGCGGAATGTTCGGGCGCGAGGCTCAAATCGAATCGCGGCTTTCAAGGCTAAAGGAGCAGGGGATAAACCACGCGCTCTGCCACAACATTGGCGCGCTCTACACAGCAAAAGGGCTTGGCTACAGGCTGCACGGCGGCTTTGGATTGAATCTTGTGAACACCGAGGATCTGCTGTGGGCTGAGGAATACGGAATAGAGGACGTTGAGCTGAGCTTTGAGCTCACCTTTGACAGGATAAACAGGCTCGGCGGAAGCATTCCGCGAGGTATAATCAGCTACGGCTATCTTCCGCTGATGCTTTGCAGGAGCTGCACGAACATGAGCGAGGGCATAAGCTGTAAATCCTGCAAAAATCAGTCGAAAATGACGGATAGAAAGGGCAAGAGATTTTTTCTCAAATGCGATGGAAGCTGTACCGAGATACTCAACTGCGTGCCTCTTTATATTGCTCCCGAGGAATTATCGGGACTTTCCACAGATTTTAACATTTTGAGGTTCAGTGTGGAAAACTATGTTGAAAACGTTGAAAACATTATGGATTTCACGCCGATTTCGATGTTGAAAGAGAAATTCACCCACGGTTTATACAAAAGAGGCGTTGAATGACCCGGAACTCAAAAACCACAAAAGTATTTTTTGGAGCAAAAACAAGGATTTTTCCCGATTGGAAAATTAAAAAGAAATTATATTTCCGTATTAAAATTACTTATCGGAATTTAAAAATGCAAATGAAAGATTTATGCAAAATTTGCAGGAAATGAAGGATAGACAAAATGAAATTAAAGATAAAAAAGCTTAGACCAAACGCAAAAATACCCTCTCGCGCCACAAACGGTTCGGCAGGAATGGATCTTCACGCCTGTATCGACGAGCCGATAAAAATCGCGCCCGGAGACCTTAAGCTCGTTCCCACGGGCTTGGCTATCGAGCTGCCCGACAACAAATGCGCGGCGTTCCTTTATGCGCGAAGCGGACTCGGCGTCAAGCACGGGATCTGCCTTTCAAACGGCGTCGGCGTGATCGACAGCGACTATCGCGGCGAGGTCTGCGTGGGACTGTGCAACGTCAGTGCAGAAGAATATACGATCGAGCCCGGAGAGCGTGTGGCTCAAATGGTGATCGCCCCGGTGCTTGTTCCCGAAACAGAAGAGGTTTCACAGCTTGGCGAGACAGGACGCGGCGAGGGCGGCTTTGGCTCAACAGGCAGAAAATAAAAGTGCAGGTGCGCCGTGGAGTGTGCGGCGTTGCCTTAATAAAAAACATATTTCATTCGACAAAAACCTTCGCTGTTTCAGCGCGTATAGGTGTATAATATAACCGCGGAGCATTCCGCAGCCCAACCACAGGAGGAGCAAAGATGTTTTCTAAGGATATTGGTATAGATCTCGGAACGGCAAACACGCTTGTTTGTCTAAAGGGCAAGGGGATAATTCTGCGCGAGCCGTCGGTGGTGGCGGTTGATGTGAGGACCGACAGCGTGCTCGCGGTGGGTGCGCAGGCAAAGGAAATGATCGGCAGAACGCCGGACTCGATCGTGGCGGTGCGGCCGCTCAAGGACGGCGTGATCGCGGACTTCAAGATCACAGCCAAGATGCTGCAGCACTTTATCAAAAAATCAGTCAAGCCCGGGATTTTCAGCAAGCCGAGAGTTATTATATGTATGCCGACCGGTGTGACCGAGGTTGAGCGAAAGGCGGTTGAGGACGCTGCTTATCAGGCAGGTGCAAAGCCCCCGGTCGTTTTGATCGAAGAGCCAATGGCGGCTGCGATCGGAGCCGGACTTCCGGTTGACGAGCCGGTGGGCAGCATGGTCGTTGATATCGGCGGAGGCACAAGCGAGGTCGCCGTTATTTCGCTGGGAGACATCGTTACCGCCTGCTCGGTCAGGGTCGCCGGCGACAGATTTGACGAGGCGATTTTGACTTATATCAAAAAGAAATATAATTTGCTTATCGGCGAAAGGACCGCCGAGGACATCAAAATAAAAATCGGTTCAGCCTACCCCTATGAGGACGAGGGCAGCCTGGTCGTAAAGGGCAGGAACCTGCTTGACGGCTTGCCAAAGGATGTGACCGTGAACGCGGCGGAAATTCGCGACGCGCTTGCAGATCCGCTTATGACGATCGTTGAGGCTGTCAGGACAACGCTCGAAAAAACTCCGCCCGAGCTTTCGGCGGATATCATCGACCACGGGATCGTTCTCACTGGCGGCGGCGCGCTGCTCAGAGGCATCGACATGCTGATAATGCAGCAGACCGGAATGCCTGTAAGGATCGCCAAGCGGCCGCTTGACTGCGTTGTTGACGGAGCCGGCAAAAGGCTCAACAGGCGAACCTCAAGGATCAGCGACATGAGAAGCTAAGGCAAAACCGCACGATCCACGGCGCACGCCTGAGTTTTTAGAGATGCCCATATTGCCTTAACGCAGAGGTGTTTTCATGCTTGACAAAAGAAATCTCAAAGCCCTGATAATAACGCTCATCCTCGTAATGACGGTGAGCGTGTTTTCGCTTGCAGACAATTCGCTGATACCGACAGCCGTAAACGCTGCGTTTCGCGGGATTTTTCAGATCTCTGCTTCGGCTGCTTCCGCAGGGTCGGACATTTCCGATCCGGAAGCCCTAAAAGCCGAAAACGAGGAGCTGAAAAAGGAAAACGCAAGGCTCAGAGAGCAGCTTGTGGACTATCTTGACACAAAGGAAGAAAACGAACGGCTGCGCGGATATTATGAGCTAAAGGAGAAAAACAAGTCGCTGAAGCTTTTGCCTGCAAAGGTCATCAGGCGCGATCCGAATGACGATTTTTGCGGCTTCACTCTTGACGTTGGTTCGGTGGATTCGGTCAAAATCAACGACAGCGTAGTGACCGAAAACGGACTTGTCGGCAGGATCAGCCGCGTTGACGCGACCACCTGCATGGTGACCACTATCCTTTCTCCCGACGCTCGCGTGGCTGCGGTTGACAAGCAGAGCGGCGACGGCGGGATCATCAGCGGAAGCGATTCGCTTTGCAGCCGCGGCATGACGGGAATGGGCAAGCTCGACGGCGACAACAAAATTGCCGCAGACGATATTATCGTCACCTCCGGCACAGGCGGAGTTTATCCGCCGAACCTGATCGTCGGCAAGGTCAGGGAGCTGGAATTCAATTCCTATGACGCTTCTCAAACCGCGGTCATAGAGCCGTATGACGATATTTCTTCGATCACGGCAGCTGCGGTGGTCATTGATTATATGAAGGGCAGTGAGGGCGAATGAAGCTGAAAATAATCAGATACGCCGCCTATTCGCTCGAAATAATTTTACTGCTCGTGCTGCAAGGCACCCCGGGGCTCATTCCCGAGGTTTTCGGCGGAAAGCCCGTGCTGCTGGTTTCCTTCGCGCTGAGCATAGCGGCAGTGGAGGAGGTCGTACCGTCGCTGGTTTTTGCGGCGGTCTGCGGCGCGCTTGCCGATATTTCGGCAGGAGGGACAATAGGCTTTTTTGCTGTTTCTCTAACGCTTTTGTGCTACGCGCTGTGTTGCCTGACGCGGTATTATTTCAGCGGCGGCGCGGCGATCGCCGTTGTGCTTTGCCTTGCGGCGACAGTGTTGATTTTGGGCGCGCGATTTTTGCTTTTTGCTCTGCCGCAGGGCGGCGCAGAGCTTTTTGTCAGCCACTACATATCAAGGATGATCTACACCTTTGCGGCAACCGTGCCGCTGTATTTTCTTAATCGTTTTTTGTCGGACGCGCTGAAATAGTCAGCGTTCATACAAACGGTTCGGAGGGAAAAATGCGAAAAAAAGGAAGCAGGATAACAGTATATTCGGTTTGCATTATAATAACCATATTTTTTTTCGCGCTGTTTACGGCAAGGCTTGCGGACTGGCAGCTTGTACACGGCGAGGAGTACAGAAGGCTTGCTTCGCGGTCAACCGCCTACACCGTCAGCACAGACGCGGTCCGGGGAGAGATTTTGGATCGCAACGGCAAGGGGCTTGTTATCAACAGCACAAAATATCAAATCGTCATAGACAAGCTGTATGCCGACGAAAGCAGCCTTAACGAAACGATTTTGCGGCTGATCTCACTTGTTGAGGGCAGCGGCGGTGCTTGGATCGATGCGCTGCCGTTTGATTATGTCAACGATAAATTCTCCTTTAGGGACGGAAAAGAAAAAGAAAAGCAGACGCTTTTTTCAAAGGAGTTTCTGAACGGAGAGCTTAGCGCGGCTGAATGTGCCGAAAGCCTGCGTGAGAGATATAAGCTCGGCGAATCATACTCGCAATATGATCTGAGAAATCTGGAATCGGTTTTGTTCAACATGGAGCTCGAGGGTTATTCTTCGTCAAAGCCGTATGTTTTTGCCGACGATATCAGCCGAAGCACCATTGACGCGGTCAGCGAGAACACCCAAGGGATAAGCGGCGTTGACGTGCGCACACGTCTTGAGCGTTCTGCGTCCGACCCGGCTCTTGCACCGCACGTTTTGGGTGCGCTGGGCGCGCTGACCGAGGAGGAGCTCAAAGAGCTTGAAGCAGAAGGAAAGGAATACGCGCTGAGCGATAAAATAGGAAAATTCGGGATAGAGCTTGCATTTGAAAGCGAGCTTAAGGGCAGCGGCGGTTCGAGGATCGTAAAGAGAAATTCCGGGGGTGCGGTCGTTGACGAGGTTGAAACCATCGACTCAAAGCCCGGCAACACCGTATGGCTCACCCTGGATTCGCAGCTGCAAAGGGTCGCGGCGGAATCGCTTGCCGAAAATATTCCGGCGGCAAGAGAAGCCGGCAGAGCCGAGCAAGCTCAAACCGGAGGAAATAATATGGGAGAGGACTGCGAAACCGGCGCGGTAGTCATGCTGGACGTCAGGGATTTTTCGGTGCTTGCAGCGGCAAGCTATCCCACCTATGACCTCAACCGCTACAGTGAATACGGAGATTATTATATCGAGCTTTCAGAGGACGAAAGCTCGCCGATGTTCAACCGCGCGTTTGTCGGCTCGTTTGCCTGCGGCTCGCTTTTCAAGCCCTGCGTTGCCTGCGCCGCGCTTGAGGAGAAGATAATCACGCCTCAAACCGAGATTTTTTGCAAGCAAAATTACGACTATTATCCTACTAATATAGTACAGTGTATGCACTACCACGGCGACATGGACGTGACCTCTGCTATCTCTCATTCCTGCAACTATTTTTTTGCGGAAACCGGCAGAAGGCTCGGGATCGAGCCGATGTATCTTTATGCCGAAAAATTCGGGCTCGGCGAATACACCGGGGTCGAGATAGAAGAAAGCCGCGGAACGCTTGCCGGGCGCGACAGCACTCAGTGGCAGGCAGGCAACACCGTTCAGGCGGCGATCGGTCAGTCCGACAACGCTTTTACCCCGGCGCAGCTCGCGACCTACGCGGCGACCCTTGCAAACAACGGAGTAAGACTGAAAACTCACCTTGTTGAAAAGCTCACGGATTATCAGTGCAAAGAGGTGATCTCCGATTTTTCCGCTCCGCAAAAAGCCGACGAATGCCCGGTCTCGCCCGAAAATATGAAGCTTGTGCAAAACGCCATGCGCGAGGTCGCAACAGACGGAACGGCAAGCAGCGTCTTCGGCGATTACGAGATCCAAATCGCCGCAAAAACCGGAACAGCCGAGAACTCAGGCTCCGACCACACCACCTTTATGTGCTACGCGCCGTTTGAAGATCCGGAGGTTGCGATCGCTGTGGTGATCGAGCACGGCGCAAGGGGAAAATACTCTATGGCGGTGGCAAAAGACCTTTTGGACGCTTATTTTTTCAAAGATGAATAAGACGGAAATTTTTGATGTTTTGGCTGACCGGCGGCGGCTCAAACTTTTTTAAAAGAAATAATCAGTGCTTATAACATATCAAAGCGAGGTAATTTATATATTCTTTGTGCATTATTGCTAAAAACAGTGCGAAAATTTTGTTTGAAAAAAAACAGTCTTTTTGTTGCCCTTTAGCAAATTTTATGATAAAATATAGCAGAGGTAATAGTATTATGAACAATGTGATAGTTGTAGCGTCGGGCAAAGGCGGCACCGGAAAGTCAACGGTATGCATTTGCCTTTCCGTTTCGCTTCTAAAGCACGGCAAGCGTGTTTTACTTATTGACTGCGACTGCGGTATGCGCGGACTTGACATAATGCTCGATATGGAGCGAGACATACTTTTTGACGCTTCCGATGCGGTTTGCGGCAACTGCACGGTTCAGGAGGCTGTTTATCCGTGCCGCGGAGACGACGGCTTGTTTTTTATGGCTGCTCCGTTTGACGCAGAAAATGAGCTCAGTCCCGAGGTCTTTACCCAGCTTGTTGAATCTGTCAGAAAAGACTATGATTATGTAATCATAGATTCGCCTGCCGGGATCGGCTCGGGCTTTATAACTGCGGCTTCGCCCGCTTCAACTGCTTTGATCGTGACCAACGCAGAGCCCACAAGCATAAGGGGCTGTGTAAAGGTCAGACAAAAGCTTTCACTAATGGGAATAGAACAAGTCAGGCTGGTTATCAACCGCTTTGACCGCAAAATGTTTACAAGGCTCGGCTTTTACCGCGACCTTGACGATGTGATCGACGCTTCGCAAACTCAGCTTATCGCCCTTATCCCGTTTGATATCGGTATTTCGGTGATAATGCAAAAGGGCTTGACAAGCGGAAAGAACTCTCCTTCGCTGAAGATTTTTGACGGACTTGCCGACAGAGTTTTGGGACGGCAGGTGCCGCTGATTTACAAATAACAAACAGGCAGCATCGGGCGTTTCGCATTTTGAAATCGTAGGGGTATTGCCATAATAATATTGAGATATTGAGTTTGGAGGAATATTGGATATGAATATAGCACTTATTGCTCATGATGAAAAGAAAGAACTTATGGTTCAGTTCTGTATTGCTTACTGCGGTGTGCTCAGCCGCAACAACCTTTGCGCAACCGGCACAACCGGCAAAATGGTTTCGGAGGCAACGGGTCTTTCCATTCAGAAATTCCTCGCGGGTTCCCAGGGCGGCAGCCAGCAGATAGCAGCGCGCATTGCCTGCAACGAGGTTGACATGCTTCTGTTTTTCAGAGATCCCCTCAGCCCAAAGCCGAACGAGCCTAACGATATGAATATGCTCAGACTTTGCGACATGCACAATATCCCGGTCGCAACCAATATCGCCACAGCCGAGGTGCTTATCCACGGTCTTGAGCGCGGCGACCTTGACTGGAGAAATATTTTAAAATAACTTTTCGGGTTTGCGGGAGTTTTCGCGCCCGGTTCACTTTAGGTTATAATAATATCAAAAATAAATCGGACGGCAATTTTTGTCGTCCGATATCTTGTTTTATGTTTAAAAATATAGTATAATACATATTAAATTGACTTGATAAAGGATTGAGCAGTATGGCTTTGATAACCAAGAAGATAAAAGGAACCGAGGATGTTCTTCCAAAGGAGAGCTATCGCTGGCAGTTTATCGAAAATATTATGCGCGAGGAAGCGCGTTGCTACGGCTTTAAGGAGATCCGCACCCCGGCTTTTGAGCACACCGAGCTTTTTGCGCGCGGCGTGGGTCAGACAACCGACGTTGTGCAAAAGGAGATGTATACCTTTGACACAAAGGGCGGCGAGAGCGTAACGCTTCGCCCCGAGGGTACTGCCGGAGCAGCAAGGGCGGTGCTTGAGCACGCGCTCGACAACGAGGGGCTTCCGATCAAGGCGAGCTATTTTGTTTCTTGCTACCGCTACGAAAAGCCGCAGGCAGGCAGACTTCGTGAGTTTCACCAGTTTGGTATCGAGGAATACGGTACCCAGTCGCCTGTTGCTGACGCAGAGCTGATTTGCGTTGCACAGTCGATTTTTGAAAGACTGGGGATCGGTCAGCTCAGACTGGAGCTTAATTCGATCGGCTGCCCGGAGTGCAGAGCAAAATACAACGAGGCTCTCAGAGAGTATTTCGGACAATTCAAGGACAGGCTGTGCCAGACCTGCCTTTCAAGGCTTGAGCGCAATCCGATGAGACTTTTGGACTGCAAAAGCCCGGAGGATAAAGAGATAGCAAAGGACGCGCCCAAAATCACCGACTATCTTTGCGAGGAATGTGAGCAGCATTTTACCGAGGTAAAAAGCTACCTTGACGCAGCCGGAGTTGAATACACCGTAAATCCGACGATCGTGCGCGGACTTGACTATTACACCAAAACCGTGTTTGAGTTTGTAACAGATTGCATCGGCGCGCAGGGAACTGTCTGCGGAGGCGGTAGATATGACGGCTTGATCGAGGAGCTCGGCGGCAAGCATATGCCCTCGCTCGGCTTTGCGATGGGACTTGAAAGACTGCTGATGGTTATGGACAGTCAGGGCATCGTGATACCGAACAACAACCAAACCTCGCTTTATATCGCGACAATGGGCGACGCGGCAAAGGTCAAGGCATTTGAGCTTCTGCGCGGCGTCAGAGAATGCGGGCTTGCCGCAGAAACCGACGTTGTGGGCAGAGGACTTCGCGCCCAGATGAAGTATGCCGACAAAATCGGCGCGAAATATTCGCTGGTGCTCGGCGACAACGAGCTTGAGCAAAATTGCGCGTCAGTCAAGAACATGGAAACCGGCGAGCAAACAAGCCTTGCGCTTGACAAAAGCTTTGCAGAAAAGTTTTCGGTGCTTTGTCTGACCGACAACAACGCTTTTCTCAATTGACATTAAAAAAATTGACAGTTGACAATTGACAATGGACAATTTCGGTCGGGGAGAAAGGTTTTATATGGAAAAACCGTTCGTTCCCGACTGTATAAATATGGATATAATTTTATTTCGAGACTTCAACTCGGATAAAAACGATATTTACAGATGAAAGCATTTTCGGGTAATCGAGATTTGATTGTGCTCCGAGCTTTCTGCTCGGCGTAAAAAACTCGGCTAAAAACGATATTTACAGATGAAAGCATTTTCGGGCAACCGAGATTTGATTATGCTCCGAGCTTTCTGCTCGGCGTAAAAAACTCGGCTAAAAACGTTATTTATTGATGAAAGCATTTTCGGGTAATCGAGATTTGATTATGCACCGAGTTATCTGCTCGACGTAAAAAACTCGGATAAAAACGATATTTACAGATGAAAGCATTTTCGGGCAACCGAGATTTGATTGTGCTCCGAGCTTTCTGCTCGGAATAAAAAAAGGAGAATTAAGTATGGCAGAATTAATGAGTGGATTAAGACGCAGCAATTATTGCGGCGATTTAAGAATAGAGGACGTCGGAAAAGAGGTCACAGTCTGCGGCTGGGTTCAGCGTTGCCGCGATTTGGGTCAGCTTGTTTTTATCGACCTGCGCGACCGCACCGGAATCGTTCAGCTTGCCTTTAACGACAATACCGACAGAGAGATTTTTGACAAGGCGGCTTCCTGCCGCGCCGAGTTCGTTTTGGCGGCAAAGGGCATGGTTTGTGAAAGAAGCGCGAAAAATTCCGAGATCCCGACCGGCGACATCGAGGTCGTTGTCAGCGACCTCAGAGTTTTGTCAAAGGCGCAGACGCCGCCCTTTGAGATCGTTGACGATACTCAGACCAACGAGGAGCTTAGGCTCAAATACCGCTATCTCGACCTTCGCCGCCGTCCGCTTTTGAACAATATCATGCTCAGAAGCAAGATCTCAAAGGTGACTCGCGATTACTTTGCGCAAAACGGCTTTGTTGAGATCGAAACCCCGATGATGATAAAGTCAACCCCCGAGGGCGCGAGAGACTATCTTGTTCCGTCGCGAATCCACAACGGCAAGTTCTACGCGCTTCCGCAGTCGCCGCAGATCTACAAGCAGCTTTTGATGGTTTCGGGCTTTGACCGCTATATCCAGCTTGCGCGCTGCTTCCGCGACGAGGACCTGCGCGCCGACCGTCAGCCTGAGTTTACCCAGATAGATATGGAGCTTTCGTTTGTTGATGTTGAGGATATCCTCGAAATCAACGAGGGCTATTTTAAATATTTGTTCCGCGAGGCTTTGGGCAGGGAGCTTGAAACTCCGTTTGAGCGCATGACCTATAGGGACGCAATGGAGAACTACGGCTCCGACAAGCCCGACATCCGCTTTGATATGAAGATCCAGGATATCTCCGATCTGGTCAAGGACTGCGGATTTTCGGTGTTTACCGGTGTGATCGAGAACGGCGGCTCGGTAAGGGCGATCGTTGCCAAGAACGCCGCCGGAGTATATACAAGAAAAGAAATCGACAAGCTGACCGAATACGCCAAGGGCATCGGCGCAAAGGGTCTGGCTTATGTAAGATGGGTTGACGAGCCGAACGCTTCGTTCAAAAAGTTCATGACCGAGGACGAGCTTGCCGCGATTTACGAGAAACTCGGCGCGGAGAAGGGCGACGTGATTTTGATCGTTGCCGACAAAAACAGCGTTGTGCTCCCAACCCTCGGAGCACTCAGACTTACGGTGGCAAAGCGTCTTGGCATCATTCCCGACGAGTTCAAATTCCTTTGGATCGTTGATTTTCCGTTCTTTGAAAAGGACGAGGAGACCGGCGAGTGGGTCGCAATGCACCATCCCTTTACAATGCCCAAGGAAGAGTGCCTGCAATATCTTGATACCGACAAGTCAAAGGTCGTTGCAAAGGCGTTTGACCTCACCCTCAACGGCGTTGAGCTGTCAAGCGGCTCAATGCGTATCACCGACCCTGAGCTTCAGCAAAAAATGTTCCGCGCGCTCAAGCTCACCGACGAGGAGATTGAAGCCAAGTTCGGCTTTTTGGTTGAGGCGTACAAGTACGGCGCACCGCCTCACGGCGGAATGGGATACGGACTTGACCGCATAGTAATGCTTCTTTGCGGCGCAGAAAACCTGCGCGACGTAACGGCGTTCCCCAAGGTTCAGAACGCAAGCGAGCTGATGTCGGCTTGTCCGTCGGCGGTTGACCAAGAAAGCCTTGACGTGCTGGGAATACAGCTCAAAAGCGAGGAATAATATTATTTAGGCAACACCGCACAATGCCGCGCTCGAATCATGCGGTATTGCGCTCAGAGAGCTATAAGGCTTTATTATGAAACGGGAGAGGTGAAGATATGGAGAGCATAGCGTCTTTTGCGCCGCTGATAACTTTTTTGATTATTGCGGCAACGCTCGGCATAGGGGCGTTTGTTGTAAAGACAAAGCTTAGCAGTCTTTCGAGAAAAATGTTTGGCACAGACAGCTTGCTTGACGGGATCAACGAGCAGAAGCGAAACCTGAGCGAATCGCCCAAATCGGTTCATGCAATGACCTCGGTATATCTGCCGTTGATCCAAAAGGATTTTCCCGAATTTGACTACGAGCTTTACAAAAACAAGGCGGAGTCGGTTTTGCGCGGATATTTTGCCGCAATAAGCACCAAAAACGTGAACGCGCTGACCGAGGAATGTTCGCCAAACCTCAAAAATTCGGTTCAAAGTATAATCGAGGAGCTGAATGTCCGCAACGTAAATCACATAATCAGCGAGACTGTGATCCACGACACCCAGATCGCACGATATATCAAGAACGGCTCAACAGTGACGATCCTCTTTAATTCGGCGGTGGGTCAGTATTCTTACCTTGAGGATATCGACACAGGGAAAATCGTTGTCGGCGACAGCCAAAACAAGCGTCAGTCGATTTATGACGTCGGACTTGTATATGTTCAGGACGCGTCAAAAATGTCAAATCAGGCAGGTGCTTTGGGATTGAACTGCCCCAACTGCGGCGCACCGATCACAAATCTGGGCAACAAGTTCTGCAAATTCTGCGGAACAGCCATAACGGAAGTCAATCTGCGTTCCTGGAAATTCGACTCCGTAAAAGAACAAACAGCTCTAAAAAAGCTGTATTAAGGTGACCTATGGTTTTGGAAAACAAGCTTGGAATAACAGACCCGGCGGAGCTTGCAAGAGCCGAGGAAAAGCGGAGCAAAACAAACGCCGCAAGGCTCTTTGAAAGCGGAGAATTAAGAAAAATGAAGCCCGGCACGCTCGAAGCCTTGCTTGAGATCCACAGGGTGCTTTTTGAAGATGTTTACGAATTTGCCGGCAAGGTGAGAACGGTAAACATCGCAAAGGGCAACTTTCGCTTTGCGCCGGTCATGTATCTTGAAGCCTCGCTTAAAAGCATTGAGAAAATGCCGCAGAGCACCTTTGAGGAAATCGTCGAAAAGTACGTTGAAATGAATATAGCTCACCCCTTTAGAGAGGGCAACGGTCGCAGCATGAGGATCTGGCTTGATGTAATGCTTGCCGCCGAGCTTGGCAGGGTAGTAGACTGGAGCAGGGTCGATAAGGAAGATTACCTTATGGCAATGGAAAGAAGCCCGGTCAAGGACGTTGAAATCAAGTTTTTGCTCAAAGCCGCTCTGACGGACAAAACAAACGACCGAGAAATATACATGAAAGGCATAGACAACAGCTATCTGTACGAGGGCTATTCGGCGTACCGTACAGAGGAATTGATAAAATAACAATTAGCCGATTTAGGCTGATTTAAAGAAAATACACCTAAAAAGGCTGATCGCACTGACGATTTACCTTTTTAGGTGTATTGTTTTCCGGATATAATAATAAATCAAAGATTAGTATAAAATTTATAAAAACATATTGAATTTTGCCGCAAAATATATTAAAATAGAAACGATAATAACAGCTGGATCAAGCTGAGATAAAAGGAGAAATCATTATGGGTATTATTAAAGCCGCGATAAACGCGGTAGGCGGCGCGCTTGCCGATTCCTGGGGAGAAGTCATCAAATCCTCTCCTATGGATAATCAGACCTGCTTTGTACCGGGTCAGCTGATTACTCAGAACGGCAAAAGCCAAAATAAAAAGGGCTCTCAGAATATAGTTTCAAACGGCTCGATAATTCACGTTCAGCAGGGCGAGTTTATGATCCTCACCGACGGCGGCAAGGTCGTTGACTTTACTGCCGAGGCGGGATATTTTCAGGTGAGCAACAGCTCCATGCCTTCGCTTTTTGCCGGTCAGTTCGGCGACTCAATCAAAGAGGCGTTCAACCGAGTTAAGTTCGGAGGAATCCCCTCTCAGGAGCAGCACGTTTACTTTATCAACGTTCAGGAGATCAAGGATCTTCCGTTCGGAACTCCCAATCCTATCAACTATTTTGACAATTTCTACAATGCCGAGCTCAATCTTCGCGCTCACGGCTATTATTCCGTAAGGGTTGTTGACCCATTCAAATTCTATGAGCAGGTTATCCCTTCGTCGGCAAAAACCGGCAACGAAAGCGTAAGCTTCGCCGAGATTGCACGTCAGTACACAGGTGAGTTTACAAGCGCGCTCGGCGCGACTATCAACAAGTATTCGGCAGACGGCAACCGCATCAGCTACATCAAGTCAAAGCAGTACGAGCTGGGCGAGTATATGTCCACCTTCCTCGACGAAAAATGGACGCAGCTCAGAGGACTTGAGGTCGTTTCCGTCAACGTTGACGCTTCCTACGATCAGGACAGCCAGGAGCTCATCAACATGCGCAACAAGGGCGCAATGCTCTCAGACCAGGCTATTCAGCAGGGTTATGTTGCAGGCAATATTTCCGAGGGTCTCAAGGACGCCGGAAGCAACGCAGGCGGCTCAATGGCAGGCTTTATGGGAATGGGAATCGGCATGAATGCCGGCGGCAATATCCTCGGCGGATATATGCAAAATCCCCAGTATAACAATCAGCAGCCCCAGCAGCAGATGAACCAGCAGCCTCAACAGCAGCAGGCTCAGCAGGCAGCTCCGGCACAGGGCGGCTGGACCTGCGCCTGCGGAGCGACAAACACGGGAAACTTCTGCTCGGAATGCGGCAGCAAAAAGCCCGAGGCTCCCAAGAAGAAATTCTGCACAAACTGCGGAACAGAGCTGAGCGGCGACGCCAAGTTCTGCCCCGAATGCGGAACAAAGGCATAACATATAAGCAGGAGGTGCTTTATGGCTTCCGTAAACTACAAATGCCCCAACTGCGGCGGACCGCTAAAATTCAATCCCGACAAGCAGAAGTTCAGCTGTGATTTTTGCTTTTCGGATTTTGACGAAAAAACCATTCAGGAGCTCTACGCACGCGAGGAGCAAAAGGAAAACTCCGACGAACGCGACGAAAAGCGAGCTCAGGAAAGGGCAAAAAAGGCTCAGGAAGCCGGTCAAACTCCGGAAGAAGAGGCTGTGGTCTACCATTGCCCGAGCTGCGGAGCAGAGGTCGTTACAACCGCCTCGACCGCCGCGACAATGTGCTTCTACTGCCAAAACCCGGTTGTTTTGGGCGGCAGGCTTTCGGGCGAATACAAGCCCGACCGCGTGCTTCCGTTTGAGCTCAGCCGTGAAAAGGCGATCGAAACATTCATGGGCTACTGCGGCAAAAAGAAGTTTTTGCCAAAGGATTTTTTGAGCAATGAACAAATCGAAAAGATGACGGGCGTTTATTTTCCTTACTGGTACGTTGACGAGCAAAAGCAGGCGCACGCCGAGGCTGAGGGAAAGAAGATCCGCACATGGACAACCGGCAACAAGGAATACACCGAAACAAGCGTGTTTAACGTTGTCCGCGGCGGAGACGTTATAATTAAAAATGTCTTTGAGCGTGCGCTGAAAAGCCAAGACAGAGATATGCTCAACGGCGTTCATCCCTTTGATCTTTCAAAGGTCAAGCCGTTCTCAATGTCTTTCCTTTCCGGCTTTCAGGCTGAGAAAAGGGATATCGAAAAGGCGGAGCTTGAAAACGAGATGGAAAGGCGTATGAACGAATACGCCAAGCAGCTTCTTGAGGACACAATGGAGGGCTATTCCACAATAAAAATCAGAGATTTTCAGGAGAAAACCGACCTGAGCTCGTGGAACTATACCCTGCTTCCCGTATGGGTGCTGACCTATAAATACAATGGTCAGATCATGCCCTATGCAATAAACGGTCAGACCGGCAAGCTCTACGGCGGACTGCCTGTTGCCAAGGGCAAGGTGTGGGCGTTGTTTGCGATCATAGCTGTCATTGTGTTTGTGATTGCAATGTTAGGAGGTCTGCTGTTCTTATGATAAAAAAGACTTCCAAACGGATCTTGTCGCTTGCGGCAGTGCTCGTCATGCTTATGTCGTTCACGCTGCCCGTGTTTGCGGCGGAAACTCAGAACCACGCTCTGCGCGACGACGCCGGACTTTTTACCAACGACGCCGCGACCCTTGAAGGCGTAATGGAAGAAATCGGTGCTCAAACAGGCTGGCAGATCATCGTCCATACCTCCTACAACGGGATCGACGCCGACAATATGGAGGATTATTACAACGACGTTTACTACGACAGCCAAAGCTTTCAGCCCGATTCGGTCATGCTGGTCATCGACCGCGGCACCAACAACCGAATCATTCTTACTCACGGCGACGCAATGTATTATTTCAGCGACGAGCGTATGAGTGAGATCAAGTCGAACATGCGTCCCTATCTTAACAACGACGACATGCTTGGCGCGACCTATCAGTTTTTGCAGACCACGCGCGATTTTTATAACGAAGGCAAGCCCGAGGACGGCAGCTTTTCAAACGTTGAGCTCAACGAAAAGCGCGACAATCCATTTATGTACAACCTCTCGCACAGATGGTGGATATTCTCGCTTATCGGACTCGGCGTCGGCGGAATTTCGGCAGGCGGCGTTGTCGGCAGATATCACTATAACGGAAAGCTTGACGCGAACTACAAGCTGCACGAAAACAGCAAAATCGACCTCACCGAAAAAGAGGATATATTTGTTACTACCCACACAACGGTAACAAGAATCCAAACCGAATCACATTCCTCCGGCAGCTCCGGAGGCGGCGGAGGCGGAGGAGGCGGCTCCTCCCACGGCAGCAGCGGTTCGTTCTAAATCAAACAGAACCGGACGGATACTATACCAACCGGGCTTTCAATTACGCTGGTTTTAATTCAACTATAATAACTAAACAGCTCCACTCGTTTTTTCGAGCGGAGCTGTTTTATTTAAACGCTTGTACATTTCTTATTTAAGAGATTTATATTGCTTTATCATATTTAAAAAGTAAAGCTTTTCGTCATCTGTCAAATCTGAAAGATTTGTATTTATTTGTTCAATAATTAAATCGTGTTTTAAATCTACGGTATCACTCAAAAGGTAATCAACACTTACGCCGAGAGCCTGAGCAATTTTAACCAGTGTTTCAACGCTCATATTTCTGCCGTTTTCAATTAAACTCATAAAATTTAAGGAAATATCAACTTTTTCGGCGAGTGCTTCCTGAGTTATTCCTCTTGATTGTCTTTCACGCTTTATTTTAGCACCAAGGTTTTCCAGCATTCTACTCAACTCCAATTATATTATAATTATAATTGGAATAATTAATAAAATAACACACTATATTGGTAAAATGATATTGACAATATTGTGAATAAGGCGTATAATTTAATTAAAGCACTATCGTATAATTCAGGTGTGCGGATTGTGCAGTCTGACGGAACAATTTGCAAGCAAGATGTGCGTCTCAAATTGTGTGGTATTGCTTTAAAATCAAAAAAGAGGTGTAGAAGAAAATGAAATCAAAAGAAGAATACTTAGAGGAATACAGAAAAGAACATGGTACAAAAACATATATGGCTTTTCAAATTATCTTTCAACTTATTGGAGGAATAATAATGATTATTTCTACAATAAATTTGGTGAACGGAAGAAAAAGCGAACGAGATACTTTTATAATTTTATTAATTGTAGGTATTTTTCTTTTTTTAATAGGCTTTATATTTTTAAAAGTCTTTCAAAATCAAGAAACGAAGGCTTTGATTTCGTGGGAACGTTATAATACGAAAAGCTCAGAGGAAAGAATAACTGATAAAAGAACCAAAACTATATCCGAAAACGAATGGAAATGCTCGTCTTGCGGAAGAATTAATCAAAACTATGTCGGTACTTGTGGTTGCGGTCAAAGAAAGCCGGAATAGAAACATGGAGCTGCAAAATGAAAAAATG
The DNA here is from genome assembly GCA_900315605.1 of uncultured Eubacteriales bacterium. GTDB lineage: Bacteria > Bacillota > Clostridia > Oscillospirales > Acutalibacteraceae > Ruminococcoides. Next base: position 372 of record OMZU01000017.1, on the reverse strand, counting down.
CATTTTAATCGCTGTGTCGATTGCTATGATAATTATTCTTTCTGCTTGTAATTCCAAAACTGAATACAATTATAGTGAAAGTGATAAGACACTGGCAGAGGATATATACACATTTGCGAACGAAAAATACAAAGAAGAGGATAATGTGTATTTGATGGCAATTTGTCTTTTTCCTACAGAAACAGGCGGTTTCCTTGAATTTGTCTATTCGACAAAACCATTGTATTCAAATAGTAATCAAAACGAACCCTTTGGCTCATTGGGATTCACTACAGGTCACCTCTAAAAATTCCTCGCAAAACGAATGAGAATATGGTATAATTAAACCATCAAAAGATAGATGGTGATGATATGCAGTTGAATTTATTTGCA
>OMZU01000056.1 GCA_900315605.1 uncultured Eubacteriales bacterium | reverse complement strand
CTCTGCTGATTCCTTCGATGTGTTTCATCTGTCATCACTCCGTTTGCTGTGTTACCTATATTATAGCATGTTTTAAAGGTTTTTGCACGGGCTGCATTCTTGATTCCGCCTATCCAAACCGTTTCAATAATGATACGGTGTTAAACGGCGGGTACACAGTTTCCTATATTATAAAATAAAAAAACGTCTGCACCAAGGCAGACGCATCCTGATAAACATGACAAAACAGCCGCACAATTCGCAGCTTTTGGTTATGGATGCCCTGGTATTTGTTTAACGACAGGATGGCGCAAACGAACTGTCGGACGCAGTTTTTAAAACCGTGTCAATGGTATTATACGACTTTTTATCAAAAACGTCAACAGGGAATGTGATTTTTTGACGCTCAACTCACGAAAAATCGAGCCAATGCTTCATACTGACCTTACAAAAAACCCGACTCGTCTCATTTTAAAAATGAATCCGGTTCGGGTTTTTAAGTGCTTAATCATTTCGACAGAAAATACTCCATCATTGTGAAGCCTTTTTCTATGTAGTTTCCGGTTGCTGCTGCGGTTTTTTCGTTGAAGGTTTTTAATCCGCTTTCAGCCTCGGCTTTGCTGCTGTAGATAAGGTACGGGACCGGGTTTGAGGTGTGGGTGCGGATATTCAGCGGAGTCGGGTGATCCGGGCATACAAGCACCGCAAAATCGTCGTACTCCCTCAAAAAGTCCGTTACCGGCTTTAGGATATGCTCGTCGATCAGCTCGATCGCCTTGATTTTGTTCTCCGCCTCGCCGCGGTGTCCGCATTCGTCAGGGGCTTCAACATGGATATACACGAAGTCGGAGCCGTTTTTGAACGCCTCTATCGCCGCCGCGCACTTTCCGTCAAAGTTGGTATCAACGTAGCCGGTCGCGCCGTCAACGTCAATACTCTCCATTCCTGCGCAGAGCGCGATGCCTTTGAGCAAATCGACCGCAGAGATCATGCTGCCCTTTTTGCCGAATTTCTTTTCAAAGCTGTCCAGCGCAGGCTTTGTTCCCTCGCCCCAGAGCCAGATCGAATTTGCCGGTCTTTCTCCCCTTTCGACCCTTGCCTTGTTTACGGGGTGATCCTTCAAAAGCTCGTAGCTCTTCTTCATCAGCTCATAGAGCTTTGCGGTGTTCTTTCCCTTTGGGATATACTCGGTGATAACGCGGTTTGAGATATCATGAGGCGGAGTAAGCTCGCCCGGGTGCGGATCGCCGTGGTTCCAAACCAGGCAGTGGCGGTACTGAACGCCGGAATAGAAGCTGAACTCCTCGTCGCCGAGCTTCTCCTGAATATATTCTATAAGTATCCTTGCCTCCTGCGTGGAGATATCCCCTGCGCAGTAGTCAACCATAGTCTTGTCCTCGTAATCAGGCTCGTCCGAAAGAGTGACGAGATTGCATCTAAAGGTCACGTCGGTGTCCTTTAGGTCGATCCCGATGCTGACCGCCTCAAGCGGAGAGCGTCCGCTGTAGTATACCGCCGGCTCGTAGCCCAAAACGGAAAGATTTGCAACATCGCTGCCGGGCTTCAAGCCCTCGGCAACCGTTTTTACCATTCCAACCTCGCCCTTTGATGCCAAAGCGTCCATACAGGGCTTGTTTGCTTTTTCCATCGGTGTGGCTCCGCCAAGCATTTCGCTCGGCTCGTCTGCCATTCCGTCGCAAAGCATTACCAAATATTTCATTAAAAATTAATCTCCCGTCAATTATTTTTGCAAAGTACCCTGGCTTGCGCATTTGAGATATGCGTTGATAAAGCCGTCAAGGTCGCCGTCCATGACCGCCTGGATATTTCCGGTTTCAAAGCCTGTGCGGTGATCCTTTACCATTGTGTAAGGCATGAAAACATAGCTTCTGATCTGAGAGCCCCAGGTGATCTCCTTTTGAACGCCCTTGATATCCTCGATCTTTTCCAGGTGCTCGCGCTCCTTGATTTCAACGAGCTTTGAAATAAGCATCTTCATAGCCACATCACGGTTTTGATACTGGCTTCGCTCAACCTGGCTTGCAACCACGATCCCGGTGGGGATATGAGTAAGACGAACCGCAGAGGAGGTCTTGTTTACCTTCTGACCGCCTGCGCCGCTTGCACGGTAAACGTCCATCTTGATGTCCTCGGGCGGGATATTTACTGTAACGTCCTTGTCGATCTCGGGCATTACCTCAAGAGAAGAAAAGCTGGTGTGCCTTCTGCCTGCCGAGTCAAACGGCGAAACTCTTACTAGTCTGTGAACGCCGGCTTCGCTCTTTAGGTAACCGTAGGCGTTCTCGCCCTCGATGAGCAGCACCGCGCTCTTTAAGCCGGCTTCGTCGCCGTCAAGGTAATCGACCTCCTTGACCTTGAAGCCGTGAGCCTCAGCCCAGCGCGTATACATTCTGTAGAGCATTTCCGCCCAGTCCTGCGCCTCTGTTCCGCCCGAACCGGCGTGGAAGGTCAAAATCGCGTTGTTTTTATCATATTCGCCCGTCAGGAGGGTCTGCAAACGCTGGGTCTCGATACCCTGCTTAACAGCTTCGACCTCGGACTGAGCCTCCTCAAGCAGCGAAAGATCCTCTTCCTCATTCGCAAGCTCGATCAAAGCCGCAGTGTCCTCGTATTTTTCGACAAGGCCCTCATATGCCTCGACCTTGCCCTTGAGCACGCCCGTCTGCTGCAAAATCTTCTGAGATTTTTCAACATCATCCCAAAAGCCCGGCTCTGTCGCTCTGAGCTCAAGCTGCTGGATCTCCTTTTTCATAGCAGTCATTCCCAGTGCGTCCGCCAAATCGTCGATATCGGGCTTTAACGCCTGGAGACTGAGCATCAATTCCTCAAACTGTACCATATTTTTGTACCTCACATTCAAAAATAATCCTATACTTTTTTATTATACCAAAATTCCTAAAAAATGTAAACTTTAAATTTAGACACAAAAACACCGAATTACGGTTGCATTTTTATAAAAAACTTGGTATAATTTATTATGTATCTGATTCTTTAAGAAGATAATTCGTGTATTGAATTATATACGGAGGAAAAAATGGAATTTAATAATTACAAATGTCCGGTTTGTGACCAACGCTTCAAAAGCGGCGACGACGTTGTTGTTTGCCCGGAATGCGGTGCGCCGCATCATCGCGAATGTTATGAATCATGCGGACATTGCTTTTACAAAGACAAGCATTCCGAAGAGTTTTCTTTTGAGGAAGCCTATGCACAGGAACACATCAACGACCCGGACGCACACCGGAACACGATCGTTTGTCCGCGGTGCAAAAAAGAAAACCCCGAAGCCTCTTTTTACTGCAACTCATGCGGCTTTCCGCTAAGCAATCAGCAAAGCACAGAAAGCCCGGGCTTTGACGATCAGCAAAATCCGCAAAACGGACAAAACATTCCGCCCTTTGGGTTTGGCGCGGCAGGTATGCCGATTTTTGATCCGCTTGCCGGAATGAAAAGCGACGAAAAGCTTTCGGACGACGTCACCGCCGGAGAAATGGCAAAATATGTCGGAAAGAACACCCAGTATTACCTGATGGTGTTCAAGAGGATCCGCTCAACCGGCTCGTCAAGATTCAGCTTTGCGGCGTTTTTGCTTTCGGGTGCATATTTCCTTTACAGAAAAATGTATCTATTCGGAGCGATCGCCTCACTTTTGATACTGGGTCTGACAATAGTTGAAACAATGATCCAGCTTTCGCCCCAATACCGCGAGCTGTATTATCAGCTTTTGAGCTATGCCGGCAGCGCAAATCCGCTTGCAGGGCTTACGTCTCAGTTTTCAACGCAGGAGCTTATGTTCCTTTACTCGCCGCTTGTCGTCACACTGTTAAAGGGTGTTGTGATGATTTTCTGCGGAGTTAAGGCAAACAGAATGTACTATAGGCACTGCATAAAATCAATAAAGAAGCTCAAAGAACAAACAACAGATTCTGCAAATATCAACAGCAAGCTTGAGGAAAAAGGCGGAGTAAATATATTTCTCGCAGCCTGCATTGTAGCCGCGTATTTTATAATAGGCTATATTCCGATGTTCTTTTAAAAAATCAGGAGGTTCATATGAAAATCAAAAAGGCTGTGATCCCGGCGGCAGGCTTTGGAACAAGAGTTCTGCCGGCCACCAAAAATATGCCGAAGGAAATGTTCCCTATCGTTGACAAGCCGACGATACAGTTCATCGTTGAGGAGGCTGTCGCCGCAGGGATAACCGATATTTTAATCATCACAAACCGCGGAAAGGATCTGATCGAGGATCACTTTGACAAAAGCCCGGAGCTGGAATCGCTTTTGGAAAGAGGCGGCAAAACCGAGTTCCTTGAAACAGTCAGAAAGATTTCCGACCTTGCAAATATTTCGTTTATCAGGCAAAAGGAAATGAAGGGCTTGGGTCACGCGGTTCTGAAGGCTAAATCCTTTGTCGGCGACGAACCGTTTGCGGTTATGTACGGCGACGGCGTGATCGTAAGTGAAACGCCATGCATCAAGCAGCTTATCGACTGCTACGGTGAGTACGGCGAGGGCGTTGTGGGCGTTAAGAAAGTTGACGCCAAGGACATCCACAAATACGGCTCGCTCAAGGTCGAGAACTTTCACGATAATGTGTTCAAGTGTACCGATATGAAAGAGAAGCCGCAGACCCCCGAGGAGGTGCTTTCGCTCTATTCGATTCTTGACCGCTGCGTTTTGCCGGCAAAGATATTTGATATTCTGGAGCGCACGGCACCGGGAGCAGGCGGAGAGATCCAGCTTACCGACGCCATGAGAGAGATCGCCGTGACCGAAGGCATGGTAGCGGTTGAATTTGAGGGCAAAAGATATGACATGGGCAACAAGTTCGGGATTTTGCAGGCTCAAATCGAGGTGGGATTAAAGCACCCCGAAACTGGCGACCAGCTTAAAGAATACATCAAAAACCTGGCGAAAACTCTGTGATTTTAAATTTAAGGGCGCACAAAAACGTGCGCCTTCTTTTGTTCAAATCTGCTTGAAAAAAAGACTGTATTGTGGTATAATACTATTGAAGGATTGATACAAATGGCAAGTGAAGAAATAAGAAAAATCGTTATGGGGCTGCGCCCTATTGACGATGATTTTATGAAAGTGATCTTCCAGAATAACAACCCCTTGGTTGAATATATTCTGCGTATCATTTTAAATAAAAATGATTTGTATGTAGAAAAAAGCGAAACACAATATGAGTTGGAAATCTTTGGTTCACGCAAGCTTTTTCTTGATGTTTTTGCTAAAGACAGCACAGGAAAATGCTATGACATTGAAATTCAAAGAGCTGACGCCGGAGCTGTTCCGAGAAGAGCGCGCTACCACTCCGCCGCTCTTGATGTTGACAACGTGCGACACGGAACAGAGTTCAATCAAATCACCGATTCCTATATTATCTTTATTACCGAAAACGACGTGATGAAAGGTAACCTCCCTAAGTATATTGTTGAAAGAGTTGTTTTGGAAACAAACGAGCTGTTCCGGGACGGTGCGCATATTATTTATGTAAACGGAGCATATAGCGATATTGAAACGGAGATCGGAAAACTGATCCATGATTTTGTCTGCAAAAGCGCGGAGGATATGCTGTGTCAGCCGTTGGCGGACATCACTTACAAGTATAAGAACACACTTGAAGGAGTTGATTATATGTGCAAAGCAGTTGAAGAATACGGTCTACAACAACGAAACGAAGGTATTCAGCAAGGCATTCAGCAAGGCATTCAACAAGGTATTCAGCAAGGCGTTCAAAAGGGCGTTCAGCAAGGCATTTTGGAAACCATTAAGAAGCTGATAAAAAAAGGCAAGCTTTCATATGAGGAAATCGCCGAAAACCTTGATATGACCGTTGATGAAGTGCGCAAAGTGGCAACTCAAATTTAAACATATGTGCAAAACAGTTGAAGAATACGGTCTACAACAACGAAACGAAGGTATTCAGCAAGGCGTTCAGCAAGGCATTTTAGAAACCATTAAGAAGCTGATAAAAAAAGGCAAGCTTTCATATGAGGAAATCGCCGAAAACCTTGATATGACTGTTGATGAAGTACGCAAAGTGGCAACTCAGATTTAGATAAATTAGTTGATTATATGTGCAAAGCAGTTGAAGAATACGGTCTACAACAACGAAACGAAGGTATTCAGCAAGGAGTTCAGCAGGGCATTTTGGAAACCATTAAGAAGCTGATAAAAAAAGGCAAGCTTTCATATGAGGAAATCGCCGAAAACCTTGATATGACTGTTGATGAAGTGCGTAAAGTAGCAACTCAGATTTAGACAATTTAATCAAATTCATTCGGGCATAAGCAATGCCCGGGCAAAGTTTTACCATCAAAAAGTCCCCCAAGGAATACCTTGAGGGATTTTTCTTTTGACTATGCCGATAAGCCGGGTTCTGTCGTGAACAGCCATCTATCTTGGCAGTCCGTTGCCGGAGCTGCTCAGTGCCACCTCCACGGGACGCGCCGAGCAAGCGCGAATGTCCCTCCACGGTGTTGCATCGGATAGGGTTTACACGGCAGGTCAGTCTCCTGACCTCCGGTGAGCTCTTACCTCACCTTTCCATCCTTGCCTGAAAAAACAGGCGGTAATTTTCTGTTGCACTATCCCTGGGGTCGCCCCCGGCGGTCGTTAGCCGTTATCCTTGCTCTGTGATGCCCGGACTTTCCTCGCGCAGTTTTTTTCAAAAGCTGCCTGCGGCTGTTTAGCATACTCATATATATGATAAATCAAAACGCACAAAAAGTCAAATTATAATTTGGGTGTGCGGATCGCTTTTTTTAGTTTGAAGTGTGGAGTTTGGAGTGTGGAGTTTCGGTCGGGAAGATAAAATTTATCTATGATATACGTGTATTCCCGACTGTATTTATATTTGTTTGTCATTATTTTTCCGTAGGGTCGCACCCGCGTGTGCGACCTTGGAACAAACGTTGGCTTATAGTTATGTCGCACACATGGGTGCGACCCTACGGTTAATGGCAAAAAATATCAAATCAATAATAATACAGTCGGGAATTAACGTATTTTTTAAATAAATAATTTCTTCTCGACCAAAATTGTCAATTGTCAATTGTCCATTGAATTAAAGTCGGGAATAAACGTATTTTTTATACTTGTTCTATCTTCACGACAACAACTTCACACTCCACACTCCAAACTCCACACTAATAAAAACGCATAGAGATCATAAGCAAACAGATTTAAGAAACGGCAAAAACCGCCGTAACGATCATATATCCATCCTCTGTCTGAGCAAAAATATCTCCGTTCATTCTGTGCATCAGCGTGCGGCAAATGTAAAGTCCCAAGCCGCTGCCGCTGTTGGAGCCCACGTTAGAGCCGCGCCAAAAGCTGTCGAAAATATGCGGCAGCTCGTCCTCACTGAGCGTACAGCCGCTGTTGCGGATATGCACAAGCTGACACTCATCTTCTCTTGAAAAGGATATGGAGATCTCTTTTCCGTCGCCGTATTTGGCAGCGTTCTCGATGATGTTTTGAAGCACCTCAACGCTTCGCTGCAAATCGCCCGAAATAATACAGTCTGAGAAGCTGTCAACAGAAAAGTTGATTTTCAGCAAAGCAAGCTTTTCGGTGTAGAAGGAGCAAATGCTGTTCATTAGCTCCGAGAGATAGAACTCGCCGTTTTCGACCTCAAAATCAAGAAAATCCTCGCCGGACGCTTTTACGATATCATTCACATAGCCGCGGATCTCCTCGCATTTTGAGTTGATGCTTTTTGCGATTTCTTTTTTCTTTTTCTCGTCCTTGTACAAGTCCTTTTCAAGTGCTTTTGCGTACAGCTCGATCACGCCGAGCGGTGTTTTTATGTCGTGCGACAAGGACAGCACCATGGTTTTGTTCTGCTTTTGCAAAGCAAGCTCGGCGGTTTTTTGTCTTTCAAGCTTCTCACGCAAAAGATCAAGTCCCCAGAGGAATTTTCCGAAATATTTGCTTTTGCTGTCCTTTAGTGGCGCAGTCAGATTTCCTTTTGCAAGCTCAGTGGGATATGCGCTGATTTTCTCAAACGGTCGGATGATCCTGATAAACAGATACAAGAGCAGAAGAAGGACAAACGCCGCCGTTATTCCAAAGCAGATGTTAAAGGAAACTATTGCCGCGGCATTATCGGTTTGATAGGAATAATCAAAGCGGTAGAGCCTGCCGTTGATCTCTCTTACAAGATAATCGCTGTCGCCGCCCTCAAAGCCGTTTTGCTGAACTTCAACGTTTGTAATATAGCGGTAATCGTCGAGTGAATAATCCTCTCCGTTCTCGATCTTCGCGGCGATACGCTGTGCTTCAACACGATAAGGGCGACCTGCGTCACCCTTGCTCTCGTTGTGCAATACTATGTTTGCCCCGGCAAAAAACAGCGCGAGGGTCGCTATGACCGCAACCGCCAATTTGATAAAGCTTTTCATGATTTACCTCTCATATCGGTAGCCGACTCCCCAAGCGGTAACGATGTGTTCGGGCTTTTTGGGGTTGGCTTCAATTTTCTGACGCAGCCATTTGATGTGTACCGTCAGAGTTTGCGGCTCGGAAAAGCTGTCGAAGCCCCAAATCCGGTTGAACAGATAGTCCTTACTCAGCGTTTTGCCTGCATTTTCAGCAAGAAGGAGCAGCAGATCAAACTCCTTTTGAGTAAGGTCAAGGGGCGTTTCCTCTCTGAACGCAAGGCGTTTGCTCCTGTCGATTTTAAGAAATCCGTCGGACAGCACGTCTGTATTATACCTGCGCGTGAAAATCCCTTTGATTTTGGCTATCAAAATGTCGATATCATAGGGCTTTTCGATATAATCGTCTGCACCCAGGATCAAGCCGTTGAGCTTGTCGTCCTTTTCGGTTTTCGCGCTGACAATGAGTATCGGCGTGTTTGCAGTCTCGCGGAGCTTGCGGCAAACTCCAAAGCCGTCAAGCCCCGGCAGCATTATATCGAGAAGCACCAGCCTTGCGCCGTGCTCTGCAAACGCCTTTAGAGCACTTTCTCCGTCGGTGCAAAGCTCCACGGAATAGCCCTCTGCTTTGAGAAAATCGCATAAAAGCGTTGCCATTTCCAAATTATCCTCAACAACAAGAATGTCAGTCATTTAATAAATACCTTTCTAACAGCTTATACTAATGGACGCCGCAAGGCTGTCGCCTTGCAAGGACGACAACGAAGTATTGCGGAAAATAGACCGCAAAGATTGTCTATTTTTTATTTGAGTTTAGTATTAGAGTTTTTATTAGTGTGGAGTGTGAAGTGTGGAGTTTGGAGTGAAGGGTCGCTCCGCTCCGATTTATATTTCTTTTAAAATTTGCTTAGACATAACATATTCGCGTTTTTCCGACGTTAGTTACTTATATAAGTTTACAATTCTGACCGCAAGTTTTCTACTCTTGCTTTTAATCGTGTTTTCCTGATTCATTCACGCAACCTCCAAATCAATAACTCCAAACTCCAAACTCCACATTCCACACTCATACTTACCAGCCCTGCTCCAACAGCCAGTTGTTAAGGGCGCGTTCCTTTGTTCTTTCGTCCGTTCCGTCTAAATTATACTCTCCCTGAATGTTTCCGTCAACAATATACATCACCCTTGAGCATTTTGCGGCTACCTTTGCATCGTGGGTGACGAGCATAATCGTCGTGCCGTCCGCGTTGATCTTGCACAGCTCGTTCATCACCTCGTTGGAGCTTTGGCGGTTGAGCGCGCCTGTCGGCTCGTCGGCAAAGATCATCTTTGGATCGTTGATAATACTGCGGCAGATGCACGCACGCTGGAGCTGACCGCCCGAAACCTCGTTGATGTCGTTGTCGGCGATCTCGATGATGCCGAGCCTGCGCATAAGCTCCTTGCCGCGCTCATACTTTTCATTTGCGGAAAGTGTGTTTGCCTTTGACTGACGCGCAGGAAGAATGATGTTATCGAGCACGCTCAGGTTTTTGAGCATATACATCTGCTGAAAGATAAAGCCCATTTCGTCGAGCCGCAGCGCAGCAAGCTCGTTTGGCTTTAGTTTGGAAATATCCTTTCCGTTAAACAAAACCTTGCCTGCCGTCATGCTGTCCATGCCCGAAACGGTGTAGAGCAGGGTGGATTTTCCGGAGCCGGAGGGTCCCATTACCGCGACCATCTCGCCCTCTTCAACCGAAAAGTTGACATTGCGCAGCACGTTGTTTTGTCTTTTGTTGGTGATATATGTTTTACAAAGGTCTTTCACTTCAATGATTTTAGCCATGATGATGCTCCTATTCTACAGAATTGATTTCATTTGAATTTACCTTGCGGATCGAAAGCGCGGTCAAAAATACGCTGAACACAGTCGTCGCAAGCACGATCGCCGGATAGATAACGAAGGTTTTTAATATATCCATATCAAAGATAATGTTTTTAGCGCCCATCATTTTGAATACGCCGCCCGTCGTAAACTTGCCGATAGGGTCGGCGAGCGCGACCGAGAGCAAAACAGCGACGATCATTACAATTGCGATCCTAACTGTCTGCCAAAGGATTATCGAGTGGTTCTTGAATCCGATCGCCTTTAGCATGGCGATCTCGCCGCGTTCCTTGGTAAGGAAGGATTTTTCCATCAGCACCGCGACTAAAATATCGATCAAAATGATGACCGGAAACAGCAAGCCTGTTACTCCGTCAATTGTTCCGCCGACGCCGCCGACGCAGTAATCCACATAGTCGCCTGCGTTCATCACCTTGTTGTCGGGGTACATTTCTTTGATCGCTTCTATTCTTTTCTCGATCTCGGCGGAGCTTGGAGCGTCGTGAAAACGTATCTGAAATTCGTTTAAGTAGACAAGTTTTTGAAAGCTTTTGGTCTTTCCCGGATACAGTCGAATGTTATTGCCCAAGTCCATCATCGTTTGGTAAACAGCCGTGATCATACATTCCGTTTCGCTGTCAAGCGTTTTTACCGTTACGGTATCGCCGATCGATACGCCTAATCTGTCGGCAACAACATATGACATGGCTATCTCGTTTTTGTTCTGCGGCGCGGTGCCTTCCAGATACATATATTCATCCGGGGACATATTGACTCCCTCAACGCCGTTGGTTTTTAATTCTGTATCGCCTTTGGCAACGATAACGATTGAGGTCACTTCCACAAAGCAATCCGCTTCCCAGCCCTTTTCCGAAAGGTCGGATTCTATCTCAGATATTTTTTGGTTCAACTTTTCTCTGCCGTCCGCAACCATG